>JAOBAU010000188.1 GCA_025463165.1 Acidobacteriota bacterium | reverse complement strand
CGATGCGCAAGCATCCCAAGATCTTCAACGATCTCTACACGAACATGGTCGCCGCGGGCGAGGCCGGCGGTATTCTCGACACGATCCTGCAGCGTCTCGCGCAGTACATCGAGAAGTCGGTCAAGCTGAACAGCCAGGTGAAGTCGGCGATGATCTATCCGGTCGCCGTCATCTCCATCGCCTGTATCGTCGTTGCGGTCATTCTCTGGAAGGTCATTCCGGTGTTCGCGGCCCTCTTCAAAGGTCTCGGCGCCGAGCTGCCGCTGCCGACCGTCATCGTCATCGCGCTCTCGAACTTCATCGCCGACTTCTGGTGGCTGATCATCGGCGTCATCAGCGGCACGATCTACGCGCTGCGCCGCTATCACGAGACGTACAAAGGCAAGCGCGTCCTCGATGGCATCGTTCTGAAGATGCCGATCCTCGGCATGCTGATGCGCAAGATCGCGGTCGCCCGTTTCTGCCGCACGCTCTCGACGCTGACCGCGTCGGGCGTGCCGATTCTCGACGGACTGCAGATCACCGCGCGCACCGCCGGCAACTCGATCGTCGAAGACGCGATCATGGCCACGCGCAAGTCGGTCGAAGAAGGCAAGACGATCAGCGAGCCGCTCGCCGACACCGACGTCTTCCCGTCGATGGTCGTGCAGATGATCGCCGTCGGCGAACAGACCGGTGCGCTCGACACGATGCTGTCGAAGATCGCCGACTTTTACGAGGATGAAGTCGATACCGCGGTGGCCGGTCTCATGAAGCTGCTCGAGCCGGTGCTCATCGCATTCCTCGGCGTCGCCATCGGCGGCATCGTCATCGCGATGTACATGCCGATGTTTACGTTGATCGGCCAGATTGGATAAGTAGCACGCCCGCGCCTCAGCCCTCTCCCGCCGGGAGAGGGTGGCGCGGAGCGCCGGGTGAGGGGCCACCCCATATGCCATCCGACGCCCGCATGCTCACCGCCGTCCGCGTCGTCGTCGTGACGACGCTGCTGATGGCGTCTTTGATCATTCAGTACACCTCGCGCGAGGTGCTGCCGATCAACTATCTCTATCTGACGGCGGGCCTGACCTACGCCCTGACGCTGCTCTACATCGCCGTCGGCCGCGTCATCCGCTCGCGTAAGTTTCATCTCGCCATTCAGATCTCCGGCGATCTGATCGTCGAAACGCTCCTCGTCTACTTCACCGGCGGACTCGATTCGCCGTTCTCATTCCTCTACCTCGTCTCGATCATCACCGCGTCGATGCTGCTCTACCGCCGCGGCGGACTGCTCGCCGCCAGCGGCGCGGTGATGCTCTACGGCGCGCTCGCCGACCTCCTCTATTACGGCGTCATTCCGCTGCCCGATCAGATCTGGTTCGTGCCGACGCCGTGGACGTCATCGCGTCTCTACCTCAACATCGCCACGAACTTCGCCGGCTACTACGCCACCGCGCTGCTGACGTCGTATCTCTCCGAGAAACTGCAACGCACGTCGCAGGAGCTCGTCGCGAACCGGCAGAACCTGGCCGAGCTGCGCGCGTTGAATCAGAACGTCGTCGACTCCATCCCGTCAGGGTTGATCACGCTCTCGCCCGGCGGCGCGGCGACGTTCATCAATCCTGCCGGCATGCAAATCCTCCAGCTCGACGCGCACAACGTCCTCGGCCGCGACGTCGCCGAGCTCGGATTCTTTTCCGCCGAGCAGTGGTCGCACGCGCTCAGCAGACTGTCGTACGAGGCGGTCATTCGCCGCGAATCGGACGTGATGATTCTCGGCGAGCCGCGCGCGCTCGGCTTCGCCATCACGCCGCTGAAGACCATCGACGGAAAAGCGTCCGGCTACACGCTCATCTTTCAGGACCTTACCGAGATGAAGAAGCTCGAAGCGGAGCTGCGACTGAAAGACCGCATGGCCGCGGTCGGCGAGCTCTCCGCCGGCATCGCGCACGAGATTCGAAATCCGCTCGCCGCCATCTCCGGCTCCGCGCAGGTCCTCAAGAAATCGGAAGCGCTGACGCCGCAGGAACAGCGGTTGATGTCGATCATCATGCGCGAGTCGGAGCGGCTCAATAAATCGATCGCCGACTTTCTCCGCTTCGTGAAGCCGCAGGAAAAACGGGCGCTCGATTTCGACGTCGCCGCGAGTCTTTCCGAGACGCTCGATCTGCTGACGAACTCCGCTGAGCTGACGCCGCATCACACCATCGAGCGCGACATCGATCCGCCGTCATTCACGATCCTCGGCGACGCCGATCAGATCCGCCAGGTGTTCTGGAACCTCGCGCGCAACGCCATGCAGGCGATGCCGAATGGCGGCGCGCTGAAGGTGACCACCGAAGTCGCCGGCGACTCCTATCGCATTCTCTTCATCGACAGCGGCCGCGGGATGTCGCCCGCCGATCTGCAGCGGCTCTTCCAGCCGTTCCGCACGAACTTCCCCTCAGGCACCGGACTCGGCATGGCCATCTCGTACCGCATTCTTCAGGAGCACGGCGGCGGGATCGTCGTCGCGTCGCGCGAAGGCGAAGGAACGACGATCACGATCTCGTTGCCGGTGCGCGGCGCCGCTACAATGCCGGCAGATGTCCGACGAACGGATTCTCTCCCCGCAGCCGGTTGAGGACGACCTCCAGAACGAGCTCTCGCTTCGGCCGCGACGGCTCCGCGAATACATCGGCCAGCACAAAGTAAAAGAGAACCTCGCCGTCTCGCTCGAAGCGGCGCGCCGCCGTAAAGAGCCGCTCGATCACGTCCTGCTCTTCGGTCCGCCGGGACTCGGCAAGACGACGCTCGCCGCGATCATCACCAATGAGATGGAGTCGGCGATGACGTCGACGTCAGCGCCGGCGCTCGAAAAGCCGGGCGACATCGCTGCCATTCTCGCCAAGCTGCAGAAAGGCGACATCCTCTTCATCGACGAGATTCATCGCCTGCAGCCGATCGTCGAAGAGAAGCTCTATTCGGCGATGGAGGATTTCGAGCTCGACATCATCATCGGCACCGGCCCGGCCGCGACGACGATGAAGATGCAGGTCGAGCCGTTCACGCTGATCGCCGCGACAACGCGCGCCGGTTTGCTCACCGCGCCGCTGCGCGCGCGCTTCGGCATCGTGCATCGCCTGGACTTTTACGACGTCGAATCGCTGGAGATCATCGTGCGCCGATCGGCAGAGATCCTCACGATTCCGATCACGAACGAAGGCGCGCACGAGCTCGCTCGCCGTTCGCGCGGTACGCCGCGTATCGCGAACCGTCTGCTGCGCCGCGTGCGCGACTTCGCCGAAGTGCGCCACGAAGGAAAGATCGATCTCTCGATCGCGCGCGACGCGCTCCACATGCTCGAGGTCGATGAATACGGACTCGACGAGATCGATCGGAAGTTGTTGACGACGATCATCGAGCGCTTCAACGGCGGGCCGGTCGGCGTCGCCGCGCTGGCGGCGTCGGTCGCGGAAGATCGCGGAACGATCGAGGATCTGTACGAGCCGTACCTGATTCAGATCGGCTTCATGCAGCGCACGCCGCGCGGCCGCGTCGCCAGCCGCCTCGCTTACGAGCACCTCGGCTACCCGCTGCGCGCCACGATGCCGAAACTGTTTTAGCGATTCAACGTTCCACGCATCGTCTTCGTATCGACGTTTATGAATCGCGCTGCTGCGCTGCTCGTCGCACTCCTCCTCTCACTCACCGCCTGCTCGTCCTCGATGGACGATGCGCCACCCGAGCGCCGAGGTGGCGGCTATGGCGGTAGCGAACGAGCGCGCAGTGGCGGGGCGCCGATGGGTGGGGAGGGAGGAGGCGACACCCTCCCTCCCCGGAATTGGTGGCGCGATCCGCAAATCTCCACCGCGGTGAAGCTCTCGCCGGAACAGTTCAAATCGCTCGACGCCACGGCGTCCGACAGCACGGAGATGGAAACGCTTCGCCGTGCGTCATCCGACGCGGCACGCGATTTCCGTCTCATCCTCGATTCCGCGCAGCCGACGCGCGATGACATTCTCGCCGCCGGCAAACGGATGCGCGATTCACGTGACGCGTTGCTCGATCGCAACGTGGAACAGATCGCCGCGCAGCGCGCGCTGCTCTCGAAAGATCAGTGGGACTCGCTGCAGGCGGCGATGCATTCGACGCGCGATGATTCGCGACGCGGGCGTGGCGGTGACGACGGTTACGGCCGTCGCGGACGCGGTGGTCGCGGTGGAATGGGCGGTGGCGGGATGGGCGGACGTCCCGGCGGCTTCGGCTGGTAGCGGTTTACTTCACGCCGAGGTCGCGAAGGAAATCGGAACGCGGCTGATCGAAGTGGTCGGGTTTCGCCGTGCCGCGACCGCTCGCTTCGATCACGAGAATGTGCGAGAGCGAGCCGTAGTCGGGCGACTTCTCATGTCGTTCCAGTCCGCGCAGCTCGTCGTATTCGCTGGCGCCGTATTCGACACGCGTCACGTTCGCGAAGCCGGCATCGAGTAGCGTCGCGCGCAGCGTCCGATCGTTGTAGAGAAACTGATGTCCCCAGCCGCGGAACGCGCGATTCATCGCGAAGCACGCCTGCACCGCTTCCTCATCGTTCATCGGCAAGCGATAGTGCGTCATCCAGACCCAGTCGAGATTCGGCGTCGACAGCCGCAGCACGCCATCATCGTTGAGAATGCGCCGGCACTCGCGCATCAGATTCGCCGCATCGGGATACGCGATGTGCTCGATGAAATGTTCGGCGAAAACGAATGAGACATCTTCGAACGGCAGCCCGGCGGTCACGTCGACTACCTGATCGACGCCGGGATACGGGAGATTGTCGAGATTCACCCAGCCCGGAAGAGCGAGTGGGCCGCAGCCGAGATGGAGCTTCGTCATGGTGATCAGTCCCTGCGGAAGTGCGCGCCGCGCGACACCGGATTTTTCAACGCGGCGTTCGCGACGATCATCGCCATCTGCTGTCCGTGGAAGAGCTCGACGATCGCTTTGCTGATCACCGACTCGTGGTAGTACTTCGTCAAACGGCTGCCGAGCTCGCGCATGTCGGCGACCGAGCGTTTCAATCGCTCGCGCGTCCGGACGATCCCGACGTAGTTCCACATCGTGTGCTGGATCGTCGTCCAGTCCTGCAGGATCAGCGCGGGATCTTCCATGTTCTCTTTTCCCGGCGGACGCCAGTCGGGGATCGTTTCCAGCAACGCGTCATCGATCGATCCTTCGCCCGCCGGCCGCGAGGTTGACGCGCGCCGAATCGACGGTGCGTCCGTCGCGCGCGCGCGTCGCGCGACGGACGCGGTCGATTCCACCGGAGTCGAGCCGGCGCTGTATTTCTCGAGGATCGATTGCGCGGCGTAGTAGCCCCACGTCAATCCTTCCAGCAGTGACGTCGACGCCAGTCGATTCGCGCCGTGCAGTCCGGAGCACGACGTCTCGCCGATCGCATACAAGCGATTGAGTGTCGACTCGCCCGATGTGTT
>JAOBAU010000172.1 GCA_025463165.1 Acidobacteriota bacterium | reverse complement strand
CCGCTCCTCATGCTCGTTGAGCGATGTGAGGCCGGTCGACAGCTTCTCCGGCAGCATCGGAAAAATCTGCGAAGCGGTGTAGACCGAGGTGGTGTTCGCGCGCGCGTGATCGTCGATCGGCGTGCCTTTTTTGACGAGCGCATCGACGTCGGCCACCGCCACCATCGCGCGGATGTTGCCGCCGCCGAGGTCCTCGGCGACGGTGAGCTGGTCGAGATCGCGCGAGTCGTCGTTGTCGATCGAGCACCAGAGGAGCTGGCGAAGATCCTTAATCGACGCATCGGTTTCATTCGCGGCGCCGGAGATCGATTCCGCCTGCTTCTCGGCCTCGGCAGAAAAATCGGGCTGAAGTCCGCGGTCGATCATCGCCTGATGCGCGATGTCTTTGAGGATCGAACTGTGGTTGCAGGCTGCGGTGTGAACGTGCTGGTCGGTCATGATGGAGCGGCACGTTACCATCAGCCGATATGCCGCCGAAAGTCACGCCCGCGGGCGACCGCGGCTTGCTCGCCGACTTCGGCGCGGATGTCGCCGCCGCCGAGTTGCACGCACGCGCGGCTGCGTTGCGCGCGAGAGAGAACGTCGTCGCGTGCATCGTCGGGCAGCAGTCGTTGTACATCGTTTTCAATGGAGAGCCGTCGATCGATTTCGATGACGTTTCAACGTCCGCATTCACGCCGCGCACGCATGTCATCGACGTCGATTTCTCCGGCGCCGATCTCGACGAGTTTCTCGCGCATGTTCACATCACGCGCGATGACTTTCTTCAGCGCATTCCGTCGCTGCGTCTCACCGCGCGGTACCTCGGATTTCGCGCCGGCTTCGCCTACCTCGAAGGTTGGCCGGACGCGTGGCGGATGCCGCGGCGGACGCGATCGCGCAATCTCGTTCCGCGCGGGAGCTTCGCGATCGCGGGAGGCATGGCCGGCTTCTATCCGGTCGATTCGCCCGGCGGCTGGAACATTCTCGGGCGCACGAACGCGTCGCTCTGGAATCCTGATGCGGAGCCGCCGAATCGTTTCGCACCGGGCGATGTGATCGAGATCCGTCCGACCTCGATCGCGCATTTCGACGAGCAGCCGGCGCCGCACATTGAAGCCGATGGCGATGTCGTGGCCGAGGTCATCGCGCCGGGACAACTCACGACGATCGTGGGCGCGCGCGATTGGAAACGCGCCGGCTACGGCGTCTCGCCCGGCGGACCATTCGACGAATTCGCCGCGGCGCTCGCGAACCGCGCGGTCGGAAACATCGATGACGCGCCGCTGCTCGAGTGCGTGCTCGTCGCGCCGCGGCTTCGGTTTGCGACGTCACGCCGCGCGGCATTCTGCGACGGCATCGGGAACGTGCAGACCTTCATGCTATTGCCCGGCGAAGAGCTGAACCTCGGCCGCTTTCACGGCGGACTGCGCGGATACCTGGCCATCGAAGACGGCATTGATGAGATGCGCTCGCGCTATGCCGAGGCGCCGACGATCGTGCGCGCGAGGATGTCGTTGCGCAATGCGGCGGCTGCGCAAACAACGGCTCATACGTACGCCGTCGATCGCACCGACCGAAACACGATCCGCATCATCGCCGGACCTCACGATGCGCCGTCGCTTCCCGAGGAGTGGGAAGTGACCGCGGAGTTGAATCGCGTCGGCATTCGCCTTCGACGCGTCGGCGGTTCAGGCGAGCCGCCCGCGCCGCGCGAGTTGCCGTCGTGCGGGATGCAATTCGGGACGCTGCAATGGCATCCCGACGGAACGCTCGTAGCGATGGGTCCCGACCATCCCGTCACCGGCGGCTACCTGCAGCCTGCGACCGTGGTCTCCAACGATTTGTGGAAGCTCGCCCAGCTTTCACCGGGCGAGCAAGTGCGATTGAAAGTGTCGTGATGTCAGTCCTGAAACTCAGGTGAGCGGCGTAGCGTGGTTCGCAGGTCGGAGCGCTGGCGTCCTCTGTACGTACCGGGGACATGGTGGACAGGTGGCCGGAGACATGGTGGACACCCAAGAAGCGCAGAGTGAGCAGCGAAAGGAAGCTGCTCAATGCCGTTCAAAGTGGGGTCCAAGATGTCGAATCGACGAGAGTTCGTAACGCTGGCCAGGATTGAAGGGGCCAACATCCGGGAGTTGTGCCGACGTTTCGGCGTCTCTCCGACTGTGGGGTACAAATGGATCGAACGATCGAAGCAGGATGGTGAGACCTTCGAGGATCGCTCTCGGAAGCCGCACCACTCACCAAAGCGCACCGAGGACGGCATCGAGCAACTCGTGCTGGAGGTGCGCGATGCGCATCCGGTGTGGAACGCGCGGAAGATCCGCAGGGTCTTGCAGCGGACGCTGACGGTCGTGCCGGCAGCGAGCACGATCGGGCAGATCCTCAAGCGTCACGGACGAATCAGCGCCGACGCGTCGGCGCTGATTCATCCGTGGCAGCGCTTCGAGCACGACGCTCCCAATGACCTGCTGCAGATGGATTTCAAAGGTCACTTCCAGATCGGCCAAGGCCGCTGCTTTCCGCTGACCGTGCTGGACGACCATTCGCGCTACTCGATGCTGCTTGAGGCGTGTGAGAACGAGCGCACCGAGACGGTCCAGCCGCATCTGATCGCGATGTTTCGCCGCTACGGGCTGCCCTGGCGCATGAACATGGACAACGGCAACCCGTGGGGCAACGCCACAGGCGATCCGTACACGAAGCTGACCGTTTGGCTGATCCGCATCGGCGTTGCCATCTCGCATTCCCGGCCGCTGCATCCGCAGACCAACGGCAAAGACGAACGGTTCCACCGCACGCTAAAGGCCGAGTTGCTGAGCAACCACTACTACGCGTCATTGGCCGAGATGCAGCGTGCCTTCGACGCCTGGCGAGACATCTACAATCAGGATCGGCCGCACGAGGCGCTCGGACTCGAAGTTCCGGCCTTTCGCTACCGTCCTAGCGTGCGTTCCTATCCCGAGGTGCTGCCGGTGCCCGAGTACGGTCCTGACGATCGCGTTCACAAGCTTCGCATCAACGGAATGCTCCACGTCAACAAGTGCGATTTCTACTTGAGCCAAGCGTTCAGCGGGCAACTCCTGGCCGTGCGCCCCTCAGCCGAGGACGGCGTTTTCACCGTTCACTTCTTTCACAAACAGCTCGGGTCAATCGACCTGCGCCACCCCGGTTCTGTCGTACGCTAACGGTCGGTGAATGTGTCCACCATGTCTCCGGCCACCTGTCCACCATGTCTCCGGTACGTACAG
>JAOBAU010000156.1 GCA_025463165.1 Acidobacteriota bacterium | reverse complement strand
ACGGCGTGGTGCAATCGACGAAGGTGATCGCGAATACGACCAACGACGAATCGCTGGCCGTGCTCGCCGCGCGGGAAATTGCCACGACGCGCTTTGTGCCGCCGGTGAGGAACTGCGTGCAGAAGGCGTTCATCTTTACGTATAAGCGGGATTTCTGACGTCCCTCACTCCCGCCCGATCGTCACCCCGCCATTGCTAGTCTGCAAATCCATCCGGCAGGCTCCTGTGCCGAGTTTCGCCGACAGCATTTCATCGGTTGCGTGCGTCGTCGTCAGCGGAATCTCGGTCGTGATGTGGCCGTATGACGTCCGTGCGTCGATCGTGTAGTTCGCGCTTGCCGGCAGCGCGACTTTGATGCTGGCGAACGACGTCTTTAGCGATACGGCGTGGCAGTTCGGCGAGAGGCCGGACGCGGAGATGCTGCCGTTCTGGTTCTGTACGTCGATTGCGCCCGCTACACCCTTGAGAAAAACGGACGCGAAGCTGGTGCGCACTTTGGCGCTGCCGTGCGCGTTGTCGATGTTGACGCTGCCGTTGGTGTTGTCGACGTCGACGTTTCCATTGATCCGGTCGGCGCGCACTAAGCCGAAGCGATCGTCGACATTGAGGTCGCCGCGGATGTCGGTCGCCGTCACGTTGCCGTTCTCATTCACGATCCGCGCGGGACCGGCAACATCGCGCACGGTGATCTGATCGAACGAAGACGTAATCGTCGCCGGTCCGCCGATCTTCGTCGCTTCCACCTGTGAGTTCTGACTCGTCACCGTCAGCTCGCCGCCGATGCCCAGCACCTTCACCGGCGCGAACGAGTTGCGGATCGACGTCTTTCCTTTGATGTCG
This sequence comes from Acidobacteriota bacterium, assembly GCA_025463165.1. Taxonomy (GTDB): domain Bacteria; phylum Acidobacteriota; class Thermoanaerobaculia; order Gp7-AA8; family Gp7-AA8; genus JAOBAU01. The sequence continues at coordinate 1,792 of JAOBAU010000156.1, read as the reverse complement.
TGCACGTCGACGCGGCCGTTGTTGTTCATTACTTCCAGGCCGCCGTCGATCATCGACGCGTCAATCGTCGCGAAGGAGCTGGTGATGCTCGCCGCGCCATCGACGTCACGCGCGTTGACGGAACCGTTCGCGTTGCGCACGATCAGGTTCTTCGTGACGCGCTGCACGTCCACTCCCGCGAAGCGGTTCGTCACCTGCAGCGAACCGCGGATGTCGCGCGCGACGACCGAGCCGTTCGCGTTCTGCACCGTGGTGTCACCGGTGACGTTCGTGACGTCGATGCCCGCGAACTGGTTCTCGATCCGCTGCGGGCCGCGCGCGTCGCGAAACATGACGCCGCCGTGCGCGTTGATGATCTCGCCCGCCGCGCGCAATCCCGTGACGTCGGTGCTCCCGAACTTGTTGCGCAGCGTGAGCGGCGCGTTCTCCGGAATGGTGATGTCGTAGTCGACCGAGTACGACGAATACGACGAACCGTTGATCCGGATCGAGTTGTGATTCGGCTTCGAGTCGGGATAGATCGTCCGGATGGCGATGCCGTTCGCCGACTCGACGACGGAGATGACGATCTTCTGTCCGAATTCCGGATCAGATGAGCGAATCGTCGCCTTGAAGCTGAGCTGCGCGCCGGGCCGCGTGCGCAGCAGGATGTCGCCGAAGCTGTGATCGATGCTGACGCGTCCGCCTTTGAACGTGAGCGATCGCGTTTCGAAGCGTTCGAAGCGATCGGCGGCTGATGCGGTCGCGGCAATGAGCAGGAGCGCGAAGATGATCGCGCCGTTCTTAATTCGCATGGTTTCCCTCCCGCACGACGTCCTGGAGCGTTCGCTGTTTCTCGCTGTACATCGCGAGCAGCTGCTTCCGGAGATGTGCGTTCTGTCGGTTGTGCTGAATGTTGGACTGGCACTCGGCGATGGCATCGTCGAGCATCATCAGTTTCTCTTTGTAGCTGACCATCAGCGGCGTGGCGGCGTTCTCGAGCTTCGGATCGGTGAGCTGCTCGAGACGATCGATGGCGACGACGTGCGCTTTCTCCGCGCGCTCGACTTCATCGACGGCGGCGACGCGCAGAATGCTCTGATCGAATTCAATGCGCTCCGCGCGGCGATGGGCGAGCCACGCGAATGCGCCAAGCCCGACGACGATGAGAATCGCGGCCGCGATCTGCCAGACGTTCGCGGCGGAACGGTTTCGCTCCTGTTTGATCGAGCGTTCGATGCGCGGCCAGAGCAGGTCGCTCTGCCACGTCGTCCGCATGCCGGACGCGGTGTCGGAAATCTCATTCCAGTCGGTCAGCGTCTGCATGCACGCCGGGCAGTCCGCCGCATGTTCCGCGGCGCGCTGCATGGAGAAGGGATCGCCTTCGAGAAGGAGGTTGTCGAGGTCTTTGCAATCAATCGTCATTTCATCACCGGGGTTTTGTCGCGCCATTTTTCCTGGAGCTGTTTCTTCGTCGCGAAGAGAATCCATTTGGAGTTCCCTTCGCTGATGTCGAGGATCTCGCCGATCTCGGCGTGGCTGAGGCCTTCGATCTCGAACAGCACGAAGACGCTGCGGCGTTGCTCGGGGAGGTCGTTGAGAAGTTTGCGGAGCGTGATTCGTTTGGCGTCATCGACGCTGGTAGCAGCACGAGTGAGCTCGAAGAGGCCGTCGATCGGCGATTCGTCGCCGCGGCGTTTGCGTTTGCGCAGCAGGTCGTAGCAGCTATTGATGAGAATCCGATAAATCCACGTCGTGAACGCGGCCTCGGCGTTGTAGCTCGCCGCCGCGCGATGAATCTTGAGAAACGTTT
>JAOBAU010000070.1 GCA_025463165.1 Acidobacteriota bacterium | reverse complement strand
CGGCCACGCGATGGAAAACGTCACACTCACACGCACCGACGCCGCGCGCATGCAGGTGACGAGCGACTCCGTCGCCATCGGCTACCTGCATGATGCGCAGACGTTCGTCGCCATCGAAGCGTCGACGTTCATGACCGACGATCTCGTCGAGATCGACGTGAACGGCGAGGTGTCGATCACCGGCCGCGTCGGCGATCTGATCAACGCCGCCGGCAAGAAAGTGAATCCGCGCGAGATCGAGCAGGTCCTGCTGCAGATGGACGGCGTGCGCGAAGCGAAAGCGTGGGGCGAGCCGGCCGGCGCACGCGGCGACGTCGTCGCGGTGGCGATCGTCGCCAGTCCCGACGTCACCCGCGAACAGGTCCGCGCGTTCTGCCGCGAGCGCCTTTCGCTGCACAAAGTGCCGCGCATCGTGAAGCTGATCGAATCGATCCCGGTCGACGAGCGCGGCAAAGTCAAACGCTCGGCGCTCGCGCTGTTGTAGAGCTACTGCCGCGTCGCGCGCACGCCTTCAGCCGTCTCTTCGAGCTTCTGGAATCCCGCTTCTTCGAACGCCGTCAGCATCGCTTCCGTGATCGAGGTGCCGATCACGATCACCGTGTCGAACGGACGCCGCTGTCCGATGTCGAGTTGCTTCAGCAGCGACAGCCACTCATCGCTGGTCGGCTCTTCCGAGAATCGAAAAACCGTCACGCTGATCTGCGGCCAGTCGACCGCTTTGTGCGACGCGATCGACGCGGCGTAACGATTCGGATCGCTCTCCACGATCCAGACCGGATTGCGGAACGTCAGCGGCTCGAGGCGCTCGCCGAACTCGCGATCGACGACGATGGTGACGACGCGAGCCATCAGCGCTGAGGCTCACCGGCCGCGACTGCCGGCTCATCACGTTCCGTCGCGCGCGGCGTGCGGCGCAGCAGTCGCCGGAACTGCAGCCGCACGTTGTCGATCTCGGCGAACAGCCAGAGCCGCAGTCCGCGCGCGGCCATTCGGAACGGCGCGATGTCGAGATCGAAATACGCGGGGATGCGGCGTCCGTGATTCCGCGCGCGTGCAGTTCCCGCCGCCTGCCGCGCCAGCGCGATCGATTTCAGCCGGCGGTTGTAGATCGACATCAGCGCGTAGCTGACGCCGGCCGGTTTCGGTCCGAGCACCGGCATCCAGAAGAACTTCTTCATGAAGCGATACGCCGGAATGACGATGAAGATGTAGTACTGCGCGGTGTCGAGCAGGAACGACGCCGCGAGCAGATCGGCCTCGCCCATGTAGTAGTACTTGTCGCGATAGACGGCGCGGAAAAAGCGGCGATACGAGCGGAGAAAGGTCTCGTTGTGCTCGGCGATCCGTTCCGCGAGCGGCTCGCCTTTCGCGTCGGCGGCGATGATCGACGTCGTCGCTTCAACGGAGAACGCGGCGTGATCGAGTCCCGGCGAATAATACGGATCGAGAAACGCCGCGGCGTCGCCGAGGAGCGCCCAGCCGTTGCCCATGTACTGCTTCGTCACGTACGGAAGATGCGCGTAAAAACGGAAGTCTTCGACGCGCGGCGTGGCGCCGTCGATGATCTCGGCGAGCGACGGAATCGCGCGCAGAAATGCCAGGTAGCCATCGAGCCGATGCCGGCTCTCATGGAGATCGACGAGACGTTTGTCGAAAACGATGCCGATCGAGGTCTCGCCGTTGCCGAGCGGGATGACCCAGATCCAGTAGCCGAATCCCATGTAGTGGTTCGTGCCGAGGCGGCGCGAGCCGACGTTGCGTGCGCCGAGCCCGTTCGGATCGCGCGCCGCAATGTCATCGATGTGACGGACATTCTTCCAGCGACACCAGAGCGCGGCGATCGGATGCTCGTCGTTGCGCTCGATGATGCCGAGGCGGCGGCCGAGAAAGTTGACGCGCCCGGTGGCGTCGAGCAACCAGCGGCAGGAAACCTCGCGCACCTCGCCGCCGACTTCGATCGTCAACTTGTTGTCGAAGTCACCGAGCTGCACGTCGCGCGCTTTCGCGGGACGGAGCAGTTCCGCTCCTTCGCTCACCGCGGTGGCGAGGAGATATTCATCGAGCGCATCGCGCCGCAACTGAAACGAAGGGACCGCGCTGCGCAGCACGCCGCCCGCTTCCGTCGCATTCGTATGACCGGTGACGTGCTCGTTCGTGAACCAGTAACGCAATCCCTCTTTCGGTAACTGCTCCGCCTCGAGGTGATGCCACATCGCCAGCCGACGAGTGAGGAACATCGCCGACATCTCCGTCGTCGCCTCCCCAACCTTCTCGTCGAACGCCTCAGCCTTCTCAACGATCAGCACCCGCAACTGCGGCTGCTCGCGCCGAAGAAGAATGCCCGCCGACGCGCCGGAGAAGGCGCCACCGAGGATGATTACGTCGTAGCGATCCACGTTCGCGATGCTAAACCAAAAGGTGCTGATTGCTGAGTTCAGAGTGCTGAGTCAAAAGGCATATCGTCCTCCGACTCAGCACTCTGCACTCAGCACTCAGCACCTTCCCCGTTTATGATGCCCGCCGCCATGCAAGAAACCCTTCACCACCTCATGACCACCTGGATGCACTTCGTTCTCGAATGGGGTTACGTCGGCATCTTCGTGATGATGGCGTTCGAGAGCACGGCGCTGCCGATTCCGGCGGAGATCGTGATTCCGCCGGCGGCGTATTGGGCGGCGCAGGGGAAGCTGAACCTCTGGGGCGTGATCGTGGCGGCGACGCTTGGCTCGTACGCGGGATCGGCGATCAGTTACTGGGTGGCGTGGAAAGTCGGGCGTCCGCTGTTTGAAAAGTACGGGCGCTTTCTGCTGCTCTCGCCCGCGAAAATCGCGCAGGCCGACGACTGGTTCGCGAGCTATGGCGCGGGCGGCGTGTTCGTGGCGCGACTGCTGCCGGCCATTCGTCATGTCATCTCGATTCCGGCCGGTCTCTTCCACATGAACTTCAAGAAGTTCTCGCTCATGACGATCCTCGGCGCCGGCATCTTCTGCACCGCGCTGGCGTTCTTCGGACGCGAAGTGCTCGGCGGCAATCCGGCGCTGATGAACGATCCGAGTCTGATGATCGCGCAGCTGAAAGCGAAGTTGGTCTGGCTGATCGGCTTCGCAGTCGTCGTCGGTCTGCTCTACGGAATCATGACGTGGATGCAGCGCCGCGCGGCGCATGCTCGCCGCGCGGCATAGCATCACTTCTTTCGAAAGCGCACCGTCGCTTTGTTCTCGCCGGTGATGACGTTCACGATGATCGGCGCACTGATCGCCGACGCCGACGCCACCAGCGCGCTCGCCTCGGCTTCCGATCGGAACGGCCAGAACTCGTACACGCCGGCCGGGATGTTGGCGAGCTTCGCGATGCCGTGCTCGTCGGTCGCGAATGCAACCCCCTGCTGCCGCTGCAACTCCGCCGCGACTTCCGGCGGCAGCAGCTCGCCGTTGTAGCGCATCAGCAGCGAGACGTCCGGAATCGCACCGCCGTCGGTCGCCAGCGTCGCCAGTTCGAGCGATGAGCTCGCGGCCGGCACGACGATGCGCATGGTCTTCGCCGCATCGTCGAGTGCAGCAGCGAGCGGTCGGATGACGAGCGAGCCTTCGCGCGGAAAAACATACAGCGTCGACTGCTCGCCGGCCGGTGTGGCGATCTCGGCACGTCCCTGCATGTCGGTCGTCGTCGTCGCGCGCAGATGTCCGTCCGATGCGACGACCAGCAGCGCGTTCGTCGCCGGCGTGCCGTGCGGATCGCGAACGTCGAACGTCCGCGCAAGCCCTTCGCGCACGACGACGTCGACGACTTTCTCGCGATCGCTTTCACCGAGGGTAAACGTGATGCGATCGGGACGGAGGTAGCTGCTGGCGATGACGGTGAGCGCATGCGAGCCGGCCGCCGCGCCGAAGAATTCGAACTCGCCCTGCTCGCCGGTCGTCGCTTTGATCGTCCGCGACAACTCTTCCACTGTCGAGCGAAGCGAGACGAGCGCGCCGCTGACCGGCACGCCGGCGCTGTCGAGCAAGCGTCCCGCGATGCGGCGATCGGGAACGTCAATGGCGAGCTCCGCGAGCGGCGAACCGGCGAGACGAACGCGCGTCACATGCGGCGGCGCGCCGGGCCGCGGACGGACAGCGGCCGTGAAGAGTCCCTGTTCCCAGATCGCGGAATTCACCTCGCCATCCGCGCCGGCGGTGAAGTTCGTCGTCCAGTGATTGCCGACGCTTTCCAGCGTGACGTCCGCGTTCGGGAGCGGCACGCCGCCGAGCGTAATGCGCGCGTGCGCGGCGGCGCTGGTGAGCTCGATCGGAATCGTTCGAACGTCACCGGCCGCAACGTTCGTTCGCGCGCTGATTCGCTGCAGCGGCTGCGCGCCTTTGATGAGCACCGTGTAACTGCCGGCGTCGAGCTCGCCAATCGTGATCGACGATTCCGCCGGGGGAATCCGTTTCGTGACGATCCACTTCAGCGGTGCGTCGTCGTCGCGAATGGCGATGGCGACGTCGAGCGGTCCACGTTCCTCGTGACGCTGCACGTTGACGCGCAACGCGGCCGCGCGCTCGAGCGAGATCGCCGGAAGCGTGACGTCGTGTTGGACAGCCGGGATCGCGACGTGTTTCGTGCCGCGGCCTTTCGCCGAGACGACCAGCTCATCCGGCCACGCGCGCGTCACCTCGATGCGAAAGCGTCCCTGCTCATCAGGCCGCGCCGCGCAATCGACCCCGCAGGAAATCTGCACACCGCTCGCGCCTTTCACGACGCCGGAAATCACCGGCGCCGGCGCCAGGACGACCGTGCCGAGATTCGCGGTATCGCTCACGCGAACATTGCGGACCGCCGGCCGATGATGCGCCGCGCGGACGATGATGCGATAGCCGCCGCGCGGCACGACGAGCACGCGCAGCGCTTCGAATTGCGATGCGCTGACCGGCAATGTCCGGTGCGAACCGTCGTCGACGGATTCGAGCTCAATGCTGCCGTCGCCTCGCGTGCTGCCGTCGAGCTCGACTCGCAGCGCGATGCGCGCGTTTCCGTTCGCGAACGTGATGGTGTCCGCATCCGCACCGAATGCACTCACCGCGAAGAGAACCAGCAGCGCAAAGACAAATCCTTCTCCCTTCGGGAGAAGGTGCCGCGAAGCGGCGGATGAGGGGCGCGGTGAATTCGCAATCGTATCCGTCACGCCCCTCACCCGGCCTTCGGCCACCCTCTCCCGCAGGGAGAGGGTTCGTCGGTTTCGCTCAATCATCACCTTCCCCTTTCTTTCCAACGCGCCGGTGGCTGGCGGCGTCAGCGGGTCGTGGTCGGATGCGGACGAGGGGTAAGTGAAGCGACGCGCGGAGTTTCCGTGGTCTTCTTCGTGATGCCGGCCGGCGTCGTCACTTCGACCGACGCGACGGAATACTGATCGAGCAGCGTGGCGCGGCTCGCGACAGCGGCGCAACTGCCGATGTCGGTGCAGAAATCGATCGACTGCTGACAGCGCGAGCTGAGATCAGGATCGCGTTCGCAGATGGAATTTGAATTACAGAAACGGCAGAGCGCGAACGACGGGGTCGCCATTGCCAGCAGCAACAGCGTGAGAGCAAACAAACGTACGAAGCGAGTCATCGATACCTTCCTTTCGTGACGTGCGTCCGGCCACCGGCGCGCGCCGACGCCGATGCGAGTCACATGCCGAACGCCGTACCGCCAGCAGAAAGTAACGACTTACCTAATCTTTGCGGGAGAGCAGCGCTTCACCCAGTTCACGAGACCGCCGCGTGGCCGCTTCCACCGCATTCATCAGCGTCGTCCGAACCCCGCCGTGCTCGAGCGTGTGCAGTCCGGTGATCGCCGTACCGCCGGGCGACGTGACCATGTCCTTCAGCTTGCCGGGATGCTCGTTCGTTTCCAGCAGCATCTTCGCCGAGCCGAGCAGCGTCTGCGCCGCGAGGAGCTGCGACGTCCGCCGCGACAGTCCGACTTTCACGCCGGCGTCGCTGAGCGCTTCGAGAATGAGAAACACGTACGCCGGTCCCGAGCCGGAGAGGCCGGTGACCGCGTCGAGCTGCGACTCCTCGAGGATCACGGTGATGCCGACGGAGTCGAAGATGCGCTTCGCATCGTCGAGATCGGCATCGCTGGCATGTTCGCCTTTGGCGAGCGCCGTCGCCGCGGCGTCGACGAGCGCGGGCGTGTTCGGCATCGCCCGCACCACGCGCGTGCCGGGAGCGAGCCGTTCCTGAATGGCGCGTACCGGAATGCCGGCGGCGATCGAGATCACCAGCGCGTCGGGACGAATCGTCTTCGCGACGTCGTCGAGCACGCGGCTCATGATTTGCGGCTTCACCGAAAGGACGACGATGTCGCAGGCGGCAGCGCGATGGTTGTCAGTCGTGGCATCAATGGCGTACTTCTCTCGAAGCTCGCGCATCCGCTCTTCGCGCGGTCCTGATGCAAAGACGCGCTCCGCCGGAAACTCGTTTCCGCGCAGCAATCCTCGCAGCATCGCCTCGGCCATCGAGCCGGCGCCGACAAATCCAATCGTTCGTTCCATATCGTGAATCCTCGCACGGCCGGCCGGCGGGCTGATGGCCGGCCGTGTGAGGACTCGGTGTCTGTTACCGGCCCATCGTGTCGAGAGCCATCGTGTCGGTCGAGATCGACATCGTGTCGGTCTTCGACATCGTGTCGAGCGCCATCGTATCCGTCGAGACCATCATCGTGTCGGTCTTCGACATCGTATCGAGAGCCATCGTGTCGGTGTGCATGGTGTCGAGCGCCATGGTGTCGGTGTGCATCGTGTCGAGAGCCATCGTGTCGAGCGCCATCGTATCGGTGGAGACGCTCATCGTGTCGGTGCGGCCCATCGTGTCGAGCGACATCGTGTCGGTTGCGATCGCGCGCATCGTGTCGAGCGCCGCGGCCATGGTGTCGAGAGAGATGTTGTTGGCGGGAACGTAAGCGGCGAAAACGAACGACGGGATCGCGAGCGTGAAGACGACGAGAGTGACGATAGCGGACTTGAGTTTCATTTGTACTTCTCCTTAAGTAATGCGTTTAAATGATTTTGTCCCTGATGGGGTAGACAGCGCTATGTCCGCACGGCCGGCATGAACGCACGATTGCGCTCCTGCCGGCCGTCGGACGATCTCCGAGCCGACGGGGCGGCCGGTCTTTAAACCGGCCATCCTTAGGGCATTAGTTGTACCTGGGGAACTTGGATTTTAAGCGGCAGTGCCGTGGCACTTCTTGTACTTCTTGCCCGAACCGCACGGGCAGGGGTCGTTTCGGCCGACTTTCGCGTCGCTGCGCTTGACCGGCTGTGGCGGCTCCGAGGATCCGCCGGAGAACGTGAGCTGTTGCCGCGGCGCTTTCGGCGCGGGGAGCGAACGCTGTACGCGCTGCGCCTCGGCCGTTGTGTCCTGCGACTCGCGCTCCACGACGACGTCGATCTTCCAGAGGTACTGGACCACCCGGTCCTGCACCCTCTCCATCATTTCCTGGAAAAGATCGAACGACTCCTTCTTGTATTCAATCAACGGATCGCGCTGGCCGTAGCCCCGCAGTCCGATGCCTTCTTTCAAATGATCGAGGTTGAGGAGATGGTCCTTCCACTGCTGATCGATGACCTGCAGCAAAAGGTACTTCTCGTGGAGACGCATGACGTCGTGGCCGACGCCGCTCTCCTTCTCTTCGTAGCGGCGATTGACCGCCGCGGTGACGCGCTCGATGATCTCGTCGCGCTTCATCGCATCGACGTCGACGTTCGCGTGCGCGAGGTCTAGCCCGAAGTAATTGAACAGCTCGACGTCGAGCTCCGTCGCGTTGACCGGCTGATGCGGATCCTCGGGGATGTGCGAGTCGACGAGGAACTCGACGATCTCGTCGGCGGCGTTGAGGATGTACTCCTTCCCCTCGCGTCCATCGAGAATCGAGCGCCGCAGCGTGTAGACCGACTCACGCTGCTTGTTCATCACGTCGTCGTATTCGAGCAGATGTTTGCGCGACTCGAAGTTGCGTCCTTCGACCTGCTTCTGCGCGCGCTCGATGGCGCGCGTGACCATGCCGTGCTCGATCGGAACGCCTTCTTCCATGCCGAGGCGCTGCATGAGTCCGGAGATGCGATCGGAGCCGAAGATGCGCATCAGATCGTCTTCGAGCGAGAGATAGAAACGCGAAGAACCGGGATCGCCCTGACGGCCGGAGCGGCCGCGCAGCTGATTGTCGATGCGGCGTGATTCGTGGCGCTCGGTGCCGATGATGTGCAAACCACCGACGCTGACCACGTCCTCGTGATCGCGCTGCCACTGCGCCTGCAGCTCTTTCTCGGCAGCGGCGCGTTCGGCAGGATCGGTAACGTCTTTCAACTTCTGCGCGGCGAGGAACTCGGGATTGCCGCCGAGAAGAATGTCGGTTCCGCGGCCGGCCATGTTCGTGGCGATCGTGACCGCCGCTTTGCGTCCGGCCTGCGCGACGATTTCCGCTTCGCGCTCGTGATACTTCGCATTGAGCACGACGTGCGGAACGCCTTTGCGCTTCAGCGCCGCTGAAAGCTGTTCCGATTTTTCGATCGAGATCGTGCCGACCAGCGCCGGCTGACCTTTGGCGTGCAGCACCTTGATCTCATCCGTGATCGCATCGAACTTCTCCCGCTCGGTACGGAAGACGAGATCGGGCTGATCGACGCGAACGTTCGGACGGTTCGACGGCATGACGATGACTTCGAGCTTGTAGATCTTGTCGAACTCGGCCGCTTCCGTATCAGCGGTGCCGGTCATGCCGGAGAGCTTCTCGTACATCCGGAAGAGGTTCTGGAACGTGATCGTCGCGAGCGTCTGCGTCTCGCTCTCGATCTTCACGCCTTCTTTCGCTTCGACGGCCTGATGCAGACCGTCCGACCAGCGGCGGCCCGGCATGAGGCGGCCGGTAAACTCGTCGACGATGATCACTTCGCCGTCGTTGACGACGTACTCGACGTCGCGCTTGTACAGCGCGTGCGCGCGCAGCGCCTGCTGCGTGGCGTGCAGCGTGTCCATGTTCGCCGGGTCATACAGGTTGTCAACGTTGAGCAGTTTCTCCGCATGCGCGACGCCATCCTCGGTGAGCACGGCGGTGTGCTGCTTCTCATCGATCTGGTAATCGGTCTCGGCGATGAGCTTCGGCACGATGCGATCGACGGAGTAGTACTTGTCGACAGATTCTTCGGACGGACCGCTGATGATGAGCGGCGTGCGCGCTTCGTCGATGAGGATGGAGTCGACTTCATCGATGATCGCGAAGACGTGGTCGCGCTGCACCATCGCTTCGAGATCGAACTTCATGTTGTCGCGGAGGTAATCGAAGCCGAACTCGTTGTTCGTGCCGTAGGTGACGTCGCAGCCGTAGGCTTCCTGCCGCTCGCGATCGCCGTAATGGTTCTGGATGACGCCGACGGTGAGGCCGAGGAACTTGTAGAGGCGGCCCATCCACTCGGAGTCGCGGCGCGCGAGGTAGTCGTTGACGGTGACGACGTGTACGCCGCGGCCGGTGAGCGCGTTCAGGTAGACGGCGAGCGTGGCGACGAGCGTCTTCCCTTCGCCGGTTTTCATCTCGGCGATCTTTCCGCTGTGCAGGACCATGCCGCCCATCAGCTGGACGTCGAAGTGACGCATGTTGAGGATGCGCTTGCCGCCTTCGCGTGCGACCGCGAACGCTTCAGGGAGGAGGTCGTTGAGCGCCGCCTGCAGGTCATCCTTCGCGGTGCGGACGTTGACCTCTTCGCGCGGAACTTCTTTCTTCGCAGCGTCGAGCGCTTCAACGGCGGGACGGAGACGTTCGCGGAACTCCACCGTCTTCTGGCGGAGCTGCTCGTCCGTCAGGGCGGAGATTTCGGGTTCGAGGGCGTTGATCTGCCGGACAACCGGCAGCATCCGTTTCACGTCGCGCTCGTGTTTCGAGCCGAATATCAGGGTGAGTGCTTTATCGATCATCGAGTCAGGGGCGTGCGCGCTTCATGCCGCGAGGGAACTCCGCAGGCGAGCGAGGACGGCGCAGGGTAGCAAAACAGCCCTGGCCAGACAACCAACTCACCAAAATTGCCGGAAGGCAGGCGCACAGCAACGACACAGAACGTCCCGCGTGCCGCCGCTATTGCGGAAGCGTCTGGAGCCGCGTGTACGCCATCCAGGTCTGGTGTCCGAGGAAGAGAACGAGAGAGAAATAGGCGACGGCGACCGCAATTCGCTGCGCGCCGCTGATCTCGTAGAACGCTTTGTCATCCTGCTCGCGGAGGATCGAGGCGTAAACCTGAAAGGCGGCGAGGAGCAGGATGATGAGCATCAGCGGATTCGGCCGCTGATACGTGTTGTAGAGCAGGATCGCGCCGCCGAACACCCACATCCACTTCGTGATCGCGGCCGAGATCCGGCCGCCGTCGAGCACGCCGATCGGCAACAGGTTGATGAGATTGAGTCCGAAACCGGCGAACGCGACCGCAAGGTAGAACGGCTCGCCCGACCATTTGTACATCTGCAGGACGACGAGCGAGGCGATCGTGCCGGAGACCGGACCGGCCAGCCCGATCTGCGCATCGTCGTAAACGCTGCGCGGCTGATCTTTCAATGTGACCGCGCCGCCAATGAACGGAATGAATACGAGTACGCCGGCTCGCAATCCTTTCGCGCGAATGGCGACCGCGTGTCCGACTTCGTGCACGAAGATCAGGATGACGAATGCGATCGAAAACGAGAGCGTCCACTTCGATGCGTACGCGGCGATGGAAAGGACCATCGAGCCGCCCGCGACCGCGAACTGCGTAACGCCGAATCCCTCGAACGGATTGACGATAAATGCTTTTAGTTTGAGGAGGATGACGCCCGCGGTGAGGACGAAGCCGGAGAGAACGCGAGGCAGAAATTTCCCTTTCGGCCGCTCGGGAGCGGTCGACGGAATCGATGCGTTTTCAGGAGAAGGCGCCGTCGGAGAATCCATGTCGCGGTGAGGCGGTGAATGTAACGGAAGTTTGAGGGACGAATTCCTGAAATTCTCTGTGCTGAGTGCAGAGTGCTGAGTGCTGAGTCGCTCCGCATCGGCCTGCCTTGACTCAGCACTCTGCACTCAGCACTCAGCACCGCTTAGAATCCGGGCGTGTCCGACGTAGATGCTCTCCGGCAGCAGTTGAAAGAGCGCGGGTATTTGGCGATGGGGATCGAACGGTGGTTTGCGCTCGATCCGTGGAGCTCGCGCGCGTTCTGGCTGGAGCTGGCGACGGTTGCGCTCAAAGGAGCGACGCTGATTGCGTTGTTTGGCGTGCTGCCGCTCGTGGCGGTGATGCTGTTTCGCAATCATCCGCTCTCCGTTTCGGAAACGTTCCTCATCACGTTGCTCTACGGCGCGGGCTGGATGGTGGTCGGGTTTGCGTTTCTGGTCGCGGTGGCGCTGCTGTTCCGATCGCGGCCGCAGCTGGCCGTTGATACGCCGCGTGCGCTGCTGGCGATCTCGTTCGTTGCCGCGGCCGCGCTGACGTTCGCGATTGCGGTCTGGTGGTGGCGCTTCGATACCGCGCCGTCGATCGCCGAGCTCGCTGCCGGCATTGCACTGATGGCGCTCTTCTTCGTCGTCGCCAGCATCGTCGTTTCGGCGGCGATGCTTTCGTTCTCGATTTACGAGCTGCATCGCGTACCGGCCATTCATCAGAAACCGCGCGGCGTGCCGATGTCGATCGCGGCCGCGTTGCTCATCGCGCTGCTCTTCCTCCCGGCGTGGGCGGCGCAGGAGCGAACGCATGAAGCGCCGGTGCAGGTGGTAACGACGCCGACCACGCATCGCATCGCACTCGTGGCCGTCGACGGACTGACGTACGAACTGCTGCCGACGTTGCAAACAAAGTTCGCAACGACGGCCGCGGTGAAACCGGTGATCGGCGAGTCGACCGCGGAGCGATGGGCATCGCTCGGCACCGGAGTGGAGACGCGCGTACACGGCGTCCGCGCCATCGAAGGAATCCGGATGCGCGGCGGCCAGCACGTTCTGCAAAGCCTCTCGCGCGCCGACGTCATTCTTCGCGACGTTGCGCCGCTCGTCCGACTCGCGCGCCGCGAGCCGCTGCCGCCAACCGTTCGCAAACGCGATTACATCTGGGAGCTCTTCGCCGCGCGCGGAGTCCCGAGTGCAGCCGTCAACTGGTGGACGACTGAAGACACAAAGCGCGGCGCACTGGAAGAGATCGGACAGGCATCCGTCTTCGCCGCGATCCGCGACACACCCGAATCGGCGGCGCTGAAAGTCGACGCGTCAGCAACAAAAAAACTGCTCGCCATCGTCGATCGCAGCCACCCTGGATTCGCGACGGTCTACCTTCCCGCGCTCGACGTCATCCTCAATCGACTGACACTCGATCCATCGACACAGTTCACCGCCTCCGCCCGCGCACTCGACGGCGTAAAAAAAACAATCGAAGAGCTGCAAGCGCGCGGCTACGAAGTCGTCCTCGCCGGACTCCCGGGCGATCGCCAGAAAGGAAGCGCCGCGATCGCATCAACGATCGCGATGCAAACACCGGCATCTGCATTCGATCTCGCGCCGACCCTCTGCACCGCACTCGGCTTTCCTGCATCCACCGAAATGCCGGGAACTTCGCGAGTGAAAACCGAAGAGCCGCGCATCGCCACCTACGGCAACCGCGTCACCGCCACACACACGGTGAAGGTTGATGAGGAATACTACGAATCGCTGAAATCGCTGGGATATATACGGTAAAACCTGGTGCTGAGTGCTGAGTGCTGAGTGCTGCGTAAAGGCACACCGAGCGAAGCGACTCAGCACTCTGCACTC
>JAOBAU010000050.1 GCA_025463165.1 Acidobacteriota bacterium | reverse complement strand
AGGCCGTCGATCCCGCCGAGGTCGACGAACGCGCCGAACGGGGTGATGGTCTTGATCGTGCCAGTCAACTCCGCGCCGGGCACGATGCGTCCGCGCGTTTCATCGGCGCGTTGCGCGGCCGCTTCCTTCATCAGGGCGGCGCGTGAGACGACGATGCGGCGGCCGTCGTCGGAAAGCTCGGTGACGCGGAACTCGTACGTCTGGCCGACGTGCGCGTCCGGGTTCTCGATCTTGCCGAGAGCGATCTGCGACAGCGGGCAGAACGCGCGGAGGCCGGCGACGCTGACGTCGAAGCCACCTTTGTTCCGGCCGGTCACCTTCCCTTCGACAGGGAGGCGATTCTCGTACATGCCGCGCAGTTGATCGAGCGATGCTTTGCCCTTCAACATCTTGCGCGAGATGCGGATCTCGGAGCCGGTTTTGACGACCGTCGCTTCGACAGTGTCGCCGACGTCGAGGCCTTCGAGCTCGGCGGCGTCCATCACAGCTTCCGATGGACCTCCGTACGAAACGAAAGCGTCGTCTCCGGAGATCGAAACGATCTGGCCGCGGAGCAGTTCACCCTGCTCGGGAGTTTTGAAATTCAGGCTTGCTTCGAACGCCTCGGCGAAACTATTCGCCTCGGCGGCTTCTCTCGACTGGGTCATGGGATGTGTTTTAAAACCTTTCGCGGTGATTGATCTCGGCCGTGAGATCGGTTGGGCTGCGTATCTTACACGGCGGCGTGAAACTCTGCCAACATCCTTTATCGTCAGGTTTCTTCCGCTCCGAATGAGCTCGTTTCGCGGCGCCTCTCCGCGAAAAAAAATCGCGGCGAACTATTGCCGTTCCGATCACCCGGCTTTAGATTGCTTGCTACCTCGGATCGGATGCTCCACGCAGCTGTCAACGGTCTCGAGGGTCGCTCCGAAGCGCGATGGAAGTCGGAGCGGCGACGCGGATGCAACTTTGCAGCTGTCAACGCGTCGCGCAGCGCCGGAAAGCAAAGAGATTTGCGGCGCACAGCGGTTCGGATGCCCTCTGATGGCTGTTAACGGACCGGGGAATGGGCTCGCGAGATCAGAGATCGCGAGCCTTTAACTTTATCTCTTTAACCTTCTATTGACGACGCGCGTTTACCTCGCACGCCACGGTGCGACCGAGCTCTCCGCTGAGGACCGCTTCGCAGGCGCGGTCGATGTTCTGCTGTCCGATGCCGGACGCGAGCAGGCACGTCGTCTCGGCGATCGTCTCGCCCGCGAACCGCTCGCCGCCGTCTACGCCAGTCCGATGAAACGGACGATCGAAACCGCGCAGCTCGCTTCCTCCGCGCATGCGTGCGGCGTGACCGGAGTCGACGGACTCCGCGAGATCGCACACGGACGGTGGGAAGGAAAGCTCCGCCAGGACGTCGAGCAGGAGTTCCCGCAGGAGTACGCGCGCTACGAAGGCGATCCCTTCTCGTTCGCGCCGCTCGGCGGCGAGACCGGACTGCAGGTCATCGCCCGCGCACTTCCCGCGCTGCTCGAGATCGTCGAACGGCATGCCGACGAGCGGATTCTGATCGTCTCGCACAAAGCTACGATCCGTCTGCTCCTCAGCTCACTCCTCGGCTTCGACGCCCGCAAATACCGCGACCGCCTCGATCAAAGCCCAGCCGCGCTGAACGTGCTCGATTTCAAGAATGTGGCGAACGCGCGCCTGACGCTGTTCAACGACACCTCGCACTACACCGGCGACATCCCCGCGCTGCCGGGACCGCGACTGTCGAAGGTGTGGGACGAGAAGAAGTAAACTAGTTGACGTTCGCGGCGAGGTACTTCTCCGCCCACGCGCGCCACAGCTGAAGATCGGCAACAATCGCCCGCCGCGATTCATCGAGCGCCTTCTTCGGCACCACCACCTTCTCGATGCGCGCCGCCGCACGCGGAGGTCGCTCGGCCGCCAGCGCGCGGCGCAACATCGCGCACGCCGGCTCGACCTCTCCATTCTTCGCGTAGTGCTCGCCGAGCGCGCGCAGTGCTCCGTAATGTTGGGGTCGATCTCGATCGCGCGACGCCACAACGCCATCGCGCGGTCTTCATCGCCGAGCTCGTGATACGACTCGGCGAGCAGCGTGATCGTGCTCGCGTCGCGAGGATCGATCGCCACCGCACGCTCGCCTTCTTCGACCGCGCGCGCGTGATCGCTCCTCGCGAGCGCCGCCGTCATCCGCATGTGTACCGGCAACAGACGCAGCCAGCGCAGCGCGCTCACCGCACCGTGAACGCCGCGTTCGCCAGCTGCGGGTCGGCGTGCGAATACGACTTCAGATTGCGCGCTTCATCGAGCACCTGAACCGAGACCACGGTCCACGTTCCCTTCGCGGCGAGCTGCGGCACGACCATGTCGCCGGTCCATGTCTGGTTGTCGCCGCTCGGACGGAGCGAGAAGAAAATCCCCGGCGGCTGCTGGCCGGGCGCGGTTGGTCCCGACGCGCGGCCGCTGATGCTCGCCACGCCTGAGTTGTCATCGTTCACGATCGCCGTCACATGGATGACGCTCGCCTGTTCGTTGCTGACGCTCTCGGGACTCAGCACGAACGCGCGCATGTCGGGCGGCGTGTTGTCGCAGCCCTCGCTCGTGATCGACAGCTGCACGGCGCTGACCACCGTGCCGCGTTCCGTTCCCATGTTGTTCGCCTTGTCCTGCACCTGCATCTGCTCGAGCTTCCAGTCGCCGCAGTCGATCTTCTTCGGCGTCGACACTTCGCACGCCCAGACGTCGTTCTCCGTCAGATGACAGCCGAAGCCCAGCCGCGCCAGTCCGCTCGGACTGAGCAGCACGCCGGTCACGAGTTGCACGCCCGACTTGTCATCGATGACCTGCGCGTAAACGGTGTTCTTCTCCCCCGCCGTCATCGCGCGGCGTTCCAGCCAGACCGTCTTCACCGTCGGCGGCGTTGAATCCGGCCGCGACGACTGCACGCGCAGCACCGCATGCTGCAGGATCGGCGACTGCGTGTACGTCAGATTCATCGTGTTGCTGGCGTTGTCGCTGAGGCTGAGGAAGTTGATGCGCCACAGCCCTTCCTCGGCATCGCGCGGGATCTGAATCCGTCCGATGTAGCGATTCGATTCGCCTTCGCGCTGCGCCGCGAAACCCTGCAGCGCTTTGCCGGTCGGGCTGGTCACGCTGCCGGAGATGTTGCGAACGCCCGACAGGTCATCCATCGCGGTAATGATCAGCAGCGTTTCCTGGCCATCCTGCACCTGCGGCGGCGAAAACTCGGCGCTGAGAAGTTGCGGCGCCGCCGAGTCCGACGTCTTGTCGGCCGGTTCGTTGCTCTTCGGCGAATCGGTCTCGCGCGCCGGTTGCGGCTGCGGCTCTTTCGTCTGGGTCTGCGCCGCGGTCACCGGTTTCATCGAGCCGGACGAGCTGCCGGTGCCGCGAATCGCATTCACGATCGGCGCGACCAGCCGGCCGAACGCCGACTGCGGCTCCGTCTTCGGTGCAACCGGCGGAGGCGCGGGAGGCACACCGGCGGGCGCGGGCGCACCGTTTGGCGCCGATCCAGGCTGCAGCGGCGCGGCAAGCAGCTCGTGAAAGCGTTGCGCGCGCGCCGATGAACCGGCAACGGTCGACGTCGCGCCGTTCGTTTCGACGATGACACCCGGATCGCTCCTGCCGGTCGTCGCCTGCGCATTCGCATCGAGTTGCGCATACGTCCCGTTCGCCGCGCGCCGCACCGGATCTCCGGCCGCGCTTGCGGCGCGCACTTCCTCCGGCGACTTGCCGCCGCGCGCCACGAACTCGTTGTACGAACGAATCCGCGCCACGACCGCAACCGCAACCACCAGCGCCAGCAGCGCGAAGAAGATCGGCAGGAAGTACGGACGGAACCGGGTCACGATGGGCTCACCTCAGTTGACGACACTTGGAACTGCAAGAGTAAACGGATCGATGCGCGCGACGAAAGTCTCGCCCGATTCCGTGCGCATCGTGTAGCCGCCTTCCATCGATCCCATCGACGTTCGCAGCGGACAAAAACTGGTGTACTCGAACGCCTCTCCGACCGCGAGCAGCGGTTTCTCGCCGACCACGCCCGGTCCTTCGACCCGCTCGGTGTTTCCATCCGAATCTGTAATGACCCATTCACGGCTCAGCAGTTGCGCCGGCTCCGTGCCGGCGTTCGTAATTCTGACGCGGTACGCGAAGAAGAAGTAACTCTCGCGCGGCTCACTCCGCTCCTCAACATAAAAGCTTTCTACGACGATCCGGATTCCGCGGGTTGTGGTGTCGCTCATCGAACGTGGAGGCTATCATCCCGCCGTCATGCAATACGTCAACCTCGGCCGCACCGGACTCAAAGTTTCCCGTCTCTGCCTCGGCACCATGACCTACGGCTCCAAAGCATGGCGTCCGTGGGTGCTCGACGAAGAGGAAAGCCGCCCGTTCATTCGCCGCGCACTCGAAGCAGGAATCAACTTCTTCGACACCGCCGACATGTATTCGAACGGCGCCAGCGAAGAGGTCGTCGGCCGCGCACTCCGCGACTTCGCGAAACGCGATGAAGTCGCGATCGCCACCAAAGTCTTCTTCCCGATGGGACCGCAGCCGAACGAGGGCGGCCTTTCCCGCAAACACATCCTCTCCGCCATCGACGCGTCGCTCCGCCGCCTCGGCACCGACTACGTCGATCTCTACCAGATCCATCGCCTCGATCCGTCGACGCCGATGGAAGAGACGATCGAAGCGCTGCACGACGTCGTGAAGTCGGGGAAAGCGCGCTACGTCGGCGCGTCGTCGATGTTCGCGTGGCAGTTCGCGAAGATGCTGCACATCGCCGAACGTCACAACTGGACGCGCTTCGTCTCGATGCAGAACCACTACAACCTCGTCTATCGCGAGGAAGAGCGCGAGATGATTCCGCTCTGCATCGACGAGGGAATCGGCGTGATCCCATGGAGCCCGCTGGCGCGCGGTTTCCTCGCCGGCAATCGCTCGCGGACCGAGAAGAGCGGCGAGACCGAGCGGGCGAAGACCGACGACTACGCGCACAACCTTTACTACGGCGACTCCGACTTCGACGTCGTCGATCGCGTCCTCGAGCTTGCGCAAGCGCGCAACGTGAAGCCGGCGCAGATCGCGCTGTCGTGGATGTTGCATCGTCCCGGCATCACGGCGCCAATCATCGGCGCATCGAAGATGCCGCAGCTCGAAGAGGCGATCGCCGCGCTCGACGTCGATCTCGAGCCGGGCGAAATGGCGACGCTCGAGCAGCCATACAAGCCGCATGCGATCCTCGGCCACACGTAATCTCATCGCGCTCTTCGGCGTTCTCTGCATCGGTCAGGCGGCACCTCCGCCGCCGGCCGAGCTGTCGACGATCGTCATCCCGATCCGCACCACGCTCGCGCCGCTGCTGCCGATCCTCGAGAAGCAGGTCCCGCGCTCCATGTCGAAGCTCGACGCGTACGAGTTCGATCCGCAGAAACGCTACGGCGCGAAGTACGACGTGGCGCGGCAGCCGATCGCGCTGAACATGATCGGCAGCGGCATTCACGCGACGCTCACCGTGAAGTACGCGCTCGAAGGGTGCAAACGCGTCGTCAATCCGATCAACGGCGCGTATTCGATGTGGCCGTGCGTTTCGTGTGGTTTCAACGAGAAGATGCGCGAGGCCTACATCGCCATCGATTCGCATCTCGAATGGGACGCCGCGTGGCGAATGCGCACGAAGACGACCGCGCGGCCGGTCGAGTTTCCGAACCGCTGCCAGGTGACCTTCGCCAATCTCGACATCACCGATCGCGCCATCGCGCCAAAGGTCAACGAACAGCTCCGCGACGTCGCAAAGACCATCGATGCGAACACGCCGAAGCTGACCAACATCCGCCCGAACGCGCAGCAGATCTGGGATGCGTTTCAGACACCGACAGAGATCGCGCCGCGCACGTTTCTCATCCTCGATCCGATCGACGTCGCGCTCGGTCCGATCCGCGGCGCGGGTCTCAACGTCACGAGCGCGATCATGCTCCGCGCACGGACGCGTGTCGTCCTCGGCGATCGTCCGATCGTCACCGCGAAGCCGCTGCCGCCGCTGCGCGTCGCCGCCGCGAACGAGACCAGCGGGAGCATCCGCGTTCCGGCCGACGTCGACCTGCCATACGCGGAGGCGAGTCGCGTGCTGACCGAACAGCTCGGCAAACGGACGTACAAAGTCGGCGGACGCGATCTGATCCTCGACACGCTCGCGCTCTCCCCCGCCGCGAACGGAAAGCTGACCATCGCCGCGGCGATCGACTATCGCGGCGGCACCTTTCGCAACTATCGCGGGGTCGTCTACCTCGAGGGAACGCCGCGTTTCCGCGACGGCATGATCGTCATCGAGAACGTCGACTACTCGATCGATCCGAAACGCCGCAATCCGTTTCTGCGAATCGGCGACCGCATCGCCCACGACACGGTGAAAACGCAGATTGCCGCGAACTCCTCGTGGCCGATCGCGGGACAAATCGCGGCGTTGCGCAACGAGCTGCAACGCGCACTGACGCGCCAGCTCGCGCCCGGCGTAACGCTGCGCGGGAACGTCGATTCATTCGAAGCGACCGAGCTGCTCCCGCTCCTCGACAGCCTGCGCATCCGCATGCTCGCCACCGGCAGCGCGGAAGTCGAAGTGACGAAGTGGTAGCGGCTCAGCGCTTCTCGATGACCAGCACCGAGCCGTCGCCGACTCGCAATCGCGCCACGACCGTTGCGCCGGCCGATTCGATCTCGCGAACGACGCGCGCTTCGTCGTAATCGCGCGTCGTTTCGCCGCGCGTGAATCGGATGAAGCGACGCAGCCGCGCACGACCGCGTGTCAGAACGAGATGGATCGCCGCCACGCCGCCCGGCCGCAGCATCCCAACGAGCCGCCGCAGCAGCGGATAGCCGGTCGAAGCCGGGATGTACTGAAAGACGAGCAGCGAGCAGATGAAGCTGAACGTTGCGTCCGGCAAAGACGGGCTGAAGATCACATTGTCGAGTCCCGCCTTCGCGGCGTTTTGTTGCCCGTGCACGAGAATGGCCGGCGCAATGTCGTACGCCACGACTCGCTCCGCGCGTCGCGCCAGCGGAAGCGTCAGCCGCCCGGCGCCGCATCCGAAATCGAGAACGTCGGTGAGCTCGACCTCGCGCGACAACACGACAGCGATCTGCTCGAGCAGCGCCGCAATGTCCGCCTCGCCGGTCTCGAAGAAGTCCTCCGTCGCCGGCGCGCCGCTGTTCGTCAGAAGAGCGAAATACGGTTCGCGCCGCGCGAGCTCTTCCCAGTCCACGAACTAATGATGGGGCATCACCGTCAGCACGGCGTGCTGCGCGTCGAACGAAAACGTCCCGCCGACATACGCGGAGAACTCGCCCGACGCCGAGCTGACGCTGCCGGTCTCGTTGTTCGAAGTCAGATCGTGCACGCCCTGAATGGTGAGATTCGGCGAAACGCCGCCATCCGGCGCCGGATAGAGGATCGTCGCCGTCAGCATCGAAGCCGCGAACGCAATCGAGCCGACGGTGTTCGCCCGCTTCATCGCGATCAACTGCACCGTGGTCCCCGACTGATCGACCGCGTT
Source organism: Acidobacteriota bacterium (assembly GCA_025463165.1). GTDB lineage: Bacteria > Acidobacteriota > Thermoanaerobaculia > Gp7-AA8 > Gp7-AA8 > JAOBAU01. The sequence goes on along the minus strand of JAOBAU010000050.1, from coordinate 6,110 downwards.
CGCGCCGACATACTGCCAATTCCCGCCCGCATCCGGGACCTCTTCATTCATCAGCGGCGGCAACTGCAGCGTAAAAATCAACGGCGTCAACGTGACCCGCGCTGTATCCACCAATGCATTCGCAACTTTTGTGACGTTCATGACAAAGGAGTGCCCGCCCACGCGATATCCCTACCCCCGTTTTTGGCTTTACGATGCTGCATGGCCACGGAGCTTCAACTCGACACGGTCCGCTTCTCGGACAGCGGAGCGGCGGAGATGGATGAGCATCGACCGGCGATCTTCATCCCGCGCGCGCAAATCACTCGCATCGAAGTCGAATACGGATCGGGCGCCGAACGTCCTGCAGTCGTCGTCGTACTCGGCCTCGCGCTCATTGCCGTCGCCATCGGTTCTGTCGTTCTCCTCGCGCTGGCAGGCATGAAGGGCGGCGTCCGCGTACCGGCGGCGCTGATTACCGGCGTCGCGTTCACGCTTCCCGGCTGGTGGCTCCTCGACCTCGGCTTACGGCGACGCCTGTTCATCCGCGTTCACACGCAGAACGGCGACGCGCGAAAGTTGGTGTTTCATAAGGTTCGCGACCGCGAATCGGTCGATGTGTTTCTGCAATCGGTGCGGCAGCGCTTCGGTTACTCGTAACGCGGCAAGTGAATTCCCTCATCGCGAACGCGCTCATCACGAGGCCGCTGGCGATTCCCCATCGCGAGGCGGCCGTCGAGTTCCGACGCGCCAACAACATCACACGCGCCGCTCTGGTGAACTGAATGCCACCACATCCTCGGGAACAACATCGGCGCGGCAGTCGTCATCCAGCGCCGGCCTATTTCGTCGCGCGACGACCGCGATGGCTCACGCCGCTGTTCGCCTCTCGCGTTTCGCTCGCACATCTTCGGCGCGCGCAATCCCAACGGATAGCAGTCGCCGATCCCGTACTTCCCTGCCGTTCGCACGATACCGGGATTATCGTGGGAAGGGTCAGTGCAAGGCCGCCGCGTAGTCGCGCGGCCACTCACCGCTCGAAATGTTCTCTACCCGCGCGGGCGAGATTTTCGTCTCCACGTTGCGCGCACGTTTCACACGCCGCGCGTCCGCTGCAGGATCACGTACAGATGATGTCCCTCGTGCATGAGGAAGAATTCGATCCAGAGGCGCAGCCGCATGCGGCCGAACGCGGGATGTACGCCGATTCGATCGAGCTGCTCGGTGGTCAGCGACTCGACGCGAGTCGACAAACTCCGTCGCACTGAACGAATCCGCTCCAGCATCGCGTCGAGCGGCATCGCGCGCCAGGCCGCGAACTCCTCATCATCATCGGCGCGATAGCGCGCGAACTCCGGCGCGTCTTCAGCAATGATTCGCGAAAGCCGCTCCGCGAAGACCTCGTGATAGCGCCCGAGGTGCGCGAGATTGTCGGTCGCCGACCATTTGCCGGCGCCGGCGGAGGGCAGTCCAACGATCTGACATCCGTGCAGAATCTCAAACAGCGCGTCGTCGAGTTGCGAAGCGAAGCGCGCTGCGAGCGTGTTCATTCGCCCTGAATCTCGCGGAAGAATGCTTCCGAGGAGACGGGACGGCCGAGAAAACGCTCGACCAGCTCGCGCGCCGGCTCCTCGCTGCCACGGCTCAGAATCAGCTCGCGGAAACGGCCGCCGGTCTCGGCGCTCATCAAATCTTTATCGAACGCCGACAGCAGATCGAGCGCGATCACTTTCGCCCACATGTAACCGTAATAGCCGGCCGCATAACCGGACGCAATGTGCTCGAACGTGCCGGGGAACGACGAGCCTTCGACGTGTCCCATCGGCGTCTGCGACTCCATCTCTTTCCACACTTCGAGAGACGGTCCCGGATTCTCGCCCGCCAGCGCCATGTCGAACGCCGCATACAAATGCTGGCGCCCGTAATCGATGCCGGCGCCGAATTTCCGCGACGCTTTCAAGCGCGCCACCAGCGACTCATCGACGGCCGGACATTCGCTGCAATGCTCGCGAATCAGCGCGAGCGACTCCATCCGAATCGCCCACTCCTCGTACATCTGCGACGGCGCTTCAACGAAATCGCGCTCGACGCTCGTGCCCGAATGCTGGTTGTACTCGGTCGACGACAACACGCCGTGCAGCACGTGACCGAACTCGTGCAGCAGCGTCTCGACTTCGCTGTGCGTCAGTCCGACGCGATTGCAATTCGTCACCAGCGCACTGATCGGCTTCCGTCCCGCGCGACGGCTGACGCCGCGCACCGGCCACGCCGCGGCGTGCTTGTACTTGTCGTCGCGCGGATAGAGATCGAGATAAATACCGCCGATGAATTCCCCGCTCGCGGCGTCGAGCACATCGAGATAACGCACGTCTTCGTGCCACGTCGGCACCGGTGTCTCTTCGAAGCGGATTCCGTAAAGCCGCTCGCTGATGCCGAGCATCCAGCGAATCGTCGGCGCGGTCGGAAAGTATTTACGCAGCTCTTCCTGATCGACCGCGTAACGCTGCTCGCGCAACCGCTCGCGATAAAACGACGCATCCCAGCGCTCGATCGGTCCGCCCTTGAACGCCGCCAGCTGCGCGAGATCGCGCACCTCGGCTTCAGTGACGACGACCTTCACCTCATCGAGAAAGCGCTGCACGGTTTCCGGATTCTCGACCATCCGCCGCTTCGTCACGTAATGCGCGAAGCTCGGCACGCCATAAAGATCGGCGGTCTCTTTTCGCAGCCGCACGATCTCGTCCATGATCTCGGCGTTGCGCTCGGTCCCGCGATTGAGATTCGCGATGTAATACCGCTTCCGCGCCTCGCCATCGATCGCGTTCATCATGAACGGCACGTAATCGGGATAGTCGAAGCCGACCACGATGTTTCCGTCGTCATCTTTCGGCACGCGTTCCATGTACGACATCGGCAGACCGTTGCATTCGTGCGGCGTGAAGCGCAAACGTGTCTTGTTCTCGCGGATGTTCTTTGCGAACTCCTGCGCAAGCTCGGCCAGTTTCTCCGAGATCTCGCGAAAGCGCGCGCGCTTTTCCGGGGCCAGAGCCACGCCGCTGTCTTCGAATGCTTCGAGCAAATCTTTCTTCAGCTGGCGCTGCGCGGCGGTCTCCGGATGGACGGCGGCGACGCGCTCGTAAAGCGCTTCGTTCTGAAAGATCTCGGTCATGAAAACGTGCTCTTCGATGAGCGCCGTGTCGGCGGTGTCGCGCACGTCGCCATCGGGATGGACGCTGTTCAGGAGCGAGATCGGACCGTATGCGTCTTCGAGCGCGATCGCCGCGTCGTCCCACGCATTGAGGACGTTCTCCGGCGTCGCCTCCGAGACAGGAATCGATGCGATCGACGCCATGCGACGGCGTCCGTCTTCGATGGCGAGCCGCGCCGTCTCGCGGACTTCCGCGGCGTCGAGAACGGGGATGAGAGCGCGTTGTGATGAATTCGTCAGTACTGTCATAAAAGGGCGCCGGATTGTAATTCACCGGCGCGGCCGAAACCCTGTCGCAGCAAGATGCGTACAAGCAAATCATGAGAAAACTTCTGGTGGTCTTCGGCGCCGCTCTGCTCGCGCTCCCTCTTTTGGCGCAAAACACCGCCATGCAACAGGCGCAGGCGGCGTTCGACGCATACCGCTGGGACGACGCGGCCCGAATCCTCAAGCCGCTGCAGAACTCCGGCGACGGCGCCGTGCAGGCGCTCCTCGGCAAAATCGCCGAGCAGCAGCACGATCTCGACAACGCCGTCTCGCACTTCGAGAAAGCGATCGAAGCGCAGCCAAAAAACGCCGACTATCACTTCCTCCTCGGCGCCGCGTACGGCCAGCAGGCTCAGAAAGCGAGCATGTTCAAAATGGCCTCGATTGCCGGCAAAACGAAGGATGAGTTCGAGATCGCGATCAAGCTGAATCCCAATCATCTCGAAGCGCGATGGGGCGTCATGCAGTACTACATGATGGCTCCCGGATTCGTCGGCGGCAGCGAAGACAAAGCGCTCGCCCAGGCGAACGAGATCAAAAAGCGCGACAACTACATGGGGCATCGCGCCCGCGCGTGGGTCTTCACGCGCCAGAAGAAGGCCGACCTCGCGCGCAAGGAGTACATCGACGCCGTCCGCGAAGAGCCGAACGCAGCGCGCTCACACACCGGCCTCGGCTCGTACTACGCGATGACCGACAAGAATTACAAAGCGGCCGCCGACGAGTTCGCGGCCGCGCTGCGACTCGATCCCAACTTCATGCCGGTGCAGTTCCGCATCGGACAGAGCGCCGCGCTCAGCGCCACCAACTTCGCGGAAGGCGAGCAGGCGCTGCGCAAATACCTCGCGTACAAGCCGAAGGAAAATGAGCCCAACCTCGGCAGCGCCTGGTACTACCTCGGCATGCTCTACGAGAAGCAGGGAAAGAAAGCGGAAGCGCGCGGCGCGTATCTCGCGGCACAGAAGATTGTCGGGACGGATGACAAGTCGGTCGCGGACGCGCTGAAGCGAGTGAGCTGACGGCTCGGCGGCTTCAGGTATTCTTGAGCGCCGATGTTGCTTGCTCTCGGCGTAGCAGTTTGGATCGTGCTGGCGGTGTTCGCGTTGCGCGGCGCCACCTGGGCGTACGCCATTTTTCTCGTCCTGGCCTTCGTCTGGATTCCAGGACGTGCCGGCTTTCACCTTCACCGTCCCGAATGCGAGATGGCGCTGAGCTTCGACCTCGCGCTGTTCTCGCTGACGAATTACAAGCACATTTTCCTTTTTGCGATGTTCTTTCTGATGACACGCGTCCAACTCGGCCGGCGACCGTATGCACTTCTTATTGCCGCCGCGGCGACGATGGCCATCGGGGTGCTGATCGAGCTCGAGGAAGGCGCGACCACCGGCCACTGTCGTATTCGCGATCTCGTCCCCGACGCCGCGGGAGTGTTCGTGGGTGCTGCGATCGCGAGCATATGGCGAAGGATAATCACTCGCGATGCCCGAACTACCTGACGTCACCGTCTACATCGACGCGCTCGAAAAACGGATCGTCGGGCAGCCGCTCCTCAAACTCCGTCTCGCCAGTCCCTTCGTTCTTCGCACCTTTGATCCGCAGCCTTCGGCGCTCGCCGGCAAACAGGCCAACGCAATCCGTCGCGTCGGCAAGCGGATCGTCCTCGTGCTCGACGACGACTACTTCATCGTCATCCATCTCATGATCGCCGGTCGATTTCGATGGCTGGCAGCGGGCGCGAAAGTTCCGGGGAAGCTCGGACTCGCCGCGTTCGACTTCCCGAACGGAACGCTCATCCTCACGGAGGCTGGATCGAAGCGGCGCGCGTCGATCCACATCATCAAAGGTGAGGATGGAGTGAAAGCGCTCGATCCCGGCGGCGCGGAAGTGCTCGAACTCTCGCTCGATGATTTCCGCGCGGCGCTCACTCGCGAGCGTCACACGCTCAAACGAACGCTCACCGATCCGCACGTCTTCAGCGGCATCGGCAACGCTTACTCCGACGAGATCCTGCATCGCGCGCGACTCTCGCCCGTGCAGATGACGACGAACCTTTCCGATGATGAGATCGCCCGTTTGTACGACGCGATGCGCGTCACTCTCATCGACTGGATCGAGCGTTTGCGTCGCGAGACCGGCGACAAGTTCCCGGAGAAGGTCACGGCGTTTCGTCCCGACATGGCCGTTCACGGCCGCTTCGGCAAGCCGTGTCCCGACTGCGGCTCACCGGTGCAGCACATCGTTTACGCCGAGAACGAGACGAACTATTGCGCGCGCTGCCAGACCGGCGGACGGCTGCTCGCCGATCGCGCGCTGTCGCGTCTGCTGAACGTCGACTGGCCGAAGTCGATCGACGATCTCTAACCTTTCGCTCGCGGCGGCGTCTTCAGGTCAGCACGATGCCTGGAGCGACCGCTGGAATCCCGACTGTGATGAACCCCGCGATGAGCACCGCGCAGCACCGGAGCGCCGACGACGTACGCGTCGCGCGCGCCTGTGCGGCCGGCGACAGCGACGCGTTCGAGGAGATCTATCGCCGTCACGGCGATCGGATGAAATCGATCGCGTACAACCACCTCGGCAACATGTCGGACGCCGAGGATGCGGTGCAGGAAACGTTTCTGAAGATCCATCGCGCCGCGGCGAGCTACAACGCCGA
>JAOBAU010000044.1 GCA_025463165.1 Acidobacteriota bacterium | reverse complement strand
CGCTACATCCTTCCGCCGGACGTCTTCCCGCTCCTCGAGCGGACGCAGAAAGGAGCCGGCGGCGAGATTCAGCTCACCGACGCGTTGCGCGAGCTCGCGGCATCGGGCGACTTCTACGGCTACGTCTTCGAAGGGAAGCGTTACGACGCCGGCGAGAAGCTCGGCTATTTGAAAGCGACCGTCGATTACGCGCTGAAGCATCCGACGCTCGGCGGCGCCTTCCACGCGTATTTGCAGGGGTTAATGGACAATGGAAAAGCGGCTGGAGCTCCTCGACCTGTCGACCGACGTGCGGGAGATCGTCGGCGAGTGTGAGCTGACCGGTCGCCGCACGACCTTCGTGCGCGACGGCCGCGCGGTGGCCATCCTCATTTCTCACGACGAATACATGGCGCTGCGCGAGACGCTCGATCTCGCTAACGATGAAGTGCTGCGCGCGCGCATCGCACGCGCCGACGCGGAGCTCGTTCGCGGCGCCGCGCTGGAGCTCGAAGATCTCGCATCGAGCGCGAAGCGGACGTCGAACGATCGGCTGCGCTTCGCGGAATCGGTCGAAGGAGAATGGAACTCGCTCGCCACGCATGAGCAGGAGACGACCATGAACGCGCTGCTCGCCATCGACGACGATCCGATCGCCGGCTCGCCGCTCTTCGATCCGTTGCGCGGACTCTGGAGCCTGCGCGTCGAGCATCTGCGCATCGTCTATCGCATCGTCGCCGAAGCGCGCTTCGTCGGCATTCTCGCCATCGCCAGGGTTGCCCCGGTATGACGCCGAAACTGATCCTCGCCTCGGCATCGCCGCGCCGCCGCGAGCTGCTCGCGTCGATCGGCGTCGACTTCGTCGTCATCCCGAGCCACGTTCCCGAAGAACGCCGCGACGACGAATCGCCCGAAGAGTACGTGGCGCGGTTGTCGCGCGAGAAAGCGGCCGAAGTAGCGAAGTCGCATCCCGCCGAATGGATCATCGCCGCCGACACCACGGTTCTCCTCGGTGAAGAATTACTTGAAAAACCGAGCGATGCTGCCGACGCGCGGCGCATGCTTGCAACCATCGCCGGACAGACGCACCTCGTCTATACCGGCGTTACGCTGTCGCACGCGGAACGTGGTCATCACGAGACGCGCGTCACAACTTCCGAAGTGCGAATGCTCGATCTTTCCGAGAGCGACATTGCCTGGTATGTCGAAACCGGTGAACCGATGGACAAGGCCGGCGCGTATGCAGTGCAGGGAATCGGCTCGATGTTCATCGACTCGATTCATGGAAGTTATACAAACGTCGTTGGATTGCCACTTGCTACGCTGTTTCGAATGCTCCGCAAGGCGGGAATCGATCCGCTCTACAATCCACCACCTCAAACGGAGTCGTAATGTCATCTGCAGCAAAAATCGGCGCGTTCATGCTGTTGATCCTGGCGATCCTCGGGTTCTTCGTCCTGAAGATCGAAGACCTGAGCTTCGGCCGCAAGAAAACGCGCCAGCTCACCGCGATTTTCGACAACGTCGCCGGCCTCGATGAAAAGTCAGGCGTGCGCGTTGCCGGCGTGCGCAAAGGCAAAGTCACGCGCATCAACACGACGCCTGACGGGCACGCGCGCGTGACCCTCGAGCTCGACGACGACGTGCAGCTCCGCACGAACGCTTCCGCGCGCGTCGCAAACCTCGGGCTCCTCGGCGAGAAGTATGTCGAGATCGATCCCGGCACACCGAACATGCCGATCGCGCAGGGCGATTCGATTCAGCTGCGCGGCTCGGCGCCGGCGTCGATCGATGATGTGACGAGCCAGATCTCCGACATTGCGACGGATGTCAAAGCGATCACCGCGTCGCTGCGCAACGTCGTCGGCGGACCGAAAGGACAGCAGCGGCTCGAAGACATCGTCGACAACGTTCGCGGTATTACGGAACAGGTTCGCGCGCTGATCGCCGCGAATCGCGCCAACCTCGACGCCACGATGCTCAACGCACGCGTTGTCTCCGAACAATTGCGGACGGAGATTCCGCAGCTCGCCGCGTCGATCGATCGTGTCGCACAGTCGATCGGTGGAACGGTGAACGAGAATCGCAAAGACGTGCGCGACATCGTCGAGAACCTCAAGCATCTCTCCGCCGATCTCCGCACCACCTCCGACAACCTCGGCTCCATCACCGGCCAGGTGAAGAGCGGCGAAGGGACGATCGGAAAACTGATCTACAGCGACGAAGCGCACGACAAGCTGACGCGCGCGCTGACATCCGTGGAAAGCGGCGTCAACGAACTGCGCAACACGCTCGGCCGCGCATCGCGCATCGGCATGGACGTCGGCATCAAAGGCGATTACTTCGCCGGCCTCGATCGTCCGTCCGACGAACAGATCGTGAACAACAGCAGCAACGCCCGCGCCGCGGTGCAGCTCCGCATCATTCCGAATCCGGAGCGCAATCGCTTCTACAACATCGAGCTGGCCGATGATCCGCGCGGCTCGCGCCGCGAGAAAGCGACCGAGACGACGACCATCGATCCGGTGACCGGCCGCGCCACGACGACCATCACGAAAGAGACGAAGTTCGACCGCAACTTCCTCATCTCCGCGCAGGCCGGCTGGACGCTGCAGCCGCTCTCGCTGCGCATCGGCCTGATCGATTCAACCGGCGGCGTCGGCGCCGACTACGCGCTAAACGATCGCATCCGCATCACCGGCGAAGCGTTCGACTTCGGCAAGAAGCGCGACCCGAATCCACACGTGCGCGTCTTCGGCGAATACGTGATCCGCAAAGAGACCGCGCGCACGCCGATGATTTTTGTCTCGAGCGGTGTCGACAACGCCCTGAACAACACCGCGTTTACGTTCGGTGGCGGCATCCGCTGGCGCGACGACGACTTGAAGTATCTGTTGTCGAGCGTGCCGCTCGGGAAGTAGGCGTGGCGGCGGCCCCAATCGAAACCGTGCTCCTCTTCGGCGGTCGCTCCGCCGAACACGAAGTCTCCATCCTCTCCGCGCGCTCCGTGCTCGACGCGGCGCCGTCGCAGAGAATCCGGCTGACGCCGATCTGCATCGCCAAAGACGGACGCTTCGTCGCACCGGAACGGAGCGCGAGCATTCTCCTTGGCGGCGAAAAGAGCGATCGCGGTGATGATGATTTCTCGTTCGAAGCATGGTCGCGCGACGCGAATCCCGACATCGTCTTTCCGCTGATTCACGGCACTGACGGCGAAGACGGCGCGCTCCAGGGTTACCTCGAGATTCTCGGACTGCCGTACGTCGGCAGCGCCGTCGCGGCGTCAGCCGTCGGCATGGACAAGGCGCACATGAAGTACGCCTTCGCGGCGGCGAAACTGCCACTGGTCGAATATGTCGCGGTGCTTGAGTACGAATGGCGCAGCGATCGCGAACGGATCGTCCGTTCCGTCAACAACGCGCTGCGATTGCCGTACTTCGTGAAGCCGGCGAACGGCGGCTCGTCGGTCGGCGTGACGAAAGTGAAGAACGATGAAGATCTCGCCGTCGCCATCGACAAAGCGTTCCGCTTCGATGAGAAAGTGCTCGTGGAGCGCGGCATCGATGCGCGCGAGATCGAAGTGTCGGTGCTCGGCAACGACGCGCCGGAGGCGTCGGTCCCTGGCGAGATCGTGGCCGGCCGCGAGTTCTACGATTACGAAGACAAGTACGTCGAGAACAAATCGAGCCTCGTCATTCCGGCGAAGCTGCCGAAAGAAAAGGTGGAAGAGTTCCGCCGCCACGCCGTCACCGCTTTCAAAGCGATCGGTGCCTCCGGCTTCGCGCGCGTCGATTTCTTCCTGGAGCGCGGCACCAATCGCCTCTACATCAACGAGATCAACACCATCCCCGGCTTCACGAACATTTCGATGTATCCGAAGTTGTGGGAAGCGACGGAGCTGAAGTACTCGCGCCTGATCGAGCGGCTGATCGAGCTCGGACTGGAGCGCTCGAAACGCCGCGCCGCCCGCGATGAAACGGCGATGAAGTGGTTCGAAGAGGTAAAGTCGCTGACGTGACCGCGTGGCCGATCCGGATCGCAACCTCCCGCCTCCGCCCTCACACCCTCTCCTCCACCATCCGCTCGGCGATCGTCGCGATCGTCTTCTTCGCGTTTCTCTACGGCGACTTCGTCCTCTTCCGCCGCCTCTTCCGCGCGACCGCGCAAATCGAAGAGCTCACGCCATTCTTCGCGCTCGGCCTCCTTCGCAATCTGCTCGCGATGGTCTTCCTCGTCGCGGTGGTCGTCCTCGTCTCCTCAGCGATGACGGCGGCGATCGGCGCGTTCTTCACCGATCTCGATCTCGACATCTACCACTCCGCACCGATTCGCAAATGGCGAATCGTTTTCGGCCGCTGGCTCAAAACACTCGGGCAGAGCGCGACCATCGTCTTCGTCTTTCTCGTCCCGCTCTTCATCGCCTTCGCGAAGCAGTACGGCGTCGCGCCGCGCATCACGATCGTCGCGCTGCTGAATCTCGCGCTCCTGCTGACGATCCCGGTCTCGCTCGCATCGATCGCCATCATCGTACTCGTGCGCTGGTTTCCCGTGCGCCGCGTTCATCAGATCGTCGCGACGCTGGCGATCCTGGTGCTGACGCTCGCGGTCGTCGCGTTCCGGATGAGCCGTCCGGAACGATTCTTCGCGCAGATCTCGACCGATGACGCCGCGCGCGTGCTGCAGCAGATCGAGCTGCCGTCGATGGATCTCTATCCCGGCACCGCGCTCGCCGATCTGATGGTCG
>JAOBAU010000016.1 GCA_025463165.1 Acidobacteriota bacterium | reverse complement strand
GCGTCCTTGATCGGCTCGCGCAGCAGCTTCTCGTCGACCGGCTCGATCTTCAGGCCGTCGATGGCGATGACGCCGAAACCTTCATTGGCGAGGTAATGCGCGAGCGTGTAGCCGGCCGGCCCGAGTCCGACGACGAGCACGTTCTTCCCGTTGTAGGGGAGCGCCATCGGACGGCGGACGTTCAGCGGATTCCAGCGTGTGAACAGCGAGTAGATTTCGAAGCCCCACGGCAGGAAGAGCACGTCGGTGAGGACGCCGGTCTCGATCTGCGGAATGTCGACGGGATCCTGCTTCTGAAAGATGCACGAGCGCATGCAGTCTTTGCAGATGCGGTGTCCGGTGCCGGGACACATCTGATTGTCGATCATCACCATCGCCAGCGAAGCGATCGACTCACCCTGCGCGCGCAGAATGTTCATCTCGCCGATGCGCTCGTCGAGCGGACAGCCGGCCAGCGGCATGCCGAGCGGATTGACCTTGAACGTTTCGTCTTTCTCCGGAAAGCCGTGCGAGCACGAGTCCTTTTTCCGCTCGTGGCACCAGATGCAGTAGTGCGATTGATCGGTGATCTGCCGCGTCGTGGCGCGGTTGTCGGTGAGCGCGAAGCCGTCGCGGCGGCGGAGATGATGCGAGTCGCCGGTGACGATGTTGCGATCGCGCGTTTCGGTCGCCACGAGATGATCGAAGACGAGCGGTTTCGGCAGATGAAATGACGTGAAGCCGTCGAATCGTCCTTCCTTCCAGCGCGCGGCACACCAGTCGAGGAGAAGATCGATGACGCCGTGCAACGCCGTCGCTTCGCGCGCCAGCGCTTCCGGCGAATCGACGCGTTCTTTTCGGACGAGCGTGTCTTCGAACACGTCCGCGGCGCGCAGCTCATCGCGCAGCTGGCGCAACGCGGCGCGCGATTCTTCTGACGGCCTCGCGGCCTTCGCGCCGCGCGGATATTCGCGTTCCAGATCGAGCAGCCGATTGGCGGTGACGGCCAGCGCGTACTCCTGATCGCGCTCGCGCGCGCCGGCGATGATGCTCACGAGCGCTTCGACGGCCGCATCGGACTTCGATGGATCGGCGGCCGGCGCCGTCACTTTCGCGACGCGTTTGCCGACGAACTCTTTCTTGAACTTCGCCACCTGCGTGTCGCGCATCGTCCGCGTGCGGATCGGCGTTGCATCGGTGTGAAAGAGTTGCTCGGTGAACGCGCCGAGATGTTTCGACACATCGATCAGCAGCGCCGACTCCTCGGGCGCTGCGAGGCCGCCGTGCGCGATGCCGGTCTGCATCGCGGCGCGGTAACCATCGAAGCGGTTGAAGAGCTCGGCGTCGCGTTCTTCGAGCAGACGATCGAACGTCAGCGCGAGCTGCTGCAGTCGCTTGTAATCGTAAAGGTCGGCGTAGCTGTAATCGTCGATACCAAGTTTCATCTCACCATCCGTCAACAGGACGGATGGTACGGGCATTCGCGGCGCGGCGCGCCAGCTCTCGCACGAGACTCTCTTCGCCGCGCGCCATCGCCCAGCGATGATTGGCCGCAAAGATCGGTTTCAGAATCGGCGAAAAGATGCGCAGGAGCGGCTTCTCCGCGCGGATGCGCCAGTCGTACGTGATGTCGACGTAGTCGCCATCCTGGACGAAATGCCATTCGCCGCGTCCGACGAAATCGCCGAACGCTTCGATCACGAAGCCGTCGCCGCGCGTTTCAACGACGCGGAAGCTCCAGCGCAATTTGTACGGCAGCCAGCCTTTGGTGAGCAGTTCGACGACGTCGCCGCGCTTCTTCACTTCGAGATAGACGCTCGGCCACCAGCGCGGCAAATCTTCCGCGTCGCTGAGGACTTCGATGACTTCCGCGACCGTTGCGCGGACACGCCATCGAGTCACGAAGTGGTAGTCGTTACTTGCGCCGGACGTAGATCACCTTCTCCACACTCGTATGCACGACGCCTTCCGCATCGACGAGGTCGACGTGATAGGTGCGATCGACAGGCTCTCCGTTTGCGGTCGCCAATCGGATTGCTTCGAGCTCCGCTTCGTCGATCGTGAACGTCGCGTGCAATGTCGTGCGTCCCGGTTTGCGAAAACGGATCGTCGCCGATTTGTCCCAGACGATGTAGCCGCGCCCGAGGAGGTGGATGAGCATGAGCATGAAGATCGGATCGACGACGCTATAAAGGCTGCCGCCGAAGATTGTGCCGACGTAATTTCGGGTGCGCCACGACAGCGGAAGACGGACGCGAACTTCGCGATAGTCAGAGGCGATGTACGCGATGCGGCCGCCGGTGCCACGCCAGGCGGGGAAGAGATTGAAGCGCCAGCGGAGCCAGCGCGTCGCGCGCGACTCAGGCACGCCGCGGCTCCCGCGGCCAGGCGAAGAATGCGATGACGATGACGATCGCGACGAGCTCCGCGACGGCGTTCGCCTGCAGATCGAAGCGATGATTTCTCATCATCGACGACGCGTTTTGCAGCGTCATGGCGATGAAGATGGCGATCGGATAAGCGAGGACGTTGTCGCGCAGAATCCAGCGGACGATGACGTAGCCGAGGATCGCGATCGTGATCGCGGACGCGAGCATCAGCGGCATTTGGTGAGGCTCGGCGGATGAGTCGAGTGCGGAGCAGAACAGCGCCAGCATCGAAACTGCGGCGGTGACCGCCGGACGTTTGAACGACCGCACGGCGACGATGAACAGCGCGAGCGCGGCGGAGAGTTGCACCGCTCGCAGGATCGCTTCGCCAAGCTCGAAGAGTGCGGGAAGCGGAATCGCGACGGCCGAGGAAATGTCGGGCGCGTGAATCGAGAGCATCGACGGGAATCGCTGCGCGATGAGCCGCAGCATCATCCGCACGGCGGTGAACGTGGCGATGGCGGTGAGTGCGCGGACGACGGCGCCGCGCCCGAGGCGTGAGCGCGTTTCGCGCGTGCCGAGCGACGCCATGTACGGGACGATCGCGTCGATGGCGACGAGCGCGAGGAAGAGCGCGCCGAGTTGCAGACCGAGCGTGCGCACGCCGTCGGTGATTTCGTTCGACAGGAACGTCCACCATTGAATCGATGTCTGGTAGCCGAACGCGATCGAGTCGGGATCGGCGAGCGCACCGGCGATCGGCACGATCGACAGGATCAGCGTCCAGCGAAGCGCGCGGCGCCACGGAAATCCCGCGCGGCGCGAAACGATCACGAAGCCGGCGACGATCAGCGCGATGATCGCCACCGCGCCGGCGAGTCGGATGAGGCTGAGGATCGTGTTGATGAGCGTCGTGGTGTTCGCGTCGCGATAGGCGGCGTCGGGAACTTTGATCGTCGTGACGACTTGCGCGACGTCAGCGCCCATGATTCGCACCGTTACGCGACGATACGCATCGGGCGCGAGCGGATGGCGATCCTGAAAATGGAGGAGCCAGTCGCGGCGATTCGGCTGCTGGAAACTGAGCGCTTCTTTCAACTCGAAGTCGCGAATGTCGAAGCCGTGGTCGAGCATCGCTCGCGTCGCGATCGCGGTCGCAGCCGGTTGCTCGAGTCGCGCGCCGGGCGCGGTCTCGTCGCGAAATTCGGTGAAGCCGATGACGCGGTGTTCCCGCGGATCGATCTCGACGAACACTTCCCGTTTCTGAAGCGGCGTGAAGAAGCGGACGAGCCAGTTGCCGGCGTAAATCTGCGTCCGCATGATCCGCGTCAGCCGCTCGATCGAGACGCCGTGATGCACGAGGTAGTCGGCGGCGATCGTGTCGAACGGCGACGGCGCGCCGCCATCCTGCCGGCCCGACTTTTCATTCCACGAGCGGAAGCCGTTCTGCTCCGTTGCCGCGACGCGCTCGGGCAGCGGCTGGCGGGTGGTCGCGCGCAGATGTTTCGTCGCCTGCGCGACCGCCTCTTTCCGATGCTGCTGATAGTCGATCGCTTCATCGACCGACGGCGGCTGATTGATGATGACGATCGCGGCGAGCACGATCGCGACAGCACACGCGATCATCCGCCGCGGCGTCACGACGTCGGTCGGCGGCAACTCCACTTCTTCGGCGCGGGGTGTCTGCACGATTTCCGGCGCGGTACCGACGGAAGCGTTCAGCAGATCGTCATCCGGCGCGAAGCCACGGTTTTTCAGATAGAGGGCGATCGACGCGATCATCGGAATCGCGAAAACGAGACTCGAGATCGCGGCGGAGATGACGTAGTAACGGTTGCCCGATCGGAAGAGCAGCAGCGCGGTGTAAAGCGCGTCGATCGTGAAGTGCCACATCACGAGCGGCAGGATGCCGAAGCGATACATCAGGAAGCCGAGGATCACGCCGGCGAGACCGACTTCGACGCCGCGGATGAAGAAGGGTTGATTCGGATAGGCGGCGTGGCCGAAGCCCCAGATGAATCCGGAGATGACGATCGCGGCGACGCGCGACCGAAGGACGCGCTCGAAGAATGGAATCGAGAACGCGCGCGACATGAACTCTTCCGAAACTCCCGGCAGGAATCCGGCGAAGAGGACCGCGATCCACGGCACGGCGCTGTTCAGAATCGAGTCGTACGGCACTTCTGCCGGCGACCACGCGCCGAACCGCGTCGCAATCAGATAGAACGCGACCTGATACGCGAGGAACGCGGCGGTCAGCGTGTAGGCGAGGACGAACGCACGAAAGATTCGCCGTGATTCGAGCGCGCGACGCGACCAGATGCGCGACAGCGCAAGGTGTTGCGGCAAACGTTCGCGATACATCGATTCGCCGGCGCCGACGATGACGATGAGAAACATCGCCACGCCGACGGCGCCGAGTGCGACGTTGAGCAGCGCGAAGCGAACCAGGAACGCCGACCACGATGAGGTCGTGTCGTAGTTCGCCAGCTCGCTCGGGAAGTTGTTGATGGCGACGCCGGCCGTGAGCACAACGGCGACGAGTCCGACACCGGCGAGCAGCCGCAGCTGGAGATCGCCGCGCAGCAGACGGACGATGAAGATGACGACCGCTGCGATGATCGTGATTGCGAAGAAGATCGTGTCGACGTTGCTTGCGAGAAAGTTCTTCGAGCGCAGTTCCGCGTAGCCGCGGCGCCACGCGTCCGGCACCTGCACGCGCTGCGAGTAGTTCGTGACGACGTTGCCGTCGATCGTGACGGTGAAGCGATACGGCGCGCCGGCCGGATGGAGCGAGCGAGAGTCCCACGTGAAGATGCGCTGCACCCGTTTCGGCAGCGTGCGCTCGCTCTGCGCGACCAGCTGCAGATCGCTGAAGTTCGCGCCCGCAATCCGCAAAAACTCCTCGGCGATCGCGCGCGCCGCCTCGACGCTGCCGGACGGAATCGCACGCGCTTCCGGGATGTGCCGCACGTACGTGACGAGCTCGCCGGTCGGCGCAACGTCGACGCGATACTCCTCTTCCTGCAGCGGCCGGAACCAGCGGTGCTGCCAGTACCAGAGGTGTACGTCGCGCTTCATCAGCGCGTTCGCTTTGCCGAGTCCGAGCGAGCGTTCGAGAAAAATCTTCGCCGCGTCGTCGTCGTCGAAAACGGTCGTGTGCTTCAGCCGCGAAACGTCGACGTGCTGCGCTCGCAGCAGACGCTCCGCGATCGGCGCCGACGACTTCCGGTCATATCGAAAGTCGATCGAGGCCTCGGGGAACGCGGAGCCGAACCAGCGGAAGACGACGAAGAGCGAGCCGCCCGCGACCAGCGCGCAGACGAGGATGAACAGCCAGTCGTTGCGAGTGAGTTTGTCGCGCATGGAACGCCGCCGTTCGGCGGCGCTACGCCAGTTCCTTCAGCGCCTTCTCCATCCGCCGAATCCCTTCCGCCGCCTCATCCATCGACAGGTTGAGCGCCGGACGGAAACGGATCGACTGATGACCGGACGACAACACCATCACGTCCTGCGCCATCATCGCGTTGATCGTCGCGTCGCGCTGCTCGCCGCTCGGCAGATCGAATGCAGCCATCAGTCCACGGCCGCGAACGTTCGAGACGAGACTCGGGAACTCGCTCGCGAAGCGGGTCAGCTCGCCGATGAAGTACGCGCCGACAGTCGCCGTGTTCTCGACGACCTTCTCTTCATCGATGATCTCGAAGTAGCGCTGCGCGCGAACCATGTCCGTCAGGTTGCCGCCCCACGTCGAGTTGATGCGCGACGAAACGGTGAAGACGTTCTCGTCGATGTCGAAGATGCGATCGTTCGATGCGAACCCGCAGACCTGCGTCTTCTTGCCGAAGCAGAACATGTCCGGCTCGACGTCGTAGTGCTGGAACGACCACATTTTTCCGGTGACGCCGACGCCCGACTGCACTTCGTCGAAGATGAGAACCATTTCGTTCTCATCGCAGAGCTGGCGAACGGCGCGGAAGAACTCGGGACGGAAGTGGTTGTCGCCGCCTTCGCCCTGGATCGGTTCCATGATCAGCGCGCAGATCTCGTCTTTGCGCTCGGCGAGGAACTGCTTCGCCTGCGCGATGGCGGCCTGTTCGCGCTGCTCGACGTCAGCGATCGATGCTGCATCCAGCGGAAATTTGATCTTCGGATTCTCGATGCGGGGCCAGTCAAACTTCGGGAAGTACTGCGTCTTGCGCGGATCGGCGGTGTTGGTGAGCGAGAGCGTGTAGCCGGTGCGGCCGTGGAAGCATTCGCGCAGATGCATGATCTGCGTGCCGCGCTCGTCGGTGTAGCCGCGTTTCATGTTCTTGCGGACTTTCCAGTCCATCGCTGCTTTGAGCGCGTTCTCGATGCCGAGCGCGCCGCCTTCGATGAAGAACATGTGTTTGTTGAACGCGGGCGGTACCGCGACGCGCGCGAAGGTCTCGACGAACTCCGCCATGTAGGTCGTATAGATGTCCGAGTTCGCCGGCTTGTTGAGTGCGACCTCGGCGATCTTGTCGCGGAACGCCGGCGTGTCGAGGCCGGGATGGTTGTAACCGATCGGCACCGAGGCGAAGTTCGTGAAGAAGTCGAGTACCTGCCGTCCGCGGCGCGAGTCGAAGACCCATGAGCCTTTCGATTTTTTCAGGTCCATGACGATGTCGTATCCGTCGGCGAGCATGTGGCGGCCGAGGACGCGATGGACTTCCGCCGGCTGGATGAGCAGGCGGCGATCGGTAATGGCGGAGGTGGTTGACATAGACGACTCCTAAGGTGAGGTGGTGGGATCGGCGGCGCGCATTCTACCGTGAGTCCTTCTCGCCGGGAATTGCCGCGCTGTTTTACACGATGATAGAAAGTCGCAAGAGCATCTAAGCAAGGAGCATCCTTTGAAAGAAATCGTCATCCTCGGCGGCGCGCGCACTCCCATCGGTTCGTTCATGGGCACGCTGTCGTCGCTTTCCGCACCGAAACTCGGCTCGATCGCGATCAAGTGCGCGCTCGAAAACTCGGGCGTGCAGCCGGATCAGGTGCAGCAGGTCATCATGGGCAACGTTCTTCAGGCGGCGATCGGTCAGGCGCCGGCGCGCCAGGCGGGCATCGGCGCAGGGATTCCGGTCAGCGCAGGCGCGGTCACCATCAACAAGGTGTGCGGCTCGGGGATGAAGGCGGTCATGTACGCGGCGAATGACATTCGCTGCGGCGAATATGACCTCGCGGTTGCGGGCGGCATGGAGTCGATGTCGAACGCGCCGTATGCGCTGCCGCAGGCGCGCAGCGGTTATCGCATGGGCAACGGCAAGATGATCGACACGATGATCCACGACGGTTTGTGGGATCCGTACGGCGACAAGCACATGGGCAACTGCGCGGAGACGTGCGCTGCCGAGTACAAGTTCACGCGCGAAGAGCAGGACGCGTACGCGCTCGAGTCGTACAGGCGTGCACAGGAAGCGGCGAAGAGCGGAAAGTTCCGCGCCGAGATCGCGGTCGTGGAGATCGAAGGAAAGAAGGGAAAGACTGTCGTCACCGAGGATGAGGAGCCGTTCGCGGCGCCGCTCGAGAAGATGGGGGGACTTCGTCCCGCGTTCCAGAAAGAGGGAACGGTCACGGCGGCGAACGCGTCGAAGATCAACGACGGCGCTTCGGCGCTGGTGATCACGTCGGCGGAGTACGCGGAGAAGAACGGGCTGAAGCCGCTCGCGCGCATCGTCGCGCAGGCGACGGCGGCGCACGAGCCGGAATGGTTCACGACCGCGCCGGCGAAAGCGATCGATCTCGTGCTGAAGCGCGCGAATCTGACCGTCGATGACATCGATCTCTTCGAGGTCAACGAAGCGTTCGCACTGGTCGCGATGGCGGCGGTGAAAGACGCGAAGATCCCGGCGGAGAAGATGAACGTGAATGGCGGCGCGGTGGCGCTCGGACATCCGATCGGCTCGAGCGGCTCGCGCATTCTGGTGACGTTGATTCATGCGCTGAAGGATCGCAATCTGAAGCGCGGACTGGCGGCGATCTGCATCGGCGGCGGCGAGGCCGGCGCGATGATCGTCGAGCTCGTCTGATTTGTTTAGGTAGGGAACCGCTGGTTTCCGTCACTCCTCAGATGACTGCCTTCCGTCCCGACGCAGCGGGTGGCGTCAACACCCTCCGATCCGGCCTTCGGCTACACCCGCCGTCGGCCGGATCGCTTTTTGTGGCGGCAGCGCGATGAAGATCGTCATTCCAGGTGGCACGGGACAGGTCGGAACGTTGCTCGCTCGCGCGTTCGTCGCAGGCGGCGGCGAGGTCGTCGTCCTCAGCCGATCGCCGAAGCCGGCGCCGTGGCGCGTCGTCGCATGGGACGGGAAGACGCTCGGCGACTGGGCGCGCGAGCTCGACGGCTCCGACGTCGTCATCCACCTCGCCGGGCTGTCTGTCAACTGTCGCTACACGCCGGAGAATCGGCGGCTGATCATCGAGTCGCGGATCGACTCGGTCCGTGCCGTCGGCGAAGCGATTGCACGTGCGGCTGCACCGCCGCGAACGTGGCTGCAGGCGTCGACAGCGACGATCTACGAACATCGCTACGACGCGCCGAACGACGAACGGACCGGGATTCTCGGTGGCAACGAGCCGGACGCGCCCGACACGTGGAAGTTCAGCATCGACGTGGCGACGTCATGGGAGAGCGCGCTCGATGACGCGGTCGTTCCGGCGACGCGCAAAGTGAAGCTGCGGGCGGCGATGGTGATGAGTCCCGATCGCGGCGGCGTGTTCGACACGCTCTACACGCTCGTGCGGCGCGGTCTCGGCGGCAACGTCGGCGACGGCCGGCAGTTCGTGTCGTGGATCCACGAATACGATTTCATTCGCGCCGTTCGCTGGCTCATCGAGCATGAAGAGGTCGATGGCGCTGTCAACCTCGCATCACCGAATCCGCTGCCGTACTCGGAGTTCGTTCGTGCGATGCGGGTCGCAGCAGGTGCGTGGATCGGATTGCCGGCGACGAAGTGGATGCTGGAGATTGCGGCGTTCTTCATGCGGACGGAGAGCGAGCTGGTGCTGAAGAGTCGCCGCGTCGTGCCGGGACGACTGCTCGAACAGGGATTCGTTTTCGAACATCCCGAATGGCCGGAAGCCGCGCGAGAGCTCGCGGCGCGTCACCGTTCGATGAGCGCCGCGAGTCCGGTGAGATCGGCGAATTCGTAGCGCGGCTTGCCGCCGGGCAGCTGCGCTTCGCCTTTGCGATTGATCCACGCGTTCGCGATCGCGAGCTCGTTCGTCGGGACGACATCGTGGAAATTGCTCTCCGCCGCGTGGAGCCACTGCACGTCGCCGATCCGTTCGCGTGCGGCGAGGAAGTGCGCGTGTCGCGGCTTGTAGGAACGGACCTGCTGCGCGGTGATGACGAGGTCGAACGGCACGGTGAAGTGTTTGCGCGTGGCGGCGATCAGCCCATCGTCGGTGTTGGAGAGAATGCCGAGGTGCGTGCCGGCGGCGCGTAAACGTTCGAGTGATGGATTTGTGTCGGCGAAGGGCGTCCATGACGGCAGGCTGTCGACGAGAAATCGGGCGCGTTTCGGGTCGAGCGGCCAGCCGAACGTTTGCGCGACGCGGATCGCCGACTCGGTCAGCACATCGCGATAGCTGCGCCATTCGTCGCTTTCGACGGCGCGCTCGGCGTTCGCGTACGCGCGGAGAATCGCATCGCGATCGAGTGTGATGCCGTCGGCCGCGGCGGCCTCGATGAACGCGTTTGCGATGCCGCTCTCCCAGTCGATCAGCGTGCCGTAACAGTCGAAGGTAATGAAGTCGTATGCGGCCATCGCGCGATTATGGTTCGTGTGAGCCGGATCACACGAGTGGCTTTCGCGCCGGTGTTACATCAGTCGCAATTCAGCAATTGTTCGATTTTTCTGTAAGATCGAGTCACACCACAACCAGCCATGCAGGAAGCCGCAGCACGCAATTTGCGAACGGCAGAGCGTTTTCTGCTCGCGCCGCCGCTTGCCGCCGAATTCGGCGCTGCCGCGGTCGCGATCTGCGACATCTCCGCGAAGGGCGCGCGGCTCAAGCACGGCAGCCCGCTGGAGACGGGCCGAAAGTCGATTCTCCGGCTGGCGGTTGAAGGACGTCCGGCTTCGGTGGCGTTCGAAGCGATCGTCGTCTGGACGCAGGCGGACAGCGGCGCGGCGGGACGCTATGTCTCCGGCATTCGCACCTACGGTCCCGACGAGCTGATGTCCGGGCTCATCACGCAGTTACAAACATCGAAGCGAACGACGCGCATTGAAGAGATGCGCAGCGCCGATCGTTTCCTGATCACGCCGGCATTGCCCGCGCTCTGGAACGACGACATGGTGCGCATCGAAGATCTTTCGACGCGCGGCGCGCGCATCGAAACGGTCTCAGGCTTCAGCGGCGCCGCGCGTGGAACGCTCCGCTTCCATGTGCCGGCGGCATCGATGACGGTGGCGGTCGACGCGAACGTCATGTGGTCACGTGTGAAAGCGATCGATCCCGACAACACCACGCGTCACGGCGTCGGGCTGCTCATCAACGAAAAGCCGGAACTGCTCCGCCTCGCAATCGGTCATCTGTGCGAAACCGGCCGCGCCGCGCTCGACACCTACTCGCTGCGTCTGAAGCTGAAGATCATCCGCGCCCGTGCGCGAGAGCTCGCCCCCGAGCTTGCCGATCACGGACCGTCCGGAGTCCCCGCCGAACAGTACCTGCTGATCCAGGGCGTGCGCGAAGAACTGCGCCTGAATCCGGAAGAAGCGCTGCACTGGTACCGCCGCGCGCGCATTACGATTGCCGATCCTGCGACGCGCGCCCTCGCGCCGGCGATTGCCGATCATCCCGATGCAATCGCGGTGTGGGAGTACCTCGATCGGACTGTCGATCCGACGATGATCAGCCGGACGCTCGCGATTCGCGGGAGTTAGGCGCCGAGGACGGGGAAGTTCATGGCGCGGGCGGCGGTGGCAAGTTGCCGGTCGTGAGTGGCGAACGACACTTGTTCGAATGCTTGTTCTTCTCGACAGACGATCGCGGTTGCGAGGTGGACCGAATCAAGTGCTGCGACGTATTTGGGGAAGGGTTGTGCGGCTATGTCAATGACGGCTGCAGAAACATCCCAAAGCAGACATCGCCCCAGCATCGCTTCGACTTCTGCGCGCGCGGCGTTCACGACAGTCTCCTCGGCGTCCTTACGCTCCCCGATACGCATGAGCGCACGCCGGCACTCAACGACTGCCAGCCAGCTCGTCACCGCATAAGTTATGTCAGCCCATTCACGCAGCGGCTCCGACTCCTGAAGCGCAATTCGAAGAATCACTGAACTGTCGAGGTAAGCGATCACCACTTCTTCCGATTGCGCTCTTCCTCTCGCTCCGCGAGGAGAGTCTCCACCGCACTCACCGGCAGCGGCACGGGAAGCGGTCTCGGGCGATACTGCCCGATTGGGCCGAGTGCGGGATCGGGGATGTGCATGTAACTGAGCCCTCCGCGAACGGGCCGTATCTCGGCGATCGTCTTTTCGTTATCAACGATCTCGATCGGATCTCGCAGTTCCCGAATCTTTTCCGCCAGTTCGGCGGGCAATTCTTCCAACGTTACTTTCGTCACCACTTCACTTTCCCTCGGTCACCACACCACTGTCAAACAACGCCTCCACATTCCTCCGCATGCCCGCGAGCTTCGCTCGTTTGATCGCGCTTTTTCTAAACAGCGTAGAGAACTCGTCCTGTTGGAAGCGCAGGAGATCGGTGACCGGCGTGGCGCGGTATTCGTCGCGCGCGGCGAAGGACGGGTGGGTGGGGGCGGGGTCGTGGTTCCAGGGGCAGGCTTCCTGGCAGATGTCGCAGCCGAAGGCGTTGTTGGCGAGCGGGAGGTCGGGCGGGAGGGGGCCGCGGTGCTCGATGGTTGCGTAGCTGATGCAGAGGTTCGAGTCGAGCGTTCGATCAGGGAGGATGGCGTTGGTCGGGCAGGCATCGAGGCAGCGCGTGCACGTACCGCAGCGATCGGCGACGGCGTGCGGGGCGATGTCGTTTTCGAGCGAAGTGAGGAGCGTGCCGATGAAGAAATACGAGCCGAGCTCCTGGTTGATCAGCATGCCGTTGCGGCCGATCCAGCCGAGTCCCGACCGCGCGCCGTACGCGCGATCGGAGAGCGGGCCGGTATCGACGTAGCGCCAGGTTTTTACGCCTTCGCCGAAAACGCCTTCGAGCTCGCGGAGGATGCGTTCGAGGACTTCGTGGTAGTCATCGCCGAGCGCGTAGCGGGCGACGTGATTGCTCAGCGATCCTTCGGGCGCTTCGGGACGCTCGGCGCTGTACGGCACGAGGATCACGATCACTGACTTCGCCCATGGAAAGCGTGACGCCGGATCGCGGCGCGCGTCACGATTCTTTGCGAGGTAATGCATCGTCGCGTGGTGGCCGCGATCGAGCCACGCATCGAACAGCTCCGCGTGTGCGTCGGCGAGATCACTGGCGCCAAGACGGACGACGCCGTTCGCGTCGGCGACGCGTTCGATGGCCGGCCAGTATTGCGAGAGTCGGGTCATGTGCGATGGCCGCGGCGAAGGACGAACGTCGCCACTTCGGGGCGGCAGAGAATGCGCAGCGGCGGAATGGAGCCGAGTCCGCGGCTGACGTACATCAACACGTTGCGCACGCGGTGAAATCCTGACGCGAATTCGTCTTCGTGCGCGGACGGCACGACGATCGCGCCGAAGAAGGGGAAACGGATCTGCCCTCCGTGCGTGTGGCCGCAGACGAGGAGATCGATGACGCGTCCGCCGAGAAGATCGATGACGTCGGGGTGGTGACTGACGGCCAGCGTCGGCAGCGTGGGATCGACGTTCTCGAAGGCGGCGCCAACGTCGGGCGTGCCGCGGTAAATCTCATCGATGCCGAGGAGTTGGATGCGATCGTCGTCGCGTACGATCGTGACGTTGCGATTCGTCAGGAACTCGACGCCGCGCGCTTCCATCGCCGCGCGCACTTCGTCCGCGTTCGACCAGTAATCGTGATTGCCGAGCACCGCGTAGACACCATCGCGCGCGTGCAGATCGTGCAACAACACTTCGGCCATCAGCGCGATGTGCCGGTTGAATGAAACGAAATCGCCGCCCAGCAGCACGAGATCGGGATCGAAACGCGTCACCTGCGCGACCGCCTCACGATAAAACGAAGGACGAAGGATCGGCGCGACATGCGTGTCGGTCAGGAACGCGATGCGATAACCATCGAACCTTTGCGGCAGGTGATCGATGAAGAGCTCGTGCTTCGTGACCTCGATGTCGTAAACGTCGTTGTGTGCGCCGAGGCGGCGAAGCCATGCGAATGGGACGTGTGCGCGACGAAGGCGGATGATCTCCGGCGGCAACGTGTGCGTGCCGGCGAGCGTCATTTCGCCGAAGGAGTTCGCACGAATCCGTTCGAGGATCCAGACGCAGCCGACGCCGGCGGCGATGATCAGCCACGCGCCGCCGATCTTCGCGAGGAGCAGACTCCAGTCGATGCTTTCGAATCGATCGGGCGTGAAGCGCTCGACGAGCCGCGTCTCGAGCGCGCGCTCGATCCAGTCGTCGACCGGACGAAAGAGCAGCGTCAGCCCGAGCAGCAGCGGCGGCACGATGAAGATCAGCGGATTCCACGGCGAATGCTCGTCGCGATGACTGCCAAAGACGAGACGATTGAGGATGTAGAGGAAGATCCGCGCGTCGCCGAGGAGCGCGAGCACGACGAGGATGGCGAAGACGATGCGAACGGCCACGAACTACAGCCGTTCCAGAATCGGGCCGATCAGCTCCTCGGGGACCTTCACTGTGCCGAGCGTCTCGACTTTCTTCACGCTGCCGTGATCGTCGGAGCCGCCGGTGACGAACTTGTTCCGGAACTTCGCGATGTTCCGCAGCCGCTCGCGCGACTTCGCCGGCACCTCCGGATGGAATGCTTCCACCGCGTCGACGCCGGCGTCGAGCACGGCGGCGGTCAGCGTTTCCCAGTTCGGATAGAGCGTTGGATGTGCGACCGACGTGACGCCGCCGCAGCGTTTGATGAGCGCGACCGCTTCGTCGATGCGGAATCGCTCCTTCTCGATGTAGGCCGGCTTGCCGGTGCCGAGGAACTGGTCGAAGGCGGCGGAGACATCGGCGACGTAGCCCGCTTCAACGAGCGCGCGTGCGACGTGCGGCCGTCCGAGCGCGCCGCCGGCGGCGAGCTCTTCGACGCGGGACGCGCGAATGTTGAGGCCGAGCGTGCGCAGACGTTCCACCATTCGCATCCCGCGATGCTGCCGCGTTTCGCGGAACTGCTGCAGCCGCGCGGCGAGCTGCTCATCGTGCGGATCGAACGCGTACGCGAGAACGTGCACGTCGATGCCTTCGTAACCGCACGACAACTCGATGGCCGGGATCAGCGTGACGCGTTGCGAATCGGCGTATGCCTTGATCTCGAAGTACGCGGCGATGTTGTCGTGATCGCTGATCGCCAGCAGCTCGATGCCGTGCGACTTCGCGACGTCGACGACCTCTTTCGGCGAACGCGTACCGTCGGAATGGTACGTGTGCGTGTGGAGGTCGGCGACGCGCATCAGACGGTCGGCATCTCGCGTGGCGCGAGTGAATCGACGACGCTCGCGCAACGCGCGCAGAGCTCGAGATCGTTCGCCACTTCGACGCGATACGACCAGCAGCGGCCGCATTTGCGTCCGCGCGCCGGCAGCATCGAAACACCGATCTTTCCGACGCCTTCGATCTCGACGAAGTCGGCCAGCTCGGTCGTGCCCGGCGCGAAGTCGACGTGCGAGACGATGAAGAGCTTCGCGAGATCGACGTTTAATCCTGCGAGCAGCGCTTCACTCGTGACGTCGCCATGCAGCGTGATATCGGCTTCGAGCGACTGGCCGATCTGCTTCGCTGCGCGCGCACGTTCGAGCACTTTCGACACGACTTCGCGAACGCGGAAGATCCGCTCCCACTTCGCCATGTCGGTGGTGACGCCTTCAATGCGCGGGAAGTCAGCGAGATGCACCGACGCGAGCTTGTTCTCGCCGGGCATCGCTTCGTAGATTTCTTCTGACGTGAACGAGAGGATCGGCGCGATGACGATCGTGATCGCCTTCAGCAATTCGTACATCGCCGTCTGCGCGGAGCGGCGCGACGCGGATGCCGGAGCATCGCAGTACATCGTGTCCTTCGAGACGTCGATGTAGACCGACGAGACGTCGACGGTGCAGAGATCGAGGATGCGGTGATAGACGATGTGGAACTCGTATTCGTCGTACGCCTTGCGGCAGCGTTCGAGCACTTCCGCGGCGCGCGCGACCGCCCAGCGATCGATGTCGAGGAGCTGATCGAACGGAACCGCATCGGTGGCCGGATTGAAATCGGTGAGGTTGCCGAGGAGGAAGCGGGCGGTGTTGCGGATCTTGCGATACGCATCGCCGACGCGCGTCATGATCTGCGGACCGAACGTCATGTCGTCGCTGTAATCGACGTTCGAGACCCAGAGCCGGAGGATGTCGGCGCCGCTCTGCTTGATGACGTCCTGCGGCGAGAGTGCGTTGCCGCGCGACTTCGACATCTTGTCGCCGACTTCATTGAGGACGAAGCCGCAGGTGACGACCTGCGTGTACGGCGCGCTTCCTTCGAGGCCGGCGCCGACGAGCAGCGACGACTGGAACCAGCCGCGATGCTGATCGTGTCCTTCGAGATACATCCCGGCCGGCCACGTCAGCTCGGGACGCGAGCGCAGCACCGCGAGGTGCGAGCAGCCGGAGTCGAACCAGACGTCAAGAATGTCGAGCTCGCGCCGGAACTCGGAACTGCCGCATTTCGCGCAGGTGGTACCGGGCGGGAGGAAGTCAGCCGGTGGATGTTCGTACCACGCGTCGGCTCCCTCTTTGCGGAAGAGCTCCGTCACCTTCGCGAAGAACTCCGGCGACGAGATCGACTCGTTGCACTTGTCGCAATAGAGCACGGTGATCGGCACGCCCCACAGCCGCTGGCGCGAGATGCACCAGTCGGGACGATTCTCGACCATGCCGCGGATCCGCTCTTCGCCCCAGCGCGGGAACCACTCCACTTTGCCGATCGCTTCCAGCGCTTTCGCGCGGAGGTTGTCGGCGTCCATCGAGATGAACCACTGCTCGGTGGCGCGGAAGATGACCGGATTGTGGCAGCGCCAGCAGTGTGGATAGGAATGCGTGATCTGTTCGGTGGCGACGAGCGCACCGCGCTCGCGCAGCCGTTCCACGATGAGTGGGTTCGCCTTGAAGACGTGCATCCCGGCCCACTCGATCTCTTCGGTGAACTCGCCGCGATGATTGACCGGTGTGTAGATGTCGAGACCGTAGCGGCGGCCGGTGTTGAAGTCGTCGGCGCCGTGGCCCGGCGCCGTGTGGACGAGTCCCGTGCCGGCGTCGACGGTGACGTAATCGCCGAGGACGAAGATCCCTTCGCGAGGAAGAAAGGCGTGGCGATAGCGGAGGTGCTCGAAGACGACACCTTTGAAGATCTTGCCGACGCGGTAGTCCGTCCATCCTGCTTTCGCGGCGACGGCGTTCACGAGCTCGGCGGCGATGATGTGATTCGCGCCGTCGTGCTCGACGACCGCGTATTCGAAATCAGGTTTGACGGCGATGGCGAGGTTGGCCGGCAGCGTCCACGGCGTCGTCGTCCAGATCACCGCATACGCGGGAAGCTCGATCGGCAGATCGAGTGACTGCACCGATTCATCGGTGAGGCGGAAGCGAACATACACAGACGGCGAGGTGTGCTCTTCGTATTCGACTTCCGCTTCGGCGAGCGCCGACTGGTCGTACGTACACCAGTGGACCGGCTTCTTTCCTTTGTAGACGGAGCCGGTCTCGAAGAAGCGGCCGAGGGCGCCGGCGATGTCGGCTTCGTAATCGAAGGCCATCGTCATGTAGGGATGTTCCCAGTCGCCGAAGACGCCGAGGCGGATGAAATCTTCACGCTGGATATCGATGTACTTCGCGGCGAACTGGCGGCAGGCGCGACGGATGTCGGCGGCGCTCATGTCGCGCTTTTTCGAGCCGAGCTCTTTATCGACAGCGTGCTCGATCGGCAGGCCGTGACAGTCCCAGCCGGGGACGTAGGGCGAGTCGTAGCCGAGCATCGTTTTCGATTTGACGACGATGTCTTTGAGGATCTTGTTGAGTGCGTGGCCGGTGTGAATGCGGCCGTTCGCGTACGGCGGTCCGTCGTGGAGGACGAACTTCGGCCGGCCTTCCGATTTCTCGCGAATGAGGGCGTAGAGACCGAGCTGTTGCCAGTGCTCGAGGCGTTTCGGCTCGTTCTGCGGCAGGTTCGCGCGCATCGGGAAGCCGGTCTCCGGAAGGTTGAGAGTTGCTTTGTAGTCGCTGGTGGTCTCGGCCATGGTGACCGGGCAAACTAACAGGGCAGTGTGTTTCTTTCAAGGTAAGCGGGTGTCGTTTGTGCACGAATCACTGCTCATGAAACGCAACCTTCCTGCTGATCTGCTCATCGGTGCCGTGGCCGGCGCCGCCGCCACGTGGCTGATGGATCTCGCGACGACCGCGCTTTACGAACGCCAGCCGGACGAAGTCACGAAGCGCGAAGACGACGCGCGCGGCGGCAAGGCGGCGTACGAAGTGGCGGCGGAGAAAGCGGCCGGGCTTGCGGGCCGCGAGCTCACTGAAGACGAGCGCAAGCGCGCCGGTTCCGCGATTCACTGGGCGCTCGGCGTCTCATCGGGCGTCATGTACGGCGCGCTGCGTCATGCGATGCCGCGGATGGGAATCGGCTCCGGCATCGCGTATGGCGCCGCGTTCTGGCTGCTGATGGATGAAGCCGCGCTGACGCTGATGGGACTCACGCCGCCGCCGAAAGACTTCCCATGGCAGACACACGCGCGCGGACTGGCCGGACATCTCGTGCTCGGCGCAACGATCGAAGCAGCATTCGACGCAGCCGCCGCGATCGACAGCGAGTGAAGCCGCGCTAAACGAACCCACGGAGGAGCCTCACGTAGCGAAGGCTATGCCTCACACGCACCGGCCCGTGGCCGGCGGCCGACATGTGGCGGGCGAAGCGCCCGCCACCACAGTGGTCATGAACCCGCGGTCATGGTGCGGCCGGCGATGACGCGCAGCTTGTCGCCGGGATGCAGCTTGTGCGTGTGGCGGAGATCGTTCAACTCCAGCAGCTCGTCGACCGTCAGATCGTGCTTCTTCGCGATCGAATAGAACGTGTCGCCCTTCGACACCGCGTAGTAGATCTCGCTGCTGTGCGCGAGCAGATTGCCGAGCTCGCGGGCGCGAACCGGCAGGTAGATCGAATCGCCGGTGTGCAGGCGATCGGCGCTGCGGACGTCGTTCATCGCCAGGATCGTTTCCGCCGTCGTGCCGATTGCGCGTGCGATGCGCGCGATCGAATCGCTGCCGCGCAGCGTGAACGAACAGATCGCGACATTCGCATCGTCATTCTTCAGCGTCGCGGCGCGGGCGGCGATCGTGTCGGCCGCTTTCGACGGCACGCGAATGGTGGCGCGGCCGGGCGGCACGATGCCGCGCCGCAGCGCCGGATTCATCGACGTCAGCAGAGCCGCGTCGACCTGCGCCGCTTCGGCGAGATACGTGAGCGATAACGGCCCGGCGACTTCGACGCGCTTCTCATCGACGTCGGCTGGATCGTTGAGACGGAAACCGTACGTCGACGGATCGGAAGCGATCATCAGCGTCGCGAAAAACGTCGGCACGTAGCCGCGCGTTTCTTTCGGCAGTGCGCCGAGATCGGAGAGCGCCCAGAAAGTGGAAACGTTGTTGGACTGGAGGGCGCGGCGGATGCGGCCGGGACCGGCGTTGTACGCGGCGAGCGTCAGCGGCCAGTCGTTGAACTGGCGATAGAGATCGCGCAGATAGGCGGCGGCCGCGCGCGTGGAACGCTCCGGATCGGCGCGCTCGTCGACCCACCAGTCGACGCGCAGCCCGTATTCGCGCGCGGTGTCGGGCATGAACTGCCAGATGCCGTGTGCGCCGGCGCGCGACGTCAGCGTCGGAACGTAAGCGCTCTCGATCACCGGCAGCCAGGCGAGCCCTTTCGGCAGCTGGTATTCGTCGAGCGCTTTGTCGATCAGCTTGCGGTACTTCGCGGAGCGGAGCAGCGACTCCTGAATGGACGGCTTGAGGTCGGTGGTGAAGTAGGTCAGCGCGCCGCGAATTGTTTTGTGATCGGGGATCTCCATCGAGACGGCCGCTTCGACGTCGACGTGCGGCGCGTTCACCGGCACGCCTTCGCGCGCGACGATATGCGAATACGCATCTTCGAGCGCGGCGCGATACGCCGATGAATCGAGGTGTGTCGGTGGTGCGATCGGCGGCGGCGGAACGACCGATCGCGGCGGTGGAATGCTGCCGGCGCAGGCGGCGGCGAGAATCGAAAGCAGAAGCAGCAGCGCGCGCCTTTCGTTCATCCCGTCCTCCCCGCCCGTTACGAATCGATCCTGATGTTCACCGCAAGCGACTGGATGTCGGAAGCGTCATCGCCGAGCTCGACGAACTGTTCCTGCTTCTGCACGACTCCGTTTTCGTTCTCAAAGGATACCGTAACCCGCAGCGTGCGCGTTTGCGGCAGGACGCCGGGCGCGGCGGGAACGTGCAGTGTTTTCACGACGTCGCGCTTCGGCTTCGGCACTTCGATGACGATGTCGGCGGCGACCGCTTCCTTCTTCGCCGGCTTCGGTGTGCTTTGCGTGGCGCGTTTCCGCAGTCCTTCCAGCTCCGCCATGATGTCGACCGACGAGCGCACTTTGACGTGCTTCACCTCCGGCGATTTGGCCGGCTTCTCGGTCTGACTGAAATCGATCTCCGGTTCAGGAAGTGGTGCGGGCGGCGGGGGAGGCGGAGGCGGTTCGGGCTCGGGAACGAAATCAACGACCGGCGCAGCGGCGAACGGCGGCGGCTCTTCGATCGGCGCGTCGGCGATGATGCTGCTGTCGACGTCATCGAAGGTCGGCGGCGGCGACATGATCTCGTCGGCGGCCGGAATCTCTTCGATCTCCTCCACCTCAGGTGGCGGCGGTGCGATCGCGGTCAGATCGGCGGTGGCGGTCGCGGAGCTCGCGGTCGCTGCCGGCGTCGTGAATGACGGTGAAGACGACGCCACCTGCGGAAGCGGCGTCGAGCCGGCGATCGTGCGCGGACCGCTGCTCGAGTTGTCCTGCACGCGAAACGTCGACATCTCGCCGATCGGTCTGCGCGGCGGCGCCGGGGCGGACGGTTTCACCGGCTCCTCGCCGGTCATCCGCCGGCGAAGCGTGCGCAGCGTCAGCTTCGAGATCTGCTTGAGCGTTTCGAAGACGCCGTCGCCTTTCGCGGCGATCGCTTCGGAGTGCTCGTACTTCCGCTCCGGATCGAGCGTGTCGAGGATCGTGTTGACGTCGGCGATGTTCGGGAGATCGCGTTTGTTGAGCTGGACGACGAGCGGAATGTCGTCGAGCTCGAGGCCGATCTCGGCGAGATTCTCGCGCAGGTTCTTGAAGCTCTCGACGTTCGCATCGAGCATCGCTTTCTGCGAGTCGGCGACGAAGACGATTCCGTCGACGCCCTTCAATACGAGCTTGCGCGTGGTGTTGTAGAAGACCTGGCCGGGGATCGTGTAGAGCTGCAGGCGGGTCTTGAAGCCGCCGATGACGCCGACGTCGATCGGCAGCAGATCGAAGAAGAGCGTTCGATCGGTCTCGGTCTCGAGGCTGACCATCTCGCCGCGGCTCTGCGGCGACGTCTTCGCATAGATGTGATGGAGGTTTGTGGTCTTCCCGCAGAGGCCCGGACCGTAATAAACGATCTTCGCGGCCATCTGCATCGTCGCGTAATTGAAGAAGACCATGCGTTTACGGGGCCCAGGCGGTGTCGCCAAAAACGGATGTTGATGGTAGCA
>JAOBAU010000012.1 GCA_025463165.1 Acidobacteriota bacterium | reverse complement strand
CATGATTGCCTGCGCGATGCGGCCGTCGAGTTTCTCGGTCCACTGCACGTAGGAACCGAGGCCGATCGGGACGCCGCGAGCGGCGACGACGATCGTGCCGCCGAGAGTTTCGCCGGCTTCGCGGGCGCGATCTACGGCGGCGATCATGGCGGCTTCATCGTCGCGATTGATAGCGCGCAGCGGCGACTCTTCGTCGACGGCCGCGAGCTCATCCCAGGTCGGGGCATATTCGGGATTGCCGGCATCGCCGACCGACACGACACCTGAGCGGATCTCGATGCCGAACGCGCGCAACAACTCTTTCGCGACCGCGCCGGCCGCGACTCTTGCGGCGGTCTCGCGCGCGGACGCGCGCTCGAGGATGTCACGCAGATCGCGGCGGTCGTACTTCATCCCGCCGATCAGATCGACGTGACCGGGACGCGGCGCATGCACGCGGCGCTTGTGCGCCTCCGCTTCGTTCACGTCCCACGGATCCATCGCGCCGTTCCAGTTCTCGAAGTCGGCGTTCGCGATCGTGATCGCGATCGGCGAACCGAGCGATTCACCGCCGCGAATTCCGGCTGTCACCTGCACGACGTCGCGCTCGATCTTCATTCGTCCGCCGCGGCCGTAGCCGTGCTGGCGGCGCGCGAGATCACTGTCGAGTCGCGCGCGCTCGAGGCGAACGCCGGCCGGCATGCCGGTGACGATCACGGTGAGCGATGGACCGTGCGACTCGCCCGCCGTCGTAAACGTAAAGCGCGACATCGTCAGTACCAGCCCAGCCGGCGACCGGCGCCGAAGATCAGGTAACCGCCGAGGATGACGATGAAGACGCCGAAGGCAAGGCGGAGATAGGGACCGGAAACGCGATTGGCGAAAAAGGCGCCGATGCCGCCGCCGATGAGCATCGCGATGGCGATCGTGATCGCGGCGCGGATATCGACGTTGTCGTTTCGGTAGTACTCAATCACCGCCGCGAGGCCGACCGGCGGCAGCAGCACGGCGAGCGACGTGCCGGTGGCGCGATGCTGCGAGAAGCCAACCCAGTAGATCAGCATCGGGACGACGAGCACGCCGCCGCCGATCCCGAAGAAGCCGGCGGCGATGCCGGAGAGAATGCCGATGACGATGAAACGGAACAGCGGAGTCATGCCGGCTGAATCACTTCGTCGCGCCGGACGAAGAGATACGTGCCGGCGATGAACAGAATGACGCTGATGAGCTGCGCGATCGTGAACGGCCCGAGGAAACGGTCGTCTTTCGCGCGGACGATCTCGACGAGGAAGCGCTCGATGCCCATCAGGAGAAGGAACATCCCGAAGACGCGTCCTCGAAGATGCGGACGCTTCGCGAGCGCGAGCAGGATGAAGAACATCACGAGCGCGGCGGCCGATTCATAGAGCTGCGTCGGATGGACGCGAAGAATGGCGTCGTCCGGAACGCTCTCTGAAAGGTGCACGCCAAATTCGCGCAGCGCGTACGCCGTCGTCGGCGGCGAGCCCTTCGGAAACGCGATGCCGAACCACGCATCGGTCGGACGACCGTAGTCATCGCCGACGAGAAAACAGCCGATCCGTCCGAGCGCGTAACCGATGGCCAGTGCCGGCGCCGCGGCATCGCAGGCAACGAGGTAATCGACGCGGCGACGAATGATGAGAAGCGAGCAGGCAGCCCATCCGCCGATCAGTCCGCCGTACCAGACCAGCCCCGCGCGCGACAGCAGGTTGTGCCAGTCGCGCGTCAGAATCGCGTAATAGATCTTCGCGCCGATGATCCCGCCGAGCGCGGCATACATGACCATCGACGACGCCACTTCATCATCGAGACCGTAGCGGCGAAATTGCTTCGAAAGCACCCAGCCCGCGGCGATGAACGCCAGAAACATCATCAGGCCGAAGGTGGTGATTTCGAAGTTGCCGATTTTTACGAGCGTGGGAAACATACGGGCGGGAGGATACCGCAGGGATGAGGCATGCGGGATGAGGTATGAGTAAAGGCGGTTTTACCCATGCCTCATACCCCATGCCTCATGCCGTCGCTTTTTCAATCGTCGCCTTCTGATCCGAGATGAAGCGGAACACTTCGACCTTTCCCGCCTGGTCGAGGTGTTGCGAGACTTCGAAGAGCTGGACGCTCAGGAGTGTGTTGAGTCCTTCATCCAGCACCGCCTTTCTCCGCTCGAACGGGAGCTCGGAGATGTTGGCGATGAGCATGTTCTCGTCGAAGCGGCCGAACTGATCGAAGAAGACGCCGGCCCAGAGGTCATCGGTCTCGGCGTTTTGCAGCACGGTCATGAAGATGTCGCGCGCGGAGTCTTCGCCGACGGCGTTCTGCAGCGACTCGTAGAGGCGGCCGAACATATCGTTGTAGGTCGAGATGATCTTCAGCAGCTCCGGCGAATCTTCGACGTCCAGGAAGACGGGGCGGAAGCCGCGCTCTTCCGGCGCGTTCTCGATCAGGCGCGCGGAGATCAGCTGGAAGAGGATGCGCGTCACTTCGAACTCGGTCAGATCGCTCTGGCCGATCAGTTCGCGGATGGTCCGCTTGCCGTCGATGTTGTTGTAGATCGCGATCTCCGCCTCACTCATCTCGAGCGCGTTGAAGTCGGGAGCGGCGCCCGGCACTTTCATGAACACCATGTCGAGGCCGGTGATTTTTTCGCGGATGCGCGCCGACTCGTCGAGGCGGCGGATGCCTTCCATGATCACGCTCGACGTGTTGATCGACAGCACGATCCGTTCGTGCGAGAGATCTTCAACCGAATCGACGAACGTGAAGCGTCCTTCTTTCCAGGTGAAGAGCGAGTAGAGAATCTCGAGCGCCTGATTCTTGACGCCCCACCAGAGATCTTTCGGCGAGATCGCGCCCATCTGCACGAGGAGCTTGCCGTGACGGGTCTGCTGCGTGACGCGGCGCCGCGACTCTTCGTACTGCACGGCGCTGATCTTGCCGTTGCGAAGAAGGAACTGGCCGAGGGAGTGTTCAGGGGAGTTCGAGTTCGCGAAGACGATCTCGCCGTCTTTCCAGTGCATCGTCCGCTCGAGCGGCGCGTTGCGCACGACGAGTTTGCCGCTGCCGCGGATCATGGCGATGAAACTGAGGACGTCGGGCAGCTGGATGCGCGCGAGATCACCCTCGAGAATCGTCGTGTTCGCTGTTGGTTCGGGCATGAAAGTCTTTGGACCGGGCTGCAAGGTTATCAAGTTCGAGGAACGACCTCACGCAGAACCTCGATGGTTCGCGTCAGCTCTTCTCTCGTCGTGAATCTGCTGAGGGAGAATCGGACGGTGCTCCGCGCCTCGGCGGGCGTGAGTCCCATCCCCAGCAACACGCGGCTCGGCTCCACGCGTCCGGAGGAACAGGCGGAGCCGGTCGACACGGCAATTCCCGACAGATCGAGCGCGATCGCGATCCCCTCTGCGTCCGCGCCGCTGAAACAGATACTCGATGTATTCGGCACGCGCGGCGACGTCCCGCCATTGATCGAAACGTGCAGGTCGGAGATGAGCAGCTCTGCTTCAAGCTCATCGCGCAACTCCGCGATCGCGGTGCGTGGCTCGACGTCCGCGGCGCGTTCCGCGGCAACGCCAAATGCCGCCGCGAGCGGAACATTCTCCGTCCCCGCGCGACGACGGCGCTCCTGCGCGCCGCCGCGCATGTGCGGCTCGAGATCAAGACTGCGCCGAACGAACAGCGCGCCGATTCCTTTTGGCGCGTGCAGCTTGTGCGCGGAAAGCGACAGCGTGTCGACGCCGAGCGCTTCGACGTCGATGTCGATCTTCCCTGCGGCCTGCACGGCATCGCAGTGCATGTGAATGCCGCGCTCGCGTACGAGTCGCGCGATCTCCACGACCGGCTGCACGACGCCGGTCTCGTTGTTCGCGAGCATCACGGCGACGAGCTTCGTATCGGGACGGAGCGCGTCGACGATCGCATTCGGATCGACGACACCGCTGCGATCGGACGAAACGACGGTCACGTCGATGCCGAGCGTTTCGAGATCGCGAAGCGGCTCGCGCACCGACGGATGCTCAATCGAGGTTGTGACAATGTGGAAACTCCCGCCCCGATGCGCGGCGTGGACTCCATAGATAGCCGCATTATTCGATTCGGTTCCGCCGCTCGTGAAAATGAGCTCGCGCGGAGACGCACCGACGAGGCGCGCCACCGATTCGCGAGCGTGTTCGATCGTGCGGCGGGCAGTCTGGCCTTCCTTATGAATGCTCGATGCGTTGCCGTAGACGTCCCGCAGCGTTCGCTCGAGCATCTCGAGCGCCGCAGGATGGATCGGTGTCGTGGCGTTGTTGTCCAGGTAGATTCGCATCAAATGTTTCTGGCTCGCGGAACCGGATGGGACCTATGACGAAGCTTCTCGCTCTGTTCGCGGCCGTCGCGCTGGCGGCCGGTAACATTCTCGCGCAAACGAACAATCCCCCCGAGCCCGCCAAAGCGCCTCCGGCCGCGGCTTCCGCCGAAAAGCCGGCGCCAAAACAGGATCCGGGCGTCCGCAAGCTTTCGCGCCGCGAGCGGAAAGACCGGATGAAAGCTCTCTCCGACGTCCATCGCCAGTTCCTCGAGGATGTCGAGCCGATCATGCAGGCAACCGAGCTCGATACGTTCCTGATGCTGGAAACCGATCCGCAGCGCGACATCTACATCGAAGATTTCTGGCATCGCCGAGATCTGATGCAGGGGACGACGAACCGCGCGTTCAAAGATCAGTACTACGCGCGCCTCGAAGATGCGAAAGACAAATTCAAATACGTGTCGTCCGACCGCTCGAAGATGTACCTGATTCACG
Organism: Acidobacteriota bacterium; assembly: GCA_025463165.1. Taxonomy (GTDB): domain Bacteria; phylum Acidobacteriota; class Thermoanaerobaculia; order Gp7-AA8; family Gp7-AA8; genus JAOBAU01. The sequence goes on along the minus strand of JAOBAU010000012.1, from coordinate 16,175 downwards.
GCGAGCCGGAAGTCGTCCTCGACATCGACTGCAGCCGTTACCTCCAGCCACTGCAAATCTGGAAGTATCTCTACGTGGAGGGGATGGGACACACCATTCGCTTCGTTTTCTACGTCCCGCGCAATGGCGGCGACTACAAGCTGTGGAGACCGATCGGCGGCAACGAAGAGATGTCGGAGCTGCTTTCGCAGGAAGCGCTCGCCGCGTCGATGGGCAATTCCGACACGGCGGTGCAGAACACGTTCTTCGCTTCGGCATCGATGAACTCGTTCGTCAGCAAGATCGAATACGAGTGCAAGTACGGAGACGAAGCGCTGCGCGCGATCTCGCAGACGCAGATGAACAAGACCGATCTGACGCGCGTCTACGATCCGCCGAAAGTCAACGACGAGGACGTTCGCAAGATCCTCCGCTCCGTCGTCCTCGGCACGCCGGGCGCGCCGAAGCTGCCGGCCGAACTGACCGTTTCCTTTCCCGCGAAGCAGGGCTCGCGCACCGACACGCAGCTGACCATTCTCGTGCCGCGCTCGCAACTGACCGTGAAGGACGTCGGCGGCGTGAAGTCGTACTCGGTCGACGTCACCGGCGAGGTGCTGAAAGAGAGTCAGCTGTTCGAGAACTATCGCTATCGATTTGATTTCAATGCCGAGGGTGCATCGGAGCAGTTCCCGCTGGTCATTGATCGCTTCCTCCGTCCCGCCGATTACAAAGCGCGCGTGAAAATCACCGACGCGAACGGCACGAGCGAAGCGATCGTCGAGAAGGACATCACCGTCCCGGAGATTTTCGATTCGCCCGAACAACGCAAGCAGAAAGAGAGTGGCTCCGCGACGGTCGCGGCGCTGAAGGACGACATCGATTCCGGCGAGACGCGGCTGCGCATCGTGCCGCTTTCCGATGATTTGATCAGCGGTCTGCAACACATCGAAACGATCGCGTACGGCGAGAACATCAAGACGGTCGAGTTCTATCTCGACGGCCGGAAGATCATGGTGAAGCGGCAACCGCCGTACACGCTCGATCTCGATTTCGGCACCGTGCCGCAGCTGCGCAAAGTGCGTGCGATTGCGCTCGACGAGAAAGCGCAGGTGATCGCCGGCGACGAACTGGTCGTGAATACCGGAACCGATCCGTTCCGCGTGCGCATCGTCTCGCCGCGCGTCGCGGTGAATCTGCACGGCAAAGCGCGCGTCGAGATGACGGCGCACGTTCCCGAAGGAAAGCAGCTCGATCATCTCGAGCTCTATCTCAATGAGACGAAGCTGGCGACGTTGTACGACCCGCCGTTCGTGCAGATGATCAACGTGCCGGCCACGGAAGGCGTCGGCTACATCCGCGTCGTCGCGAAACTGAAGGACGAAAACGCGGCGCCGGTCGAAGACCTCGTCATGATCAACACGCCGCAGTTCATGGAAGAGGTGAATGTCCACCTCGTCGAACTGCCGACGACGGTGATGGTGAACGGACGTCCGCTGACGAACCTGCCGGAGACCGCGTTCAAAGTGCTCGACGACGGCAAACCGGTGAAGGTGACGAAGTTCGATTACGTGAAAAATCTGCCGCTGTCGATCGGACTAGCGATCGATACGTCGGGCTCGATGCTGCCGCGGATGTCGGAGGCTCAGAAAGCGGCGTCGCAGTTCTTTACGAATGTGCTGCGCGCCGGCGACAAGGCGTTCCTCGTGTCGTTCGATACGCAGCCGCAGGTGATTCAGCGCTGGTCGCCGCGACTGGCCGACGTGAATGCCGGACTGTCGAAATTGCGCGCCGAGGAATCGACCGCGCTCTATGACGCGGTCGTCTACTCGCTCTACAACTTCCTCGGCGTCAAAGGACAGAAGGCGCTGATCATCATCAGCGACGGCCGCGATACCGCATCGAAATTCACCTATGACCAGGCGCTCGAGTACGCGCGCCGCGCCGCCGTTCCAATTTACGGGATCGGCATCGGGATTCGGTCGACGGATATCGATGTGCGCTACAAATTCGGACGCTTCGCGTCGGAGACCGGCGGCAATGTCTATTACATCGACAATGCCGGCGATTTGCGCCGGATCTACGACGACATTCAAAACGAGCTCCGCTCGCAGTACGTACTTGGTTTCTATCCGCCCGAAGGCGTGAAGCCGGGCTCGAAGTGGAGAGAAGTGACCGTGCAGGTGAGCGAAGGAAAGGCGAAAACCATTCGCGGATATTACCCGTGAATGGGTCGCATCATTGCTATTGAGGAACGTATGAGCGAAACCAACCTCCGAACTACCCGGCAACAGCGAGACGCCGACGAACGCTTGCGCAGGCAGAACGATCAGTGGTTTCGACTCCGCCTCGTAATGGCATATGCGGTGCTGCTCATTGGCGCCGGTGTGATTGCGGTCGCCGGTTACATTCTGCTCCGGGCTTCAGAATATCCGGCCGTCGTCATCTCAGCCGCCAGTGCCGCTCTTTTCGTACACGTCGTCGGAGCCGTATTTGGCATTTGGAAAGTCGTCGTCGCTCCTCCGATGTCGGCGCCGCAGCGGTCGATCATTCTGCGATGGACACCTTCCAGAGCGTCGCTCCTCCGCACGCAGCATGAATCACGCGACCTGCGTCAGCGACGCGCTTCGTAAACCCCGATCTCCCTCGTTTTACGGCGCTCACACACGCTACACTTCCGGAAACCTCGATCTACAAATCGTCCGGAGGTCGCATGCTCCTGTCCCGTCGTGCTTCCGCTCGTCTGCTGCTTGCTTCACTTGCGCTCAATGTTGCGCTGCCGGTTGGTGCGCAGCTGGAGCCGTCGAAACCGCCGAAGCTGATCGGCGAGGTGACGCTCTTCGGCGAGGAAACGCCGAAAGTCGAAGCAGCCACGAAGACGGAGATTCCGATCTCGAAAGCGCCGGGCGCGATCACGGTCATCACCGCCAAGCAGATTCGCGAGTCGGGCGCGCGCACCGTTCCCGATCTGCTGCGCCTCGTCGCCGGCGTCAACGTTCGCTGGAATCCGATGGTGCAGACGGTCGACATCCGCGGCTTCGGCGAGAACCCGTTCTCGAATCGCGTGTTGCTGCTCATCGACGGCATCCCGTACAACTCGCCCGACACCGGCGGCTTTCCGCTCAGCCCCGGCTTCGACATCTTCCCGATCCAGAACATCAAGCGGATCGAAGTCGTGAAAGGTCCCGGTTCGTCGCTGTACGGTGAAAACGCGTACTGGGGCGTGCTGAACATCGTCACGCTCTCCGCCGAGGACGTCTCCGGCGGCTCCGCGGAAATCTACGGCGGCACGCAGGGAACCGTCTCCTTCACCGGACTTTATGGCGACAAGATCGGCAGCACCTCCTCGATCCTCGGCTCGATCCGGCTGCTGCGCACGCAGTTCCCGCTCGAATTCTGGAAGGACGACAACTCGAAGTTCCGCGCCTCCGATCTCTTTCTGAAAGGCGGTCATCGCGATTTCCAGTTCTCGTACTACCGCCACTCTGACGAGCTCGGCGGATTCGACGAAGACTTTTCAAGCGAAGGCTTTCCGCCCGGCACCGCCTTCAAATCGGCGAAGAAGATCGAGCAGACGATCGACATCGTCTCGCTGAAGTACAACCATCAGCGGCCGAACGAGCCGCTCTCATTCAGCGCCGACGTCTCGTACTCGCATCGCTACGGAATGCATTGCGCGGGCTGTCACGCCGCACAGGAGAAGCCGGAATTCGGACACGCCGAGGATCATGGGTATCAGCTGATCGGCGACTTCCGCATGGGCGTACACAACATCCGCGGACACGAACTGCTGCTCGGCGTTGAAGGGCGAAAACTTGATCGCGGCGATCACAAACACGAGTTGCTCCAGACCGTTCCGCGCAGCACGCTGAGCGGTTACACGAAGTACGCCGCATACGTGCAGGACCAGATGTCGCTGTTCGGCGATCGTGTGCGCGTCGTAGCCGGTGCGCGTTACGACGCGAAGACCGAGCTCTTCGAAGCGAAGACGTCGCCGCGCGTCTCCGCGATCTATTCGCCGAACGACAGAACGGTGCTGCGCGCCGGCTACAGCACCGCGTTCCGCTTTCCCAACTTCTCCGAGCTTTTCCAGGAGAGCTGGTTCCTCACCGTCTCCAATGAGTTCGGAATCTTCCCGCCGATGCCGCTCGCGGTCTTCGCGCCGAATCCGAATCTGAAGCCGGAAGAGATTCAGAACTTCGACCTCGGCGGCGAATATCAGATCAGCCCGACCGTCTCCGCAAAGGTCGATCTCTATCGCTCACAGGTGAAGAACTTCCTCGTGATCGGCTTCACGAATCCTCCCCCGCCGGCGCCGCCCGGCCTGCAGTTCCTGAATCAGCCGGGACGCGCGACCGTCACCGGCGGCGAAGTGGAAATGCGGACGAACCTGACGCAGGGCGTGACCGGTTTCGTGAACTGGGCGCACCAGAACGAAAGGCGCGATGACGATCGCCGCGACGCTTCCGGCAACCGCTTCGAGTTTCCGTACGCGCCGAAAAACAAGATCAACGTCGGCAGCTACTTCGGTCCGTTCAATGGTGTGCGCGGCTCGGTCGAATACGCGTGGCGCGATCAGTACGTCGCGCCGCAGTTCTGGTATCTCGTCGCATCCGGATTCACCGATCCGACCGTGCACCCGTTCAAAGCGTACGGCCTGCTCAACGCGCGCGTCAGCTACGACCTGCCGCTGCGCATCGGCAAAGACCATCCGCTGCGGTTCTCAGTGTTCGGCAACAACCTGACGAACGAGCATCAGCAGGAAACGCTCACCGGCGTCGACACGAGTCTCATCGGACGGCAACTCTTCGCGCAGGTCGAAATGCATTTCTGACCGAGGCCGCGCGGAGCTAAACTTCGCGCGGCTCCATGCGTCCGCTACTCGCCGCCATCACGTTCGCCGTCCTGCTCTCCCCGCTCGCAGCGCGCGCGCAGGAAGACATTCCTGAAGCAGCGCGCTCGCTGCTCGAAGAGGCGCAAGCCGCGCAGAGTGCAGGCCGGCTCGACGAAGCGGTCGAGAAATACAACGACGCCATCGCGCGCGTACCGTCGGTGATCTCCGCGTACATTTCGCTCGGCGCGATTCACTATCAGCGCGGCGAGCTGGCGAAAGCGTTCGACGTCTTCACCAAAGGTCTGGCGAAAGCGCCGGACAACAAGACGCTGCTATCGAACGCGGCGGCGGTCGCATTGCAGCAGGGCCAGCCGAAAGACGCACTCGGCTACGTCGAGCGCGCATTGCAGCGCGATCCGCGCGACGCCGATCTGCACGCGCTGCGCGCCTCGATTCTCCGCGCGCTCAATCGTCCGAAGGATGCGCTCACCGAAATGCAGCTCGCCGTCAAGGCGGCGCCCGACGAGCCGAAGCACTACTTCAACCTCGGCAACGCGCTCTACGCGCTCGGCATGAAAGAGGATGCGATCGTCGCGTATCGCGACGCCATCCGCCGCGACAAGAACTACCTCCGCGCCTGGTTCAACCTCGGCGCCGTGCTGTATGAAACGCAGAAATACGACGAGGCGCGTAACGCGTACATCATCGCGCTGCAGCCGATCGAGAAAGCGTTCGCGGCCGGACAGCCGGTCGAAACCGTGAACGCGCGCGCTTATCTCAACCTCGGCGCGATCTACTTCAAGCAGCAGCAGTGGCCGGAAGCGCTCGACGCCTATCGCAAAGCGATGCAGCTCGATCCGACCGAAGTAGCGTCGTTCTACAACATCGGCTTCATCTACTTCACGACCGGCGATCTCGCGAAAGCGGAAGAGGCGTACAACCGCGCGCTGAAGTTGAACGCCGAGCTGCCGCTCGCCTATCTCCACCTCGGGCTGATCAACTACAAACGCGGCGCGTACGACGCGGCCATCAAATCGCTCGAGCAGGGACTGACGCGATTCGATGCCGACGGCCGCCGCGAAGCGCTCCGCGCGCTCGGCGCTTCGTATCTTCATCTCGGCAATGCGAAAGCGGCCGAGGATGCGTACAAGCGCGCGGTGAGCGAGAACGCGAATGATGTGGAGTCGCTGGTCGCACTCTCGCGCCTCGCACGCAAAAGCGAGCGGATCGCGGAAGCGCGCGGCTACTCCGATCGTGCGCGGCAGGTCGCGCCGGCGAACAGCGCGGTGCTGCTCGAAGCGGCCGCGGTCGCGCGCGGAAGCGGCGACACGAGCAGCGAGAAAGCGATCTACACCGAACTGCTGAAACGTGAGGATCGCTGGGCGGTTCGCGCGAACCTCGCGTTCCTCCTCATGCGTCAAGGCTCGCCGGCTGACGCCGCGCAGCAGCTCGAGCTCGCGGCGCGCGGCGCGGATGCCGTCGCGAAACCGTCGCTGGAAGTCGCGCGCGGCATGCTGCTCGCGGCCACGGGACGCAGCGCCGACGCCGCGAAACTCTTCGAGGCGAACGACACCGTCGCCGCGGCAAACGCCGCCGCCGCGCTGCGCGTCGATTCACAACGCGCCAGCGCGATCTCGCTCTTCGAGAAAACACTGGCGCGCAATCCCGGCGAGCTCGAGCCGTTCGTCCGCGGCAACCTCGGGCTCGCGCTCTGGCTCGATGGAAAGAACGAAGAAGCGCGCGCGCATCTCACCGCCGCGGCGAAAGTGGTGCCGAAGTGGACGGCGCTGCAACTCGCGCTCGGAGCGATCGCGCTCGCCGATCGCGATTACCCGACCGCGATCGAAAAGCTCGGCGCCTGCTCGCAGCGCGATGCGCTCGACGAGCGCGCGAAGCTGATGCAGATGATCGTCGGCTCGCACGATGAAGTCTGCGCGCGCGCGCAGCAGTGGCTCGGCAGCGCGCTGGTCGGCAGCGCCGGCGCGACGCTCGCGAAATCGCTCCGTTCGCCGGAAGCGCGCGCGCAACTCGATCGCGCACTGGCGCTTCCACTCGATGCGAAAACGCGCGGCGTCGCGCTCTATCTGCGCGGCACGACCAGACTCGCGAACGGTGATGACGCCGAAGCGCGCGATGACCTGACGAAAGCGCTCGCCGCCGGGCTTTCGTCGCAGCTCGCCGCGAACGCACACAACAACCTCGGCGTCGCGCTGCAGCACCTCGGCTCATCCGACGCGGCCGCACGCGAGTTCGATGTCGCACGCCGCGCGCGCGTAAAAGCGGCCACGCTGAATCTCGCGATCACGACCGAATCCGACAGGCCGAACGAAGCGGAGAAGTTGTACGAAGAGTACGTCGCGTCAGGCGGCGCGCGCGAAGCGCAGGTGCGCGAATGGCTGCAGCGGATGCGGAGGAGCGAGCCGTGAAACGACTCGCGATCGCCGCCGCGCTGCTGCTGTTCGCGACGAATGTATTCGCGCAGCGGACGCTCGTCGTCTATCTCCCCGACTCCCCTGCCGAATCGGCGAAGAAGCTCGCCGAGAGCGTCACCGATCTCGCGCAAGCCGTCAGCCAGCGCTCGGGAGTTCCGTTCGAGCTCAAGTTCTTCCGCAAAGCGGATGATTGCGCGGCATTCGTCGCCGCGAACCGGCGCGACATCGGACTGATCGTCGCGCCGCCGGAGTTCATCGCCGAGCTGCCCGACGATCTCGGCCTCGCGCCGATCTATCAGTTCTCGCGCAGCGGAAAAGAAACGTATCGGCGGATCGTGATCGTCCGCAGCGCGGACGCCGCACGCTCGCTCGCCGATCTGCGCGGACGAACGATCAGCGTCGTGCAGCCGTTCGCACGCAGCGCGTTCCGCAACGATGCGCCGGCGTTCCGCGCCATCGTTCCGGCGCCGGACGATCAGACTGCCGCCGCGAACGTGCTTTACGGCGGCTCCGACGCGGCGCTCGTCTCCGAACTGAATCCGGTCGCCGCCGCGCACATCGGCAAAGAGCTGCGCGTCATTCACACGACCGGCAACGTCCCGCTGCCGATCGTCGCGATCCGCGGTGCGGCGTTCAACGATCGCGAACGGGAAGCGGTCGAGTCGGCATTCATGGCGTCGCAGACGACGCTTGCCGCGATTCAGGTCACCGGCCTCGCGCGTCTCGGCGGCCGCGAAGAGACGCCGCGTCCGGCTGAAGAGAAGAAACAGCTCGAGATCGTCGGGGTCAGCGTGGAAGCGCTCGATTTGCCGGCGCCATCGACGGCGTCGCTGACAGTGCCGGTGATGGTGGCGATGGAAGTGCCGGAGATCGTGATTCCCGAGCAGTAGCGCTACGCGAGCAACGACTCGATCTTCTCCAGCAACCGCGGCAGATCGATCGGCTTCGTGTCGTACTCGTTGCAGCCGGCTTCCATTGCGCGTTCCCGCTCGCCGGCCATCGCATGCGCGGTCAGCGCAATGATCGGAATGTGTCCTGTCTTCGCGTCGCCTTTCAGCACGCCGGCGGCACCCCATCCATCGAGCACCGGCAGACTCATGTCGAGCAGGATCAGGTCGGGCGACTCGGCGCGCGCGACGGCGATTCCGTGCTGGCCGTCGACCGCCGTGACGACCTCATAACCGCGCTTCTGCAGGCGGCGCTGCAGCATGTCGCGGTTCATCTCGTTGTCTTCCACAAGGAGGATCTTCGCCATAGGTTTTACGTACGTGCAATACAACTCTTCACGAGATCGCGCAACTCCAGCTCCAGTTCCTGCAGGTTGAGCGCGCCCTTCTGCAGCACTTTTTCCACGGACCCGTTGAGACGCAGACGATCCTCCGACGTCAGGATTTTCGATGTGAGGACGATCACCGGAACGTGCTTCATCGCTTCGTTCCGATGCAGTTCTTCCAGAAACTGGAAGCCGTCGACTTCCGGCATCATCAGATCGAGCAGCACGAGCTCCGGCACCGACTGCTCGAGGATCCGCAATCCTTCACGCCCGTTCTCCGCCTCGGAGACATCCCATCCCGCTTTCGAGAACGTCCGCCGCAGGATGTCGCGCACCGCGGGGTCGTCGTCAACGACCAGCACGCGGCACGGCGGCTGTTCGCAAACGAAACGATTCAGCAGACGTCCGAGCCGCTCGCGATCGATCGGCTTGACCATGTAATCGGCCGCGCCGAGCGTGAACGCTTTCTGCCGGTCGTCGACCATCGTGATGAGGATGACCGGAATGTCGGCGAGCTCCGGATCGGCTTTCAGCTGGCCGAGCGTCCACCAGCCGTCGAGCTCCGGCATGATAACGTCGAGCGTGATGACCGACGGCCGGATCTCGCGCGCGAGGCGCAGTCCTTCCTTCGCGCCCCACGCGGTGACGACGCGGAAGCCTTCCTTGTTGAGCATGCGCACCATCAGGTCGCGCACGGTGCGATCGTCATCGATCACGAGGATCGTCGTTTCGCGCGATGGCTGCATGCCGGCGTAGCGATCGGCTTCCGTGTCGCGCAGCGCTTCGCCATCGCGGCGCTCTTTCATGTTCACCGGCAGATGGAGCGTGAACGTCGTTCCTTCTCCGAGCTCGCTGTCGACGGTGATGTGTCCGCCCATCCGCTGAGCGAACGCCTGACTGATGGCGAGGCCGAGGCCGGTGCCGCCGTATTGACGTGTCGTCGAACTGTCGGCCTGCACGAACGCCTGGAAAAGCCGGCCGACCTGTTCCCGCGTCATGCCGATGCCGGTGTCGCGAATCGCGAACTTGATCCACTCCGCGCCGTCCGCTTTCGAAGCGGAGATGGCGAGCGTGATCGTTCCCTTCTTCGTGAACTTCGTGGCGTTGCCGACGAGATTCAAAAGGATCTGGCGGACGCGCATCGGATCGGCAGTCATCGATTGCACGCCGCCATCGACCGCGGTCTCGAGCTTGTTCCCGTTCTGTTCGACGAGCGGCGCGACCGTCTGCATCAGCTGTTCGATGAGCGCGCGAATGTCGAACTGTTCCGGCGACAGCTCCATCTTCCCCGCCTCGATCTTCGAGAGGTCGAGGATGTCGTTGATGAGGTCGAGCAGATGCCGGCCGGCGGTGTGAACTTTTTTCAGGTCGGGAACGAGCTCGGTGTAGCCGAGGTCCGCGGCATCTTCCTGCATCATCTCGCTGTAGCCGATGATGGCGTTGAGCGGCGTGCGCAACTCGTGCGACATGTTGGCGAGAAACGCCGACTTCGTTTTATTCGCCGACTCCGCGTTCTCTTTCGCGACCTGCAGCTCCGCATCGCGCGCCCGAATCTCGCCGAGCATTTCGTTGAAGCCGTCGATCAACTCGCCGACTTCATCGCCGGCTTCCGGCTCAAGTCGCACCGAGTAATCGCGCTCGCGCGAAACGCGCTTTTCGACGGCGAGCAGCTTGCGGATCGGACGCGAGATCGTTCGCTGGAAGATCGAGGAGAGAAAGAATGCCACGACGAGCGCCCCGATCATGACGAGCGGCAGCAGCGCCGCGTAGCTGGCGATGCGCTCGCGCACTTCGCCGACGTCCGACCAGAGATAGACGCTGCCGACGCGCGCGTCATTGAAGAGGATCGGTCGCGTCACGACGACCGCGTTCGCGGTGAAGCTCGACGGCGTTCCGGCGCGCTCTTCGTGCTCGTCGTGCGCGCTGCCGGCGCGGTGATATTCGGCGAACAGCTTGCCGTCTTTGTCGAAGACGACGCCTTTCGTGATGTGCGGCTGCGAGCGAAGCGCGGCCAGGGTCGTGCGCGCGCCATCGCGATCGTTGAAGACGATCGACGACGCCGTGTTCTCGCCCATGATGCCGGCGAGCACGTTGAGGTCGGCGACCACGCGGCGCTTGAGCGTCGAGTAGTCGTACAGCGCGAGCGTGACGACGGCGATGAGCAGCGCCACGATGCTCGTGAGCATGAAGCCGGTCATCAGCTTGATGCGAATCGGAAGGTCTCGGAATCTCACGCGATCGGTTTCTCCATCGTGATCGTCATGCTGACCTCCGTCGGCGCGATCGCGGCCGACGCGGTATTCGCGACCGAGACCTGCTCCGGCCATCCCGGCACCTGCGGTTCCATCGCTTCGAGCACGTCAACGAACGAATCGACCCACGCTTCGATCGTCTCCGGCCGCATGTTGCGCTCTTTGTTCAGCGCGATGTTGAACGCGTTGTCGACTTCGACCGGCGTCGACGGCAACAGCGTCGAAACGGTCGGCGGCATCCGCTGAATGACGTCGACGATCACGCGCCCGAGCGTTTTCTCGAGCGTCACGCCGCGTCCGACGAGCGCTTCATACGCGACCGCCGCGAACGAATAGATGTCGCTGCGCGCGTCGAGCTGTTTTCCCGACAGTTGTTCGGGCGCCATGTATGCGGGCGTGCCGAGGATCGTGCCGCCCTGCGTCAGGTGCGTATCGAGATCGATCGGCTTGGCGATGCCGAAGTCGAGCACCTTCGCGCCGAAACCTGCCGGCAGTTCTTCGAGAAAAATGTTCTCCGGCTTGATGTCGCGATGAACGAGCCCCGCGCGATGCGCGGCGCCGAGCGCCGGTCCTGCCTGTCGCAAAAGTTGTGCGACCTGCCGCGGCGTGCCGGGACCGAACTGGCGAATGAGCTGGCCGAGATCGGAGCCGTGGAGACGCTCCATGATGATGTAGCCGGAGCCGTCCTGCAGCTCGCCGGAATCGAAGATCGTGACGACGCCGGGATGATCGATTCGCGCCGCCGCGCGCGCTTCCTGCTCGAAGCGCAGCCGCACCGATGGATCGTCGAAATGTTCGGCGCTGATGATCTTGATGGCGACGTGACGCTCGAGCCGCTCGTCGTGCGCGTGAAACACCATTCCCATGCCGCCGGCGCCGATCAGCGAGACGAGCTGATAGCGATCGACGATGCGGAACGGAATGAAGCGCGGCGATTCGAGCAGCGAGCCGTCGTTCTCGCACGTTGCGACGCCGCCGCCGTAGCAGCGACTGCAAACGCGGCAGAGCTGCACGAGCTCGAGTCCCTGGTCGATGAGCTCCTGCCGCCGCGCGCGCGATTTTTCTTCCGACTCCGCTAGCTCGCGCCGCGTCGCTTCGAGCTCCAGCGCGCCGCCGAGCTGCTGCGCGAAACTCGCCAGCAGCCGCGTTTCGGCATCGCGCCATTCGCCGCGTTTGCCGGCCACGAGCAGCGCGCCAAAGACTTCGCCGGTCATGCCGTACACCGGCACGACCGTCGTCTCGCCTTTCAACATGAACTTGCGCGCGCCGGCCGCGGAGCGAAGCGCTTCGATCGATGGCAGATCGGGCCACGTGCCGTCGTCGACGGTGACGTCTTCGTTCACATTCCACATCGCGATGGCGCGCGCGCCGATGACTTTCGCCAGCTCCGTGCAAACCGCCGCCGACCATGCGTTGACGTCATTGAGCGCATTCGCCGACGACTCCATCAGCCACGCGATCTGTTCCTGCGCGTGGCGCAGTTCCGAGTTCAGCGTTCGAATCTGATCGCTGGCGCGCTTCAGCGAGAGCTGTGTTTCGACGCGCGCGACGACGACGTTGAAATCGAGCGGCTTCGTGACGTAGTCGTTCGCGCCGAGGCGCAGCGCTTCGACGACGTCCTGAGACTGATCCTTCGCGGTGGCCATGATGATCGGCAGATCGGTGACCGCTTTCGTCTCGCGAACTTTCGCGAGCACGTCGAGGCCGCTCACCTCCGGCATCATCACGTCGAGCAGGATGAGGTCGTACGGATCGCGCTCGATCAACTCGAGCGCTTCGCGCCCGCCGACCGCCGAACAGACGGCGTAACCTTTCTGCTTGAGCCGGCGCGCGAGCATGTCGCGATTCATCTCGTTGTCGTCGACGACGAGAATGAGTCCGGCAGCTTTCGAGGCGGGATCGAAATCGGGCTGCGGCAGCGGAAGCGAAGCGAGTTTCAGCTCGGCGGTCGACGTGATCGATGCTTCGCTCGGACGCGCCGCACTCGGAATGCTGATCGAGTTGACGAGGACGTCGACGAGCGCGACGAGACGCTGCGCGGCACGCTCGATCTTCTGCAAATCCGGCGTGTAATCCTTGTCGCCATTCTCCTCGGCCTGCTCGAGAAGCATCTGCGTGTAGCCGATGATCTGGTTCAGCGGCGTGCGCAGCTCGTGTCGCAGCTGCGACGGCGAGGAATCGGAACGTTGCTTGTCAGTCATGAGGCCGGTTCGCCGATGGTACAACGGGTAGGGTTCCACCTTCTTTATGGCACTCCTCTTCTGAAGCCACATTCAGGATGAGGAGCACGCCATGCCGCGAGCCGTTCGTTTCAGAACCGAGCCCATCGCCGACGTCGATCGCCGGCACACGAAGAAACACGATCGTCGCACCACGAAACGAGTCAGTGCCGAGCGCCGAACACCGCCGGCGCGCAAGTTCGACGCGGTCGCCGACACGCTCGACTTTCGCGATCGGATGTACGAGCCGACGCTGATCGAGGTGCCGGCCGAGCGGCCGCTCGAACGCTATCTCCTCTATCACGTGCCGATTCTCGATCAGGGTTTCGAAGGCGCGTGCACCGGCTTCGGTCTCGCCACCGTCGCGAATTTTCTGCTGCGGCAGAAAGGGATTCATCGCGGACGCGAGACCGTCAGTCCGCAGATGCTGTTCGACCTCGCGCGGCGTTACGACGAGTGGCCGGGAACGGATTACGACTGGTCGAGCGCGCGCGGCGCGATGAAGGCGTGGCACAAGCACGGCGTCTGCGCGATGAAACACTGGAAGGTCGGCGAGTTCCCGCCGCTGAGCGACGAGCTCGCGCGCGACGCCGTAACGCGGCCGCTCGGCGCGTACTCACGCGTCAATCATCGCGATCTCGTCAGCATGCACGCCGCGATCACGGAAGTCGGAATCCTCTTTGCGACGAGCGATGTGCACGCCGGCTGGCAGAATCCGGAAGCGAACGGCACGATCGTCCGCAGCGATGCGATCGTCGGAGGCCACGCCTTCGCAATCGTCGGCTACGATCGCCGCGGTTTCTGGATTCAGAATTCGTGGGGAACGACGTGGGGACGCGGCGGTTTCGGTCACGTCAGTTATGACGACTGGCTGACGAATGGCAACGATGCGTGGGTCGCGCGCCTCGGCGTTCCGATCGAGCTGACCGCGCAGATCGCGCGCGGCACCGCGCCGCGAGCATCGGCCGCGCAATCTCCCGCCGCCGATTTTGCATCGCTGCGGCAGTTCATCATCAGCACCGGCAACGACGGCCAGCTGCTGACGACCGGCCAGTTCGGCACGAGCGAAGCCGACGTCGCCACGATCATCAACGACGATTTCGCGAAAGCCTCGGCGACGTGGCCGGTGAAGCGGTTGCTGTTCTTCGCGCACGGCGGCTTGAACAGCGAGGAGTCGGCGCTCGATCGAGTCCGCAAACTGCACCAGCGCTTTCTCGATCAGCAGATCTATCCGATCTTCTTCGCGTGGAACAGCGACTTCTTCAGCACGCTGAAGAACATCTTCGACGATGCGATGTCGCGCAATCGTCCGGCGGGCGGCGTTGCGGCGGCGAAGGATTTCATGCTCGATCGCTTCGACGATTTCCTCGAGCCGCTGGCGCGCGCGCTGACCGGTCTCGCGGAGTGGACGGAGATGAAGGAGAACGCGATGCGCGCGTCGAGCACGCCGAAGGGCGGCGCGCGGATCGTCGCGAACGTGCTCGCGAAGCACATCGCCGACAACGGTCCGGTCGAGATTCATCTGTCCGGTCACAGCGCCGGCGCGGTCTTCATCGGCGCGCTCGCGCAACTCCTGGCGACGAAAGGCGTCATCGCGAGTGGTCCGCTGCAAGGTCAACGCGGCCTCGGGCTGCCGGTGTCGTCGACGACACTCTTCGCGCCCGCGTGTACGTTCAAATTCTTCCGGGAGACGTACGTGCCGATGATCAACGCGAAGGGGCTCGGCCGCTACAGCACGTTCACGCTCACCGATCGATTCGAACAGGACGACGACTGCGCGCGCGTCTACAACAAGTCGCTGCTCTATCTCGTCTCGAACGCGCTCGAGCAGGAGACGTTCCGCGTCCCGCTCATCCGTCCCGAAGGCGAGAAGCTCGCCGGCATGCAGCACTTCATCAAAAAGGAGATCGAGCGCGATCCGGCTCTGGCGGCGATCTTCAATCCGAACGACTGGATCCTGTCGCCGAACAGCGTGCCGTCCGGTTCGCCGAATGCGTCACGCGCGACGAAGCACGGCGGCTTCTCGGATGATGACGTGACGATCGCCGCATTGATGGCGCGCATCACCGCGGCGCCGCAGGCCGCGCCGCAGCCCGGCGCCGGCTTCGCGTTCACGGCTGAACATCTGCGCGACGTCCGTCGCACGATCAACGCGGTGTAAAGAAAAAGGGCGGGCCGAAGATGGCCCGCCCTTTCATTCGTCAAACGAAAATTTAGTAGCGGTAGTGATCCGACTTGTACGGACCGTCGGACGGGATGCCGAGGTACTTCGCCTGGTCGGCGGTGAGCTCGGTCAGTTCGACGCCGAGGTGCGCGAGGTGCAGACGCGCCACTTCTTCGTCGAGCTTCTTCGGGAGAACGTAAACCTCTTTGCCGTACTCGCCGCGATTGTTCCAGAGCGCGAGCTGCGCGAGCACCTGGTTGGTGAACGACGCCGACATGACGAACGACGGATGGCCGGTCGCGCAGCCGAGATTCATCAGACGGCCTTCGGCGAGGATCAGCACCGAGTGACCATCCGGGAACACGTACTCGTCGTACTGCGGCTTGATGTTGACGCGCTTCACGTCCGACATCTTCTTGAGGCCGGCCATGTCGATCTCGTTGTCGAAGTGGCCGATGTTGCTGACGATGGCGTTGTGCTTCATCTTCGACATGTGGTCGGCGGTGATGATGTCTTTGTTGCCGGTCGAGGTGACGAAGATGTCGGCGCGCTCGAGAACGCTCTCGAGCTTGCGGACTTCGAAGCCTTCCATCGCCGCCTGCAGCGCGCAGATCGGATCGATCTCCGTGACGACGACGCGCGCGCCCTGGCCGCGCAGCGCTTGCGCGCAACCTTTGCCGACTTCACCGAAGCCGCAGACGACGGCGAGCTTGCCGGCGATCATGACGTCGGTGGCGCGATTGAGTCCGTCGATGACGGAGTGGCGGCAGCCGTAGATGTTGTCGAACTTCGACTTCGTCACGGAGTCGTTGACGTTGATGGCCGGGAAGAGCAGCGTTCCCGCTTCCTTCATCTGGTAGAGACGATGCACGCCGGTCGTGGTCTCTTCGGAAACGCCTTTCCAGTCTTTGACGATCTTCGTCCAAAGGCCGGGCTTCTCCTTCGCGATACGTTTGAGCAAGGCTTTAACCACGGAAACTTCATGGCTGTCGCCTTTGCTTTCGTAAGCCCATTTGGAACCGTTT
>JAOBAU010000002.1 GCA_025463165.1 Acidobacteriota bacterium | reverse complement strand
TACGCGCGTCACTACTACGGCAGCTGTCCGCCCTCGATCGAAGCGGAAGCGCGAATGCGCCGCGCCGATCACTACCTCTTGCTCGATACCGATCTGCCGTGGATTGCCGACGCCGCACGCGATGCCGGCGGCGATGCGCGCGAAGATCTGTTCGATGCGTTCCGCTCCGCGCTCGACGAGCTCGGGTGCGAATGGACGATCGTCAGCGGAGATCGGGAAGAGCGTGAACGCGCGGCGCTGGACGTCGTGCAGCGCTACGCGGCGACGTAATCGTCCTCGTCGATCACGAGGAGCAGCGTGCAGCCTTTGTCGCTGATGACCGGCGCGTGGAACGAGCCGGAGTCGGCGTGATGAAAATCGCCCGCGTGCAGATGCACGTCCGCGATCCGGCAGCTCCCGCTGACGACGAAACATTCTTCCGCGCCGCCGTGCTCGTGCCCCGGATACACCGCGCCCGGCGCGAACTTCATCAGCAGCGTAACGATGCCGCGCTCCTTGTCGAGTGACAGCGGTTTCACCTCGATGCCGTCCACCGGCTGGCGATACCACTTCCCTTCGCCGGCGCGAAGCGTGCGGCCGGGATTGCGGATCGCGGCGAGGACGGCGCTCTTCACCGCGGGCGGCGGCGCAATCGGCTCGAGCGTTTCGATCAGCAGCGGTCCGAGCTCGTCCAGCTCGCGTTCATCGAAGGTTGTCTCGTTCGTCATTTCGTTCCACCGGGCGGAACTATCCGCGAAGCTCGCGGATTCCGTCCTGGAGCATCTTACGGACATCCGTCTCCGTCAGTCCATGCGTTCGCGCCAGTTTCGCAACGCCGGCACCGCGGTAAAACGCCTCTTCGACGAGCGACCGCGGCGTCGGTGTCATTCCTTCTACGGATGGCGGCGCCGTTTGGGTTTGTCGCGCCACGGCGAGATCGCGCGCCAGCCGCAGGAGCCACGATTCGCCCGCTCCGTCGGGAGCCGCGCCGTTCGCCAGCGCGGCAAACGCCGCTTCGAGCACCGCGCCGGCCGCGTCGCGATTGCCGGTCACCCGCAGCGCAATCGCATACATCCGCGGCGCGTGACGATCGTAGAGCGAGGCCATCGCCTCACGATCGCGCGCACGGACGCGCAGCAGCAGATCGGCATCGGGCATCGCGCTCATCGGAAAGGCTTATCTTACTTCGATGAACTGGCTCGTAAAGAACTTCCTCCGCGGACTCGTGATCGTCGTCCCGTTCGCGCTGACGATCTGGCTGCTCTACACCGCGTTCATCCGTATCGATCGGCTGATCGCCTTTGCGATTCCGGGCGTCGGCTTCGCCGTGATGCTCGTCGCCATCATCCTCATCGGCGCGCTCGCCTCGAACTTCGTCATTCGCAAATTTCTGCAGCTCACCGAAACGATCTTCACGAAAGCGCCGCTGGTGCGCATCGTCTACGCATCGATCAAAGATCTGCTCGAAGCATTCGTCGGCGACAAGAAGCGTTTCGACAAGCCGGTGGCCGTTGCGCTCAGCGAGAGCGGCGACGTCCGCACGCTTGGCTTCATGACGCAGGAAGATCTCGCCTTTCTCTCGCTGCCGGGACACGTCGCCGTCTATCTCCCGTTTTCGTATTCGATGGCGGGAACGCTGGTGATCGTGCCGAGCGGCCGCGTGCAGCGACTGGAGACCGACAGCGCCGCGGTGATGGCGCTCGTAATTTCGGGCGGTGTATCCCGAGTAAACAGCTGAGCTTCCGGACGGATGTGCGCTGAGGCTTGGCCAACAAACGCAGTGGCCCGTGGCCACCTTGTGAGTTGATTCACAATCTATTTTCGATATGATCCGCGTGCTTCCTCGCCGGGAAGTGCAGTCCACCCTCGCTTCGCAAACATTCAACGCCGGACGGTAGTCGCCTCGATGGCTCAGATCTTCCACCGCAGCACCAATACGCTTTCCCGAGTCACGATTTTCGGCGCGGTCTTCATCGCCGGATTCGTGCTGTGGGTGATCGGCGGCATCGTCCGCTCGCCGTACGTCACCAACCAGGGGATCGCGCGCGAACAGCCGGTTCCCTTCAGCCATCAGCATCACGTCGCCGGACTCGGGATCGACTGCCGCTACTGCCACACCTCGGTTGAGAAATCGAACTTCGCCGGCATCCCGCCGACGCAGACCTGCATGAACTGCCACGCACAGATCTGGACCAACGCCGACATGCTCGCGCCGGTTCGCAACAGCTTCTCCTCCAACACGCCCATTCGATGGGAACGCGTCCATCGCCTTCCCGACTACGTCCACTTCAACCACTCCATTCACATCAACAAAGGTGTCGGCTGCGCTTCCTGCCACGGCCGCATCGATCGGATGAACCTCACGTATCAGGCTTCTCCGCTGACGATGGAGTGGTGCCTCGACTGCCACCGCGCGCCCGAGAAATACGTTCGCCCGCGCGACCAGGTCTTCAACATGGCGTATGTCGCCACCGACCAGAAGACTCTCGGACCGCAGCTGATGCGCGCCTACAACATCCAGAAGCTGACCAGCTGTTCGACGTGCCACTACTGAAATGAGCGACGACAAGACCACACTCGATTTCCGGGAGTTCCGCGAGCGCATCGGCGACATCCGCGGCAGGGAGTACTGGCGGAGTCTCGAAGAGCTCTCGCGCGGCGCCGATTTCGAGGAGCTGCTGCAGGACGAGTTCCCGCGCCAGGCCGCGCCGCTCGCGAACGGCGTTCATCGCCGCGACTTCATGAAGCTGATGAGCGCTTCGATCGCGCTCGCGGGCGCCGCTTCGTGTACTCCGCCGTCCGGCAAGCCGGAGAAAATCGTTCCATACGTTCGGCAGCCCGAGGATTTGATACCGGGTAAGCCGATGTTTTTCGCGACCGCGATGCCGCTCGGCGGCTACACCACCGGAGTCCTCGCCGAAAGCCACATGGGTCGCCCGACGAAAATCGAAGGCAATCCCGATCATCCATCCAGCCTCGGCGGTACCGACGCCTTCATGCAGGCGTCGATCCTCGGACTCTACGATCCCGATCGCTCGCAGGTCGTGCGCACGTTTGGTGAAACGCGCACGTGGAGCGATTTCATCGGCGCATTGCAGCCGGTGCTGAAAGAAGCTGCGGTCAACGGCGCCGGCCTGCGCATCCTCACGCAGACCGTCACCTCGCCGACGCTCGGCGCCGCGATTCGCGCGCTCGTCGCGCAGTATCCCGGCATGCAGTGGCATCAGTGGGAACCGGTCAGCGGCGACAACAAACGCGAAGGACTGCGCAGCGCGTTCGGCGGATACGTCAACGCCGTTTATCACTTCGACAAAGCGAACGTCGTCGTCACGCTCGACAGCGACTTCATGTCTGACGGCGCGGGACACGTTCGTTACTCGCGGGACTTCTCGGCGCGCCGCCGCGTGCGGCACGACACGAAGTCGATGAACCGCCTTTACGCGATTGAATCGTCGCCGACCAGCAGCGGCTCGATCGCCGATCATCGGCTCTCCGTTCGTCCGTCGCAGATCGAAGGCTACGCGCGCGCCATCGCCGCCGGCCTCGGACTCGGCGCCGCCGGCGCGATCGCCGAAAACGCGAACTGGATCGGCGCGCTCGTGCGCGACCTGCAGCGCAATCAGGGCGCCGCCATCGTTGTCGCCGGCGACGATCAGCCGCCGGTCGTCCACGCAATTGCGATGGCGATCAATCAGGCCATCGGCGCGATCGGAACCACGATCACGATCACGGACTCGCCGGAAGTCGAGCCGGTCAATCAGCTCGAATCACTGCGTCGCCTCGTCACCGACATGAACGCCGGCGCCGTCAAGGCGCTGATCATGCTCGGCGGCAATCCGATCTTCGACGCGCCGGCCGACTTCAACTTCGCCGCCGCCTTCGACAAGGTTCCGTTCCGCGCGCATCTCAGCCCTTACTACGACGAGACGTCGATGCTCTCGCACTGGCACATCCCCGAGACGCATTACCTCGAGACGTGGGGCGACGGTCGCGCGCACGACGGCACCGTCTCCATTCAGCAGCCGCTCATCGCGCCGCTCTACAACGGCCGCGCCGCGATCGAAGTGCTCGGCGCGCTCGCCGGCGGCATCGATCAGTCGCCGTACGACGCCGTTCGCGCTTACTGGATGGCCAACGGCGCCACTGAAACGCTCTGGCGTAAATGGCTGAACGACGGCGTCGTCGCCAACTCCGCGCTGCCGGCGCGCATTGCATCGGCATCGACGAGCATCGCGGCGCCGGTCGCAGCGAAACAGAGCGGCGGCTTCGAGCTGCGCATCACGCACGATCCGAACATTTACGACGGCCGCTTCGCCAACAACGGCTGGCTGCAGGAGCTCCCGAAACCGCAGACGAAGATCACCTGGGAAAACGTCCTCCTGCTCAGCCCGAAGAGCGCGAACGCGATCGGCTTCGGCGACGAAGAGCGCGACGAGCTTTTCAACGAGAAACATACGCTGCAGGCCGACCTCTCGTTCCGCGGCCGCACGCTTCGCGTTCCGGTGTGGGTCGTTCCCGGCATGCCGGAGAACGTCGCCACCATCCACTTCGGTTACGGCCGCAAACACGGCGGAAAAATCGCCTCGGAACCGAGCGAGAAAAATCCCGGTGGCGTCGACATCTATCCGATCCGTTTCTCCGACGGACTCTCCGGCGGCGCCGGCGCGCAGATCACGCTCGTCCGCAGCGCGGGAACGTATCCGATCGGCTGCACGCAGGAACATCAGAGCCTCAATCCGAAAGACGTCGGCGGCGATCGCGGCATCATCCGCTCCGGCACGTTCGAAGAGTACCAGCGCGATCCGCGCGCACTCCTCCGCGAAGAGCATGAAGGCGCCGGCGAGCCGAACGAATCGATGTACCCCGGCTTCGAATACAAGAACCACGCGTGGGCGATGGTCATCGATACCAGCGTCTGCACCGGCTGCAACGGCTGCGTCATCGCCTGCCAGGCGGAGAACAACATCTCCATCGTCGGCAAGGAAGAAGTCGTCCGCGAGCGCGAGATGCACTGGCTGCGCATCGATCGCTACTACAAAGGCTCGCCGGAAAATCCGGAGGTCTACCACCAGCCGGTGCCGTGCATGCAGTGCGAGAACGCGCCGTGCGAGCCGGTCTGTCCGGTCGAAGCGACGTCGCACAGCGGCGACGGTCTCAACGACATGACGTACAACCGCTGCGTCGGCACGCGCTACTGCTCGAACAACTGTCCGTACAAAGTGCGGCGCTTCAACTTCTTTCACTACGCCGACTACGACACGGAAGCGCTCAAGCCGATGCGCAATCCCGACGTCACCATTCGTACGCGCGGCGTCATGGAGAAATGCACCTACTGCGTGCAGCGCATCAACGCGGCGAAGATCGAAGCGGAGAAAGATGGTCCGCAGGGACGCCGCGTTCGCGACGGGGAAGTGACGACCGCCTGCCAGCAGGCGTGCCCGAGCGAAGCGATCACGTTCGGCGACATGAACGATCCGACGAGCCGCGTCGCCAACCTGAAAAAGGAACCGGCGAACTACGCACTCCTCGAAGAGCTCAACACCCGCCCGCGCACCACGTATCTCGGCGCGATTCGCAATCCGAACCCGGAGATCAGGGGCTAATGGCTCACAAAGACGACACCCCCGTCCACGAGATTCGCCCGGTCACGCAGGAAGTGCGCGTGCCGGAGCGCTATCTCCCGACGCCGACCATCGAGCCGGGACACTCCTACGCCTCGATCACCGATCACATCTCGACGATCGTCCTTCGCAAGCGGACGCCGATCGGCTGGTACGTCGGCTTCGGTATCTCGCTGATCCTCATGACCGTTCTCACCGCCGCGATCGGCAAGCTCGTCTTCGTCGGCGTCGGCATCTGGGGCATCAACCATCCGGCCGGATGGGGCATGGACATCATCAACTTCGTCTGGTGGATCGGCATCGGCCACGCCGGCACGCTGATCTCCGCGATCCTGCTGCTCCTTCGCCAGGAGTGGCGCACCTCAATCAACCGATTCGCCGAAGCGATGACGCTCTTCGCCGTCGCCTCGGCCGGCCTCTATCCGGCGCTGCACACCGGACGTCCGTGGTACGACTTCTGGCTCTTCCCCTACCCGAACACGATGACGCTCTGGCCGCAGTTCCGCAGTCCGCTGATGTGGGACGTCTTCGCGGTCTCGACCTACGCCACCGTCTCCGCGCTCTTCTGGTACGTCGGCCTGATTCCCGATCTCGCCACGCTGCGCGATCGCGCCACGAACGTCATCGCCCGCAAGATCTACGGCATGGGCGCGCTCGGCTGGCGCGGTTCCGCCAAACACTGGTATCGCTACGAAACCGCATACCTGCTGCTGGCCGGACTCTCGACGCCGCTCGTCCTCTCGGTTCACACCATCGTCTCGTTCGACTTCGCGGTCGCGCAGATTCCCGGATGGCACGCCACGTTCTTCCCGCCGTACTTCGTCGCCGGCGCCGTCTTCGCCGGATTCGCGATGGTGCTTACGCTGGCGATTCCCGCGCGAAAGTTCCTCAAGCTCGAAGACTTCATCACCATGAAGCATCTCGAGAACATGGGGAAGGTGATGCTCGCCACCGGCCTGATCGTCTTCTACGCGTATCTGATGGAGCTTTTCCTCGGCTGGTACAGCGGCAACGTCTTCGAGCGCTTCATGGTGCACAACCGCATCCTGGGTCCGTACTGGAAGATGTACATCGCGCTCATCGTCTGCAACGGCCTCGCGCCGCAGCTGATGTGGGTGAAACGCTTCCGCACCAGCACCGCGATGCTCTTCATCACGGCGATGTTCGTCAACGTCGGCATGTGGCTCGAGCGCTTCGTCATCATCCCCGGCTCGCTGCACCGCGACTTCCTGCCGTCGTCGTGGGGCATGTACCACGGCACGCGCTGGGACTGGTCGATGTTCATCGGCTCGATGGGACTCTTCCTCTTCCTGCTCTTCCTCTTCATCCGCTTCCTGCCGATGATCTCCATTTTCGAAATGCGCACGCTGCTGCCTGAAGCGCACGCGCACGGCGAGGAGCACTGACGATGGGCGTCGGCAAACGGAAAACCGGCCTGTACGGCGTGATCGCCGAGTTCACCAGCGCGCAGGAGTTGCTCGACGCCGCGACCGCCGCGAATCATCGCGGCTACAAAGACATGGATGCCTACTCGCCGTTCCCGATTCACGGACTGGCGGAAGCGGTCGGATTCCATTCGACGAAACTTCCGCTGATCGTCCTCGGCGGCGGCGTGCTCGGCGGCCTCGGCGGCTTCTTCATGTGCTGGTACGCCAACGTCATCTCGTATCCGCTCAACATCGGCGGCAAGCCGTACAACTCATGGCCGGCGTGGATCCCGATCACGTTCGAGTGCACGATCCTCCTCGCCGCATTCGCCGCCGTCTTCGGCATGCTCGGATTGAACGGACTGCCGATGCCGTATCACCCCGTCTTCAACGTGAAGCGATTCGATCAGGCCTCGCGCGACAAATTCTTTCTCGTCATCCAGGCGCGCGATCCGAAGTTCGACATCGATGAAGTCGCGACCTTTCTTGAATCGCTCAAGCCCCGCGAGGTGACCGATGTACCGTGGTAGCAGGCGCGCGTTCGCGCTGATGCTCGTACTCGCGGCGCTCGCCGGCTGCCGCCAGAAGATGGCCAATCAGCCGCGTTACGATCCGCTCGAAGAGAGCAACTTCTTCCCCGACGGCATGGCTTCGCGCCCGCGCATCGCCGGCACCGTCGCGCGCGGACAGGCGCCCATCGATGGCTTCCTCGCCACCGGAAAAATCGGCGGACAGGAAGCCGACGGCTACCCGTTTCCGATCACCGCGGATCTGATGAATCGCGGCCAGGAACGCTTCAACATCTACTGCTCGGAGTGCCACGGCCGCCTCGGCGACGGCAACGGAATGATTCCGTCGCGCGGCTATCGCCGTCCGCCGTCGTTCCATACCGAGGCGCTTCGCAATGCAAAGACAGGACATTTCTTCGACGTCATGACCAACGGATTCGGCGCCATGCCGCCGTATGCCCCGCAGGTGCCGGCCGAGGATCGCTGGGCGATCGTGGCGTACATACGGGCGCTGCAGCTCAGCCAGAACGGCACCATCAACGATCTCACTCCGGACCTTCGCGCGAAGCTCGATACAACGCCGGCCCGCGGAGGAGCGCGATGACGCCTGACGTCTCCACGCGCGCCACCGGCATCGGCCGCTTTCAGATGCCGGCGCTCATCACCGGCATCATCTTCGGCGCCATCAGCATCGCCGGCTTCTTTGTCGCCGGCCCGCGGGAGTTCTACCGCGCGTATCTGCCCAGCTATCTCTTCTGGTGGGCGATTGCACTCGGCTCGCTGGCCGTGCTGATGCTGCAGTACGTCACCGGCGGCGAATGGGGACTGATGATTCGCCGGCCGCTCGGCGCCGCATCGCGCTCGCTCTGGATGATGGGACTGCTCTTCGTTCCGATCATCCTCGGCATGAAGTACATCTTCCCGTGGATGGACGAGGAGCTCGCGCAGCACGATCCGGTCGTAAAGCTCAAGACCGCGTGGCTCAACCCGCAGCGCTTCATCTTCTTCGCCGTCGCCTACTTCCTCATCTGGTGTCTCTGGGCGTGGCGCCTGCGCGTGCTGTCACTTCGCTTCTACGATGATCGCGCGCCCGAAACCGATCTGCGCCGTCGCAAGTGGGCCGCGTCGGGACTGCTGATGATCGTCCTGACGATCAGCTTCGCGTCGATCGACTGGATGATGTCGCTCGAGCCGAAGTGGACCTCGACGATGTACCCGCTGATCATCCTCGTCGGCTGCGGACTCTCGGCCTTCGTCTTCGTGACCTTCTTCCTTTCACGTCTGGCCGCGACGCCGGCCATGCGCGGCATTCTCAAGCCGTCGCATCTTCGCGACCTCGGCAACCTGATGCTCGCATTCGTGATGCTCTACGCCTACACGACCTTCTCCGAGTTCCTGCTGATCTGGTACGCGAACCTGAAGGAAGAGATCCCGCATTACCTGGTCCGCTCGCACGGTGTGTGGGGCGTGTTCGCGTCGCTCATCGTCATCTTCCATTTCTTTCTGCCGTTCTTTCTGCTGCTGATTCGTTCCATCAAAGACAACGCCCGCACCATCGGCGTCGTCGCGATGATCATCCTCGTGATGCGCTACATCGCGATCTACTGGCTCGTCGCGCCATCGTGGTACGGCGAGCACTTCCACTACCACTGGATCAACTTCACGACGCTCATCGCCGTCGGCGGAATCTGGATGTTCGAGTTCATCCGCCAGCTGAAAGGGCAGACGATCATTCCGATCCACGAGACGTGGGTCGAGGAAGCGATCCGGGAAGGGGCGGTGAAGATCAATGCCTGAGCATCTTCCGTACGACGACGATGCGATCTTCAATCCGGAGACGCATCACGAAAAGAGCGACGTCAACGTCCGCGCGCTGTTGTGGGCGGTCGTCATCTTCGTCATCTTCGCGCTCGTCACGCATCTCCTGCTCTTCCTTTTGTTCAAAGGCTTCGCGAAGATTGCGAGAGGCCAGAACCCGCCCGCGCTGACGTCGATGAAAGTGCCCGACAGCATGTCAGTTCCCGGCGCGAACGCTCCGCGTCTGCAGCCGTTCCCGACGAAAAACGAGGCGCCATACGTGAAGACACCGGTCGTCGATCTCGATGAGATGCGCCGCGTCGAGCACGAAGCGCAGACGCAGTCGGCATGGATCGATCGCCAGAAGGGAACCGTCCGTCTGCCGATCGACGTCGCGAAGCAGCTCGTGCTGCAGCGCGGATTGCCGGTGACGTCGACCGCCGCACCCGTTACCACCACGACCGGAGGCGCGACACGGTGAACGGCCGCGCTCTTTCCGTCGCGCTTCTCTGTCTCCTCACAGCGGGAAGCCTCTTCGCCGATTCCTCCGCCGCTCCCGTTCTCCCCGGCGTCGTCGGCATCGACCAGAAGCTCGACGCGCAAATCCCGCTCGATCTGATGATGCGCAACGAGCAGGGCGAGATCGTTCGTCTTCGCGATCTCTTCCGCGGCAAGCCGGTTCTCCTCAACTTCATGTACTACCGCTGCCCGATGCTCT
>JAOBAU010000379.1 GCA_025463165.1 Acidobacteriota bacterium | reverse complement strand
GACGTGATCCCGCTGCTCAAGCGCTTCGAGGAGATCGGCGTGGCGTCGATTGCCATCCACGGCCGCACGCGCAACGAGGCGTACACCGGCGCGAGCGACTGGAACTACATCGCCGACGTCAAGAGCGAGCTGCGCATTCCGGTCTTCGGCAACGGTGACGTGAAGACGGCCGCCGATGCCATTCGGATGTTCGAGCAGACGCACGTCGATGGTGTGATGATCGGCCGCGCCGCGCTGCACAATCCGTTCATCTTCCGCGACATTCACGCATACGTTTCCGGCGTCCCGGTGACGAACGAAGTGGAGCGCCGCATCGAAGCGATGCAGCGCTATCTGTCGAAGATCGACGGCGCGCCGCAGCCCGACAAGTGGAAGCTGCACAAAGCACGCACCGTGATCGGCTGGTTCTCCAAAGGAATCGCGCACGGCAAAGACATTCGCACGGGACTCGCCGACATTACGTCGATCGGCGAAGTGCAGGCGCTGCTCGATCAGGCGCGACTTTCGCTCGCGGCGTAGCGGCAGGCATGAGGCATGGGTGATGGGGCATGAGTAACACCGCCTCTACTCATACCTCGTGCCTCATACCTCATGCCCTTTCCTGATCACATCAACCGAATCTTCGACGCGTACGGCGTTCCCGCCGACACGAAAGCGGCCGTGTACGACCTCTACGTCGGCATGGGCGATTCGGTGCTCGAAGCGTTCAGCGACATTGCGGAAAGCGTCGCGTCGCCGGCGCTGCTGCGGCCGGAAGACACGCTGTCGATTCGCGAGCGGGTCGTCGAAACGTTTCTTCGTCGCAATCATCCGCATTGGGAAGAGGGAAGGCCGACGCCGAGTCTGTGGCACCCGCGCGTGACCGAAGGCCGCGCATCGGGACTGGCGATGCCGCTCAGCGATCTCGATCTTCCCGACGCGCTCGCCGGCGACGATCAGTCGCTGCCGGACGGTTTGCTGATGCTCGGTCGCAACGCGCATTTCGGCGGGCGGCAGGAAACGATCTCGTTCGACGTCGTCGCGTCGCAGCTCGATGACGCGATCGCCATCGGCAAAGCGGCAGGCCAGCAGCACACGCTGCCTGGTTCCGTCGGCGAGACGAGTGGCACGTTCGATTCGCGCCGTTCGCTGGCGCTGATCTGGGAAGTGCAGCCGAACGTCTACAAGCCGCATGGCGACCGCAACCGCGCCATCGCGAAGCTCTATCGCAAACATCGCAACTGGCACCTCGCCACGCTCGCGGCCGCGATGCAGTGGTTGCGCGCGCAGAGCGTTCGCACGTACGTGCTGCGCGGTTCCGCGCTCGCGCCAACGCACGAGGTGAATCAGGCGAAGCCGGTCTCGGAAATGATCGCGTCGCTGCACGACCGCACGGTCGCGACCGTCGTCGGCGCGCTCGAATTGCAGCTCATCGAAGCGAATCGCGACGACGATCTGCTCCTCGCCGAAAGCATCGTGATGAACACCGCGCTGACGAAGCACGTGGCGACGTTCGGGAGTGCGGGCGCGATGTGGCGGATCGCCTAAGAATACCTGCCGCCAACCCGCTGTTTCGGCCAACTCGATGTCAGAACTCGCCACAGAAAAGCCGCTCCGCCGCGTTGGGATGATCTCCCTCGGCTGCCCGAAGAATCTCGTCGACAGCGAGATCATGCTCGGCCAGCTGCGTCAGGAGGCGGACGTCGTCATCACCAATGACCTCGCCGAGGCCGATGTGGTGATCGTCAATACATGCGGATTCATCGATGCGGCGAAGCAGGAATCGATCGACACGATTCTCGAGATCGCCGAGCGAAAGGGGAGCGGCGTCGAGCGGCTCATCGTCGCCGGCTGCATGGTCCAGAAGTACCGCGGCGATTTGCAGGAGTCGATCCCTGAGATCGATGCGTTCGTCGGACTCGATCATCTGGAAGCGATCACCGCCGCCGTGACGGGAAGCGTTGATGCGGCGCCGGTGAAGCGGAAGATGTCGGTGCGGTTGTATGAAGATCTGCCGCGCGTGCTGACGCATGGCAAATCACACGCGTATCTGAAAGTGTCGGAAGGTTGTTCGAATCCGTGCACGTTCTGCGCGATCCCGCAGATGCGCGGCAAGTTCCGCAGCCGCGGCATCGAGTCGCTCGTGCGCGAAGCGCAGCAGCTTCGCGCGCAGGGCGTGAAGGAACTTTGTCTCGTCGCGCAGGACACCACGCGCTACGGCGAAGACCTCGGCATGAACCAGGGACTGACCGAGCTCGTAAAAGCGCTGCTCGCCGATACCGATTTCGAATGGATCCGCTTCCTCTATGCGTATCCCGGCTCGCTCGACTGGTCGCTGTTCGAGCTGATGGGACGCGAGAAGCGTTTCGTGTCGTATTGCGACATCCCGCTGCAGCACGTCTCCGCAAACGTGTTGAAGACGATGCGCCGTCCCGGCTCGCCGCAGGAGTATCGCGAGATGGTGACGCGCATGCGCGACCTCGTGCCCGATCTTTCGCTGCGCACGACGTTCATCACCGGCCATCCCGGCGAAGGTCCGAAAGACTTCGGCGAGCTGTACGAATTCACGCAGTGGGCGCAGTTCGATCAGATGGGTGCATTCGTTTACTCGCCGGAAGATCACACGATCGCCGCGCGGATGGGCGAGCTGCCGACGCGCAAGACGGCCGAGCGCCGGCGCGACAAGCTGATGGAACTGCAGCAGCAGATCTCACTCGCGCGCAATGAAGCGAAGATCGGCCACACGTTCGACGCGATCATCACCGGCGTTTGCGATGAGACCGAGCATTTGCTGGAAGGTCGTCTCGTCGGACAGGCGCCCGAGATCGACGGACGTCTGCTGATCAACGACGGCATCGATCGCATCGGCGAACTGCCGGCGTTCGTGCGCGTGGAAGTGAGC
>JAOBAU010000363.1 GCA_025463165.1 Acidobacteriota bacterium | reverse complement strand
AGTCAGACTTCAACGTTCCGATCATCGGCAGCGAGCAGATGTATCAGGCGCTGCGCAGCCTCGGCGTCGACACGCAGCTCGTCATCTATCCCGGCCAGTACCACGGCATCACCACGCCGAGTTACGTTCACGATCGGCTGGAGCGCTATCTGAACTGGTACGCGAAGTACCTGATCCCGAAAAGCGCGAGCTGAAGGTCACCACGATCCGGAGGAGCCGCCGCCGCCAAACGATCCGCCGCCCGTAGTCAGGGTGTCACCGGACGAGCTGGTGGCTGCCCCTCCGACCGCGGATCCGATCGCGCTGAACACGATGCCGATCACCGCTTCACCGATCCCGGCGGCGACCTCACGCTGTGTCGGCGGGCGGAACGTGATCGTCGCCCACATCGCTTTCAGCACGATCGCCACCGCGAACGCGCAGAGCGCGAGCAGCACGGTGACGTGCCGTGCAGCGACCGGCGGCTGGCTTGCGCGGACGACGAAGCCGGTCGCGATTGCCGCAATCAGTGCGATCGCCGCGGCGGGAAGTCGCGGCAGCCGCTTCACGCCGCGATACGGGAAAAGAACGAGCGCGAGAATCGTCGCAATCACCGGAGCGATGGCCCAGTCGGACGGACCGGTGTTCGTTCGCATCAGCTGCGCATACGCGACAGCCATCAGGTAACGGAGCAACACCGCGGACGCTGCGCCGGCGACGAGACCGGTGACGATCATGAACGCGATGCGCGTCCGCGTGGTGGAGATCGCAGGAGGATTGCCGCGCTGGGTTTTGCGCTTCACGACCGCGCGGCCGCGACACCGCGCCTGTCGCGGCGCGCGCGCTTGATCTCGTCGGCGACGACGCTCACGATCCATTCGATCTCGTCCGATGTGAGACCGGGGAACATCGGGAGCGACAGCAGCGAATGGCCGGCGGCTTCGGAGTGCGGGAAGTCGCCGGGCTGAAAGCCGAAGCGCTCGCGATAGAACGGCTGCAGATGAATCGGCCAGAAGTACGGCCGCGACATGATGCCCTGCTTCTCGAGTGCGGCGATCATCTGATCGCGATCGAGATCTTCAGCGAGCCGCACCGGATAGAGGAACCAGCTCAATCGCATTCCTGCGCGCGGCGCGGCGAGCGGCGTCGCGCCATCGACTTCCTCGAGCAGCGCGCTGTAGCGATTGGCGACCGCTTCACGACGCGCGAGCAGTTCATCGAGGCGACTGAACTGCGCGAGACCGAGCGCGGCGCTCAGTTCATCGAGGCGATAGTTGAAGCCGAGGCGATCGTGGCGGAACCACTGTTCGTCGGTGGCGCGGCCCTGATTGCGCAGACTGCGAAAGAGACGGGCCCACTCTTCGTTGTCGGTGAGGAGCATGCCGCCCTCGCCGGTCGTGATCTGTTTGTTCGGATAGAAACCGAAGGCCGATGCGTCGCCCCAGCGGCCGGCGAAGACGCCATCGGATTCCGCGCCGATCGCTTCGCATGCGTCTTCGATGACCGCGATCTGATGCGCGTGCGCGCGGTCGACGATCTCTTTCATCTGCGCCGGACGTCCGAAGATGTGAATCGGGACGATCGCGCGGAGTTGCGCCGACGTCGGATTGCAATTGCGCGGCAGCAGGCGTCGCCAGCCGGCCTTGCGGTACACGATGTCGTCGATGACCTGCAGCGACTTCGCGGGATCGATCGTCAGCGTTTCGGGATCGACGTCGACGAAGATCGGGATGCCGCGCTCGTAAAGAATGGCGTTGGCGGAAGCGATGAACGAGAACGGCGTCGTGACGACGAGATCGCCGTCGTGCACGCCGGCCGCGATCATGGCGAGGTGCAGCGCCGCCGTACCGTTTGAAACGCCGACCGCGAAGCGCGCACCGAACCGATTCGCAAATGCTTCTTCGAAGCGGACGAGCATCGGTCCGCTGGCGAGTCGCTGCGATTGCAGCGCCTCCTGCACGAGGCGCATTTCTTCAGGTCCGATGTCGGGCGCGGCGAGAGGAATGGACCGGAATGGGGGCGTCGTCATGCTGAAGGGAAAGTACGATACCGTAAGTCGGTGAAGCGGCCCGCCGATTCTTTCCCGCGCAGGATCGTCATCGTCGGCGCCGGATCGCAGGGCGCCATCGTCGCCGACATTCTTCAGCGAGCGCGCGAAGCAGGCGCGGCCGGCGAAGCGATCGGCTTCGTTGACGACACCACATCACTTCATCGCGGGACGATTCTCGAGCTGCCGGTGCTCGGTCCGATCGATTCGTTGTCATCGATCAAGCACGACGCGATCGTGGTGGCGATCGGCGACAACGGCAGGCGGCGCGCCATGACCGAGCGTCTCCTTGCACGCGGCGAGCGACTGGCGACGGCGATTCATCCATTCACGTCGATCGCGCCAAGCGCGACGATCGGCGAAGGCTCGATGATCTCCGCCGGAGCGTTGCTGCTCCCACGCTGCACCGTCGGCATCAGCACACTTCTGAACTCCAAGGCGTCCGTCGATCACGACACGATCCTCGGTGATTACGTACACGTCTCGGCCGGCGGGACGGTCGGCGCAAACGTCCGCATCGGCGATGAAACGCTGATCGCGCTCGGCGCCAGCGTGGCGTCCGAGAGGACGATTGGAGCGCGCACGATCATCGGTGCGGGCGCGGTCGTCGTGCGCGACATTCCCGATGACGTGATCGCGTTCGGCGTACCCGCGCGCGTTACATCCGATCGCCGTTCTGAAAATCCCAGTCGGTGATCGGCGACGGCGGCAGCGTTGAAACGAAACCTTCCGTCCACTCGAAGCCGTGCGTCGCGAGCAGCTCGGCGTCAGCGATGCGCGTGACGTAGCAGAAGAGGCGCCGATCGGCGGCGTGCGCGCGCGCCGCAAGCGATGGAAGTTTCGTCGCGTCGGTGATGGCGTGTACGCGATCGAAGTCGTACGTCCGCTCGATGATCGCGCACCATTCACCTTCGACGCCGACGCAATCGATTTGCGCATGCGGACGAGACAGAAACTGCGTCTTCCACTCATCGAGCGTGTAGCGAAATGAGGTTCCGTTACGGCGCATGAGCGCTGCGAAGTCGGGCTCGACGTTGCCGATCGATTCACGTTCATGAGCGGTGACCGATCGACAGTAGAACGAGCGATGCATTCCTGCGCCGGCCGCGTCGAAGCGGCGAGCGCTCGCATTCTCGCTGCGGCCGAAGCCGAGGAGGAGCGCGTTCTGCTCGTGCGCAATCGCGGCGGTTGTTTCGAGAATGCGTGCGAAGACACCGCGTCCGCGCGCGGCAGGCGAAGTCCACGAGCCGGCGATGATTGCGGCGCGACGACCATCGATGAGCGTCCGATACAGAATCGCCGATGCTGCGATCGTCACTCCGCCGTCGTCGACGAGCAGCAACTTCGCGTCGTCGCGGAACGCCCAGCGATACGTCGCTTCATCGCCCCAGCTGCCGAACGATGCGTTCGCGCCGCGGAGATACTCCTGCGGATCGGCGTGAGCCGCGCGCACGCGCCGGACGTTCATCCCGCGAGCTCTCCCATCGACGTCCAGAAGATGCGATCGCCGAACTCCCGTTCGATCGTGGTGAAGAGTCGATCGAGTTGATCGCGATAGTCGATCGTCATTCCGTCGAGCGCGCGATAGCCGCCCGACTCCGCGAGCAGATGCGCTTTGATCGACAGCAGTCCGCCGGCCGAGAGAATGCTCATCGCGCGATCGGTCGTCGACGTCGCCTGGAAGTTCGTCGGCATGTGGATCAGTCCTTCGACTTCAGACGGTGCGAAGAGCGGAACGCCGCGCAGTCCGCTACCCGCCGCGACCGCATCGTTCGACACAGGCGTTTCGAGGTCGCGCGCCGAGGCGAAGAAACGGATGTCGGAGTCGCGCAGCGCCTGCAACAACGCGGGCGTGACGTGCCAGCCCGGCGGCGCGAAACCGCGCACGATCTTCAGCTTCGCCGCGCGAAAGATCGCATCCGCTTCGGCGATCATCGATCGACATTTCGCAGCGCTCGCATTCGCGAACTCGAGCACCGGCTTCATTCCGCGCGTGACGTGATGCAGACCGTGCATCGCGATTTCCGCGTTGTTCCATTCGGCGAGGAAGTCGGAGAAGAACGGGTGATGATCGAGTCGGAATGTGCCGCGCCGATGGACGCGAACGGTGTAGAGCCAGTCGCGCAGCCACGCGACGCGCGCGATCGCCCGCGTCGGATACGGATCGAGCGTTTGCCAGTCGGGCGTCGTGAAGAGCGTGACGCGCAATTGCGGATGGCGCTCCTGCAGCCAGCGAACGTGCGAGAGCGCTTCAATCGCGACCGGCGCCGGATGAACGTCGTCGATCGAAAAGCAAACCGCGCCGTGCTTCGACTCCGGCAGCCAGTTCATGAATGCGCCGCAATGTACGCCGACACGACGTCGATCGGCGTCCCAAGCTGGCGGATCGTGCCGCCATCGATCCACGCGACGCGATCGCAGAGCTGTATCAACCGCTGCAGGTCGTGCGAGACGACGACGAACGTCACGCCGCGCGCGCCGTACTCCGCGATGCGCGCGGCGCACTTCTGCTGAAACTCCGCATCGCCGACGCCGAGCGCTTCATCGATCAGCAGGATGTCGGAATCGACCGTCGTCGCGACCGCGAACGCGACGCGCAGAATCATCCCCGCCGAGTACGACCGGAGCGGCGAATCGAAGAAGTCGCCGACCGCGGCGAACGCTTCGATGCCCGGCATGCGCGCGTGCATCTCCGCGCGCGTGAGGCCGAGGAACGCGCCGCGCAGGTAGGCGTTCTCGCGGCCGGTGAGATCGGGATGAAAGCCGCTCATCAGATCGATGAGTTGCGAGACGACGCCGCGAATGCGCACGCGTCCCGCCGATGGCTCGATGACGCGCGCCAGGAGATTGAGCAGCGTCGTTTTGCCCGCGCCGTTGCTGCCGATGACGCCGAGGACTTCGCCTTTTTGCACGCGCAGCGAAACGTCGCTGAGCGCCGGATAGTCGACCCATTTGCGCCGCCTGAAACGAACGATCGCTTCCTTCAGCGATACGCGCGGATCGACCAGGAGCCGATAGCGCACCGACACGCGATC
Organism: Acidobacteriota bacterium; assembly: GCA_025463165.1. Lineage (GTDB taxonomy): Bacteria > Acidobacteriota > Thermoanaerobaculia > Gp7-AA8 > Gp7-AA8 > JAOBAU01. The sequence continues at coordinate 383 of JAOBAU010000363.1, read as the reverse complement.
GAGCACGATCACATCGGATTCAGACGTGGGCAGTGACGTCATGAGCGGAGTGGTTGAACAGCAGCCAGCCGGCGGCGGCGGTGGCGAGCGACAGGCTCGCCATCACAAGGTACGAGCTCATCGACGGCCACGCGTTCGCGTAGAGCGGCGCGCGGAACGACTCGATGAACACAGTGACCGGATTCAGGGCAACGAGCCAGCGAATCGGATCGGGAACGATCGCCACCGGATAGATGACGGTCGAGGTGAACATCAGCGCCGGGAGCAGCATCGTGTAGAGATCGGAGATGTCGGGAAACGAAAGCGCGATGGTGCCGAGGAGGAGCGATGCGCCGAAGGTGAAGAGCGACGTGAGGAGGAGCGTGGGGAGAAGACTGAGCCGC
>JAOBAU010000355.1 GCA_025463165.1 Acidobacteriota bacterium | reverse complement strand
CGATCAGATGGGTGCATTCGTTTACTCGCCGGAAGATCACACGATCGCCGCGCGGATGGGCGAGCTGCCGACGCGCAAGACGGCCGAGCGCCGCCGCGACAAGCTGATGGAGCTGCAGCAGCAGATCTCGCTGGCGCGCAACGAAGCAAAGATCGGCAACACGTTCGACGCGATCATCACCGGCGTGTGCGACGAGACCGAGCATTTGCTGGAAGGTCGTCTCGTCGGACAGGCGCCGGAGATCGACGGACGTCTGCTCATCAACGACGGCATCGAGCGTATCGGAGAGCTGCCGGCGTTCGTGCGCGTGGAAGTGAGCGACGCGCATCCGTACGACGTCGTCGGCGCGGTCGTCGCGTAACGCGGCGCCGTCATCCCGAGCGTAGCGAGGGATCCGGGCGGGCGGCGCACGTTGCTCGTGACTGCTGCCCCCACCCTCCCGGATCCCTCGCTCCGCTCGGGATGAGGCGGCGCATACAATCCGCGGCGATGCGTCGTCGCGTGTGGCTTCTCCTCATTCTGCTCATCGCGATCGCACTGCGTCTTGGCACGTGGCGACAGACCTTCGCGAACGGACGCGTTTACATCGACGGTCCTGACGGCTGGTATCACCTGCGTCGTGCGGCGATGACGATGGGCGACTGGCCGCGTGTTCCGCAGAGCGATGCGCTGCTCAATGCGCCGGTCGGTGGTCTGATCAGCTGGCCGCCGCTCTTCGATGGACTGCTGGCGACTCTTGCGTTGCCGTTCGGGTCGGGGCTCGGACTCGACGTCGTCGGCGCGTTCCTTCCGCCGCTGCTCGGCGTGCTGCAACTCCTCGCGCTGTATGCGCTGGTGAAACGACTCCGTTGTGCGCGCGCGGGGATTCTTGCGGCGGCCACCGCGGCGATCCTGCCGGGCGTCGTTCGTTACACGCTGCTCGGCGCACTCGATCACGACCCGTTTTTCAGTCTCTGCAATCTCGTCGCGCTGATTGCGATCGCCGATGAAGAGTCGTCGCAGCGGAAGCGGATCGCCATCCTTGCGGCCGCCCTGAGCGCCGCGATTCTCGGCTGGACCGGCGCCGTCGTCGGCGTCGCGATCGTCACCTGCGCGGCGCTCGCCACCGGTTCCCGCGCGGCCGCTCGCGTGCTCGCGTACGGTTCCGCAATCGCCGCGATCGTCATCCTGCCGTTCGTGCTGACGAGCGTCTGGCATGGCGCAACCTTCGAAGGATTGTCGCTGTTGCACGTCGCGGCGCTCGTCGGTGCGAGCGTTACCGGCGCGGCGTTCGCGCGCGAGTGGAAACTGTTCGGCGTCGCATCGATCGCCGCGCTCGCGCTGCTGCCGATCGCGATCGTGCCGTTCATTCGCGGCGTTCGTTACGCGGCCGGCGATGCGCCGATTCTGGCGATGGTCGAGGAAGCGCAGCCGCTGCTGCGGCTCTTCGGCACCTTCGACGTTCGTCCGCTGCTCATCCGCCTCGGCTTCCTGCCGCTTGCCGCGATCTTTTTCCTGCGCAACCGCTTCGTGGCGGTGTGGGTCGTCATCACGTTCACGCTGGCAATGCTCCATTCGCGGTTCACGTTCGATGCAGCGCTCGCGCTCTGCGCCTTCGCCGGTCTCGCCATCGATTACGCGCTGCGCACTCATCGACGCGCGCTCGTCGTTGCCGTAGCGCTGCTCGTCCTTTCGCCGGCGCTCGCCGCATACGCGGGAGGCTCGCGCTACAACCTTTTCGCGCGTGAAAACGCGCTGCGTACGTACGAGATGGACGCGATCTGCGAGACGTTGCGCGATGCGCCGGACGGCGTCGTGCTCGCGCCGTGGCAGTTCGGGCACTGGCTCATACGCATCGCGAACAAGCCGGTCGTCGTCAGTCCGATGCTTTCCGTCGGCCAGTCGGAGTTCGCGGCGGCGATGCGCTTCTCATTTCTCGAAGATGCGAAAGCAGCCCGCGCGTTTCTCGATGCGCATCGCGTTCGCTACGTCATCGTCACGCCGGAGCCGGGCTCGATCCAGGCGCGCGCGCGAGTGGCCGGTATCGATCCGGCGCGTTACGTTCGCGACGGGCACATCGAGCCGCGCAACTACATGCGGACGATCGGCGCGCAGCTGACGTACGGCGCGCGCGTCGACGGATACCGCGAAGTGCTTCGTTCGCGCGGCTTCGTGCCGGGGCCGTTCGGCGCGGTGCCGCTCGTGCGCGTGTACGAAGTCATCCGCTGAAAAGAAATCGGGCCGCTCTTTCGAGCGGCCCGATTCAGGAACTGCGTGAAGCGGAGAACTAGAAGATGAACTTCGCCGCGACCTGGAACTGACGCGGGCTGGTTTCACTCGAGTAGCCCTGCAGGACGCTGAACGTGTTCAGAGCCTTGCCGCTCACCGTGTTCGTGAACGGAACAATAGTGTACTTGTCGGTCGATGCCGTGTAGGTGATGCGGTAGAGATCCTGGTTCGCGCCGGTGACGACTTTGGCGTTCCGGTTGAACGCGTTGAAGACCTCGCCGAGCACTTCGAACTGCATGCCGTGCGTGAGGTTGAAGAGCTTCGACAGGCGAAGGTCGGCGTTCCAGACGCTCGGCTGACGGTAGGTGTTGCGGCTGATCAGACGCGCGTTCTGCGACGAGAGGAAGCTCGCGAACTGCGCCTTGGTCATACCGTTGCCCTGCGTGAGGTCGATGATGTCGCCGCTGCCGTTGATGAAGACCGGCGTGAAGTTCGCCGCCACGCTCGTCTGCGCCTGGCCGGTGAGACTGTTCGCCGTGCAGCCGCTGCAGGTGAAGCTGACCGCCGCGGTGTACGGGAAGCCGCTGTGCCAGAAGGCGACGGCGCCGAGCTGGAAGCCCCACGGCAGACGATAGGTGACGTCGCCGACGAAGCGATGCTTCACGTCGTTGTCGCTCGGACCTTCGCTGAGGCGCGGATTGTTCGGATCGATGAGGAACGTGGTCGAAGTCGAGCGGGTGTTCGTCTCTTCGTCGATCGAGCTGGCGTGCGTGTAGCTGACGTCCCACGACAGGTTCGAGTTGTTGACTCCGAGCTTGTGCAGCTCGATGGTCTGACCGCGATACCACGCGTCTTCATTGCTGGTGATCTCGCGGATGATGCCGAGATCGTTGTACGGGCGGTTCGGATTGGCGGAGCTGTTGTAGTCGTACACCGGCATGTTGCCGAGGACGACGCCGGTCGGAACGACGTTGATGTTCTTCGTGCCCTGCACGTGCTTCAGACGCGAGTAAACCGCGCTGACGCCGACGCTGAACGCGGTGCCGATCTGCTGTTCGAACTGCAGGCTGGTGCGCCACGCTTCCTGCGCCTGATAGTCCGAACCGATCGTCACGAGGTTCGCCGAGAGTTTCGACTTCGCGAGGAAATCGGTCGGCGTGAAGATGTTCGGATACGTCGGGCAGGGGTTCGTTGCAGTGGCCGTGCAGGTGAAGGTGGTCGTCAGCAGCGCGCCGCTGATGCCCTGGATCGGGCCGGCCAGCAGGATGTCCGGCATGTAGCTGTAGAACTTGCCGGTGCCGCCGCGCAGAACCGAGCGGCCGTTGCCCATCACGTCGTATGCGAAGCCGAGACGCGGAGCGATGTTGTTCTTGTCGTCCTTGATCTGCGTGAGGAATTCCGGATGCTGCGGGAACGCGTTCGCATCCGGACGCGGAGTCTTCATGTAGTCGTAACGGATACCGGCGTCGAGCGTCAGCTTCTGGCCGATGTGGAAGCTGTCGTTGAAGTACAGACCCCAGAGGTTCGTCTTCCACGCGACGTCGCCGTTCTCCGGACCGTAGGCCTGCTGGAACGTATTCGGCGTGTTGTTGGCGTACGCGAGAAGGCTGTTGAAGGCGTACATGCCGCCGGCGAAACGCGGGAACGCGTCAAAGAGGTCGCGGTGCAGGAGCTCCGCGCCGGCCTTCAGCGAGTGACCGTGCGTCTGGAAATTGATGGTGTCCTTCAGCTGGAACTTCTTCTCGTCGGCGGTGTTCGGCGTCGTGTCGTTCGCGCCGAAGAACTGCGTCGTGCCGAAGTTGATCGAGAACTCGGTGCCGGGATAGCGCGCCGTGACCGGGCGCTGATCGCGACCGACCTGTCCGATGAACTGGTTGTACATATTGCTGGTGAAGATGCTGTCGCCTTCGACGACGGCCTGGTAGAACTTGTCCGTCTCATTGGTCTGGTTGAGACCGAAGGATGACGTCGCGCCGCTGTTCGTCGTGTCGTAGTTCGTGACGTTGTCGCGAACCGACCAGTGATTGCTCGAGCCGATGTTCGCGTCGAATTTCAGGAGGTAGGTTTTCAGCTTGTTCGTCTGCGAATAGCTGAGACCCTCTTCGTACGGTGCGCCGGTAGCGGACTGGATCTTCGAAAGAACGGTCGCCTGCTGCGCGGCGGTGAGGGCAAGGAACTGCGTGGAGGCACGCAGGTCATTGCCGATGAGCACCGGCTGCGTCTGGCGCTGACCGTCGGCGTTCACGAAGTAGAAGATCTTGTCGCGAACGATCGGGCCGCCGAGCGCGAAGCCGGGCTGCGTCGAGTCTTTGGCGAGAAAGCTGTCCGAGATAGTGATCGGGTAGGTCGTGCCGGCGATGTCGGTGTTAAAGACCGTCGGGCGCTTCGCGGCCCATGAAGCCTTGCGAAGGAAATAGAAGATCTGGCCGTCGACGTCGTTCGTTCCGCTCTTGGTGATGGCGTTGATGGTTGCGCCGACACCGCGGCCGTACTCCGCGTCGTACTGCGTGCGGATGACCTGGAACTCTTTGATTGCGGCCTGAGAGAAGGTGAACGGCGGACGCGTGCCGCCGGTCTGCTGACCGAAGAAGTCGTTGTTCGAGCTCGCACCGTCGATGTTGAAGTCGGTGGAGAGCGGACGCGCGCCGTTGGCGGTGACGGAGTTCGTATCGAACGAACCGGTGCTCACGCCAGGCGTGAGTGACGCCAGCGAACGGAAGTCGCGGCCGAGGAGCGGCAGATTTTCGATCTGCTGCTGGGTGACCGAGGTTGCGAGGCCGGTGCGCTCGGTATCGATGACCGGCGCCGCGGCGGTGACGGTGATCGTCTCGCTCACCTGCGGTGCGAGCTTGATGTCCGCGCGCGTCGTGTTGCCCAGGAGGACCGTCACGGTCGGCGATGAAGCCTTGCCGAGACCGGCCAGCTCCGCGTCAACGCGATAACGTCCCGGCGGCAGCAGGTTGAAGCTGTACGCGCCGTCGTTTTCCGTGACCTCGGTGCGATTGAGTCCCGTTTCGGCGTTGGTCGCCGTGACGGTCACGCCCGGCAAAGCGGCACCGGTATTGTCGGTAACGCGACCTGCGATCGAGCCGCTGGTCGTGTTCCCCGATTGCGCATACACGCCAAAAGTCGTAAGAACGCACAGCAGCGCGATGATGATGGTAGAGCGATGCATCTGGACCTCCCTCAGTTGTAATTTGTAGTTACTGACGAACCGTTTGTGCGCTGCTTTTTCGTACGAGCCCTCTCGAAAACAGGTCGGGATGTGCGGAAAGCTGACGCCAGAGCGGCCTACGTTACCGCACGCGGCGGCAACGGTAAAGAGGGATCAGCCGATTGACACACGATCCAAATTTCCGGTGCGATCGGAAAGAGGAGGAGGGCGCGCGGCTGTTGAAGCCGCGCGCCTCAGGAAGGTTTAGAAACTCTTCAGGAAGGCTTCGTTCGTCGGGAACTTCTGCAGTCGTTCGAGCAGCATCTTCATCGCGTTCATCGGATCGGTTCCTGCCAGCGCACGACGCAGCGTGTGCGTTTTCGGCAGCACCGTCGGCGGGAGGAGCTTCTCCTCTTTACGCGTGCCGGTCTGAGCGATGTTGATGGCCGGGAAGATGCGACGCTCGAAGAGCGCGCGATCGAGCACGATCTCCGTGTTGCCGGTGCCTTTGAACTCCTGGAAGATGACCTCGTCCATGCGCGAGCCGGTATCGACGAGCGCGGTGGCGATGATCGTCAGCGAGCCCCAGTCTTCGGCATTGCGTGCGGCACCGAAGAAGCGGCGCGGTTTCTCCATCGTCCGTGCGTCGATACCGCCGGAGAGAATCTTGCCGGAGCCGCGCTGCTCATTGTTATAAGCGCGCGACATGCGTGTGATCGAGTCGCAGAGGATGACGACGTCTTTCTTCATCTCGACCAGACGCCGTGCACGTTCGAGCACGACCTCGGCGATCTGAATGTGGTTCTCCGCCGTCTCGTCCGAGCTCGACGCGATCACTTCGCCTTTCGCCACCGAGCGCCGGAAGTCGGTGACTTCCTCCGGGCGCTCGTCGACGAGCAGCACCATCAGCGTGACGTCGCTGTGGTTCGTGTTGATGCCGTGCGCAATGTCTTTGAGCAGCGTCGTCTTGCCCGCTTTCGGCGGCGCGACGATCAGACAGCGCTGACCTTTGCCGAGCGGCGAGAGGAGATCGATGACGCGCGTCGTCAAACGCTCCGACTCCGTCTCGAGCTTGAACATGTCGTGCGGATCGATCGAGATCAGCTCCGAGAATGGATGCCGCGATTCGCGGTACTCCTCGAGCGTTAACCCTTCGACCGTTTCCAGCGCGACGAGCTCGAGCCCGCCGTTGCCGCCGCGTCGCGCGCCGCCCGCCAGGAGCAGACCCGGCTGGAGGTGGAGACGCTCGATCATCGAGCGGGGAACGAGTGCGTCGATCGCCTGCGGAACGTAGTTGTTCCCTGGCTGCACGAGCAGACCGGAGCCGTTGTTCTTCAGGAAGAGGACACCGCTGACGGTGACCTGCTCGCCCGGCGGGATGTCGACCGGCGACTGCGTGCCGCCGTTGTCGCCCGGCATCGGACGGCCGGAGCCGGGAGCTCCGCCTTTTCGATTGCGCGAACGTCGCCGGCGCGGACGGTTGAGGCCGCCGCCATCGTCGCGCGCCCGTGCCTCGTTGCCTGGGCTGGCGGTGTTGCCGTTCGGAGCTCCGCCGTTGCCGGCCGGTGCTCCATCCTGCGGACGACGTCTGCGGCGCCGACGCTTACGCGGTGTGCGATTGTCTGGTGTCATTCGTACTCAGAACCATAGATTTCTCACCTTCGACTTATTTTGCCTGAGCGGGTGATTCGGGGCGGAGAGGTTGTCTCTCAGAACGCCCGGCAGGAAGCCTTGTCCAGGATCACCGCACGGAGGTGCGCGGCGAAGTATGCGGGAGGTTCGCTGGAAAACGCAAGCGCCTTCGCATCTCCAGGCTCATCTCCTTCAATTTTGTCTGCCCGTGTGCCAGAATGACGCGGCTAATCCCCAGCTGAATCCGGACGCCCATGCCTGAAAACATTCTCGTTGTCGAGTACGAGCCTCGCTATACCGACCGAGTGCGTCAGGCTCTCGAAGGGCAGCCGTTCGTCCCGTCGTTCGCGAAGGACGGCGAAGAGGCGATGAAGGTGCTCGACTCCGAGGCGCCGCGTCTCATCGTTCTTTCTTCCGTCGTTCCGAAAGTGAGCACCTCGGAGCTCATTCGCGCCATCCGCGCCAGCACGCGCCTCGCCTCCACGCCCATCCTTCTTACTGTTTCCGGCTACAACGGCAAGAGCCCGAAAGCCGATGCGGTGCGCATGGGCGCGTCGGACATTCTTCCCAAGCCCTACTCGGAAAGCGAGTTCCTCGGCAAGATCCAGCAAATGCTCGGCGTCCGCGGCGATGCGGCAAACGCGCGCCAGTGGACTCCCGAGCTCGATCCTGAATTTACGGTCCGTCCCACTCCCGCCCCGAACGCCGGTGGCGGACAACTCACCTCGAACGAAATTTTCGGCGAGCTCCTGGAAGACGATCGGGTGCCGTCGAGCGGAGCCAGGAAAGCGATGAAGCCCACGGACGATCTCGACAAGATGCTGGCCGACACACTCGCCGGAGTCCGGCCTTCGCAGAAGAAGAAGGATGCGGCTCCCGCTCCCGCTGCACCCAAACCGGCCGAACCTCCTGCCGCCGCCGCGCCACCGGCTGCCGTCAGGCCCATGGACAACAAGCCGAAAACGCAGGGCTCCGAATTCGATCGGATGCTGAACGACACGCTCTCCGGTCTCGAGAAGAACGCGCGTCCGCGCACCGCACCGGCGACCGTTCCAACTCCCGCCCCGCCGCCGGCCGCGCCGCGTCCCGCCGCCGCAACGCCGAATCCGTCACCGTCGAAATACAACACCGACAAGATGCCGGCCTACAACCCGGAGAAGGTCGCGCAGTCGCAGCCGGTCTTTCCGCAGGCCGCTCCGCAACCGCTCACCGCGCCGTTCGAAGATGACGAGCCGTCGGACGGAACGAAGTTCGGCCAGTACGTCATGCTCGACAGGATCGCCACCGGCGGAATGGCCGAGGTGTGGAAAGCGCGCATGCGCGGGGTCGAAGGATTTCAGAAGATCGTCGCGATCAAAAAAATCCTGCCGCATCTTTCCGACAACCAGGACTTCATCGAGATGTTCGTCGATGAAGCGAAGCTCGCCGCGCAGCTGAACCACAACAACATCATTCACATCTACGACCTCGGCAAGATCCAGAGCTCGTACTACATCGCCATGGAGTACATCGATGGTCACGATCTGAAGACCATCCTCCGCCGCGGCGAAGAGCGCGATCAGCCGATGCAGGTCGAGCTCGCACTCTTCATCGCATCGAAGATCGCGGCAGCACTCGACTACGCGCATCGCAAGCACGACTTCGAAGGAAAAGACCTCGGTCTCGTGCATCGCGACGTCTCGCCGCAGAACGTCCTCATCTCGCAGGAAGGCGACATCAAGCTGTGCGACTTCGGCATTGCGAAAGCGGCGTCGAAGGCGTCGCACACGCAGGCCGGCGCGCTCAAAGGCAAGCTGCAATACATGTCGCCCGAGCAGGCTTGGGGCCGTCACATCGACAAACGCTCCGACATCTTCGCGCTCGCCACGGTGCTCTTCGAGATGCTCACCGGACGCAAGCTCTTCACCGGCGACAACGAGCTCTCGATCCTCGAGCAGGTCCGCGAAGCGCGCATCAACTCGCCATCAGAGATCAATGATGAAGTGACGCCTGAGATCGACAAGATCGTCCTCAAGGCGCTGCAGAAAGATCCGGAGAAGCGCTATCAGACGGCAGGGGAGATGGCGAAGGATCTCGACGCCGTTCTCTATTCGTTCCGCCCGACGCCGACCAGCGCCGACCTCGCCATCTACATGCATCGCATCTGGAGCGAAGAGCCGATCGCGATCGAGATGCCGCAGCATCATCACGAGCCGGAGCCGATTCACGATCCGAAGGAACTGCGTCCGGTCGTGAAGCCGGCGGCTGTTGCGCCGGCGCCCGTTCCGGTTGCCGCGCCGGCGCCGGTGATGCCGCCGTTCGAGGCTGCTCCGTCGTATTCGTCCGTCATCGATGAGGCGCCGCCGCAGAAAAAAGCGCCGGTCGTTCCGATCGTCATCGCGGCAGTCGTCGTGCTTGCGGTGATCGGCGGCTGGTTCATGATGCGCAAGCCGGCAACGCCGGGCGCCGTGGCCGCTCCCGCGCGAACCGCGGCGGTAACGCAGACAGTCGGAACGCTCGCGCCCACCACCAGCGCGGCGACGTCGACGCTCGTACCGGCCGGCGCCGCCACGACCACAACGCTCGATCCGGCGCAGATCAACGCCGAGGTGCAGAAGCGCATCGCCGCGGAGAAAGCGCGACTCGAACAGCAGGCGCGCGCACAGCAGACGACCACCGCGGCAATCGTCGCGCAACAGCAGCCGGCTCGTCCGACTCCGGCGCCGGTCGCCGCGCAGATTCCGGCGCCCGTTCAGCCGTCCGCACCGGCACCGCAGCCGGTTGCGCCGCAGGTCGTCGAAACGCCGCGTCCCGCACCGCAGCCGGTCGCTGAAGCGCCCGCCGCCGCGACCGTTCGTGCGGGCGACATCGTCGCAGCAGGAACCGAAGGGCTGACGCCACCTCGTCGCACCGGAAGTCCCGCGCTGCAGTATCCGTTGATGGCGAGACAGCAGCGCGTCGAAGGAAGCGTGTTGCTCAGCGTGCTCATCTCCGAAACAGGAAAAGTGCTCGACGTCCGCGTGATTCGCGGCGTCAATCGCGCGGTCGGAATCAACGAAGCGGCGGAGCAGCAGGTTCGCCGCTCCACGTTCTCGCCGGGCAACAAAGATGGTGTCCCGGTGAAGGTGTGGATCCCGGTCACGATCGACTTCAAGCTCTAGGCTATAATCCGCGCCGCCTCAACGGCGGACTTCATTGGAGGGTGTCAAATGGCGGTCATCACCGATCAGCAACGCAAGTTCTACGAGACCACACTGCAGGTCACGAAGCAGGAGATCAGCGATCTGAAAGATCAGATCGAAGAAGAGCTCGCGAAGGTGAAAGACCGGATCGCGGAACTGCAAAGCGCCATCAACGCGTCGAAGCAGATGTACGCGGCCGCCTGCGCGCGCCTCGGCATGAACAACGACATGGATGAAGACGACGGCAACGACGCGTAGCATTTCGCGCCATCGTTTCGCTCGAGAGGCCGCGGCGATCCGCGGCCTTTTTGCTGCCCGATGATCTTCATCCTGCTCATCGCTCTCTACGCGTTCGCCACCGGACGCGTCGTCATCACGCATCACCTCACCGTGAGCGGACCGCGCGCGCGCCTGTTCGGATTTCTGGTGCTGCTGCTGATCTTTCCCGCGCGCTGGCTGCTGAATCTCGCGGTGGTGACGCTCGCGCCGCGGGGCTGGCTCGACCAGGGAATCCACCTCGCCGTTCTGAATGGTGTGTTCCTGTTCGTTTACGTGCTCGGACTGGCGCTGCTTTGTCGCGATCCGCACGAAGCGAAGCCGCTGGCGTAGACTCGCGACGTGTCGCGTCGCATCATCATTCTTCTCCTCGCAGCGCTCGCACTTTGCCAGTGTGGGGGCGAGCGTCCCGTTCGCCGCGAGGCCGCATCGAAGAAGCGCATCGTCTCGCTCGCGCCGAGCGTCACCGAGATCGTCTACGCGCTCGGCGCCGGCAGCTCGCTCGTCGCGACGGACGATTACTCCGATTTTCCCGCCGCCGCGAAACAGCTTCCGAAAGTCGGCGGCGTGCAGCCGAACCTCGAGAAGATCGTCGCGCTGAAACCCGATCTCGTTTTGTCGACGATCATCGGCAGCTCGCCGAATCTCGCGAAGGCGCTCACCGCCGCGAGCATCCCGCTCGTCTCCGTGCGACACGATCGCGTCGCCGACATTCGCATCGCCATCACACGGATCGGCAGCGCGCTCGGCGTCGCCGATACCGCGAGTGTCGCCGACGACGTCGAGCGCCGCCTCGCCGCGCAGCAGCGAACGCGCAAGCACATTCCGCGCGTCCTCGTCGCAGTCTGGACCGATCCGATCTTCGTCGGCGGACGCGATACGTTCGCCGACGATCTGCTGCAACTCACCGGCGCCGAGAACGCCGTGCCGGCGTCGGTGACCGGCTGGCCGCAGTACTCGCTCGAATCGTTCGTCGCCAATCCGCCCGACATCCTCATCTATCCCGATCACTCCGTGACGCGCGCGCAGATCGACGCGCTATTGAAACGGACCGGTGCGAAGTGCGAAGCGATCGCGATCGATGAGAATCGCTTCACGCGTCTCGGGCCGCGCACGCCGGAAGCAGCCGCGCTGCTGAATGAGATCTTCGACCGGTGGGAACGGAGTCATTGACGCCACCGCGTCCGCGCCGGCTCGCGCCGCCGCTCGCCGCGTTCGCGCTGGCGCTGCTCGTCGCGCTCGTGCTCGGCGTGACGTTCGGCGCGACGTCGATCGACTGGCGCGCGCTGCTGTCCGGCGATGAGACCGCACACAAAATCCTGCTGCTGATTCGTCTGCCGCGCGTGCTCCTCGCCGCGCTCGTCGGCGCTACGCTGGCGGTCGCCGGCGTCACGTTTCAAACGCTGCTTCGCAACCCGCTCGCCGATCCCTTCATCCTCGGCGTCTCCGGGGGTGCCGCCGCCGGTGCGGCGATCGCCACCGCAACACGACTGTCGCTGATTCCCGGCGCCGTTCCGATCGTGTCCTTCGCCGGAGCGTGCGCCGCGATCGGCGCCGTGCTCGTGCTCGCACGCCGCCGCGACTACACCGATCCGACGCGGCTGCTGTTGTCCGGACTCGTACTCAACGCGTTCTTCTCCGCCATCATCCTCATCTCGTTTTCACTCTCGCGCCAGAGCGATCTCACCGCTGCGCTGCGCTGGATGATGGGATCGCTGTTCGGCGCGACCTGGTTCGAAGTGTCAGCGATGGCGCTGCTGCTGCTCGTGTCGCTGATCGTGCTCGCCGCGATCGCGAACGACGTGCGGATGTTCGTCTTCGGCGAAGACGATGCGCGCTCGCGCGGCGTGAACGTCGAGCGCGTCAAAGTGATCGGTTTCATCACCGCATCGATCGTCACCGGCGCGGCGGTCGCGGTCAGCGGCATCATCGGATTCGTCGGCCTGCTCGTGCCGCACATCGTGCGGATGATCGTCCGTCGCGACATCCGCGCGCTGCTGCCGCTTTGCGCGCTCGGCGGCGCGACGCTGCTCGTCTTCGCCGACGTACTCTCGCGCACGCTCACGCCATCTGCCGAGCTGCCGATCGGCGCGTTCACCGCGCTCCTCGGCGTCCCGTTCTTCATCTCGCTGCTGAGGAAATCGCGATGACGCTCGTGATGCGCGACGCGGCGTATGACTATGGCGAAGGACGCGGACTGCGCGCGACGAATCTCACGCTCGCGGAGTCACCGCAGCTCATCGCGCTGACCGGTCCGAATGGCTCCGGCAAATCGACGCTGCTCAAGTTGCTCGCGCGGGTTGCGACGCCGTCGGCCGGCGAGATCGCGTTCGAAGGAAAGCGGCTGTGCGACTGGCCGGCGAAGGAGTACGCGAAGCGGATCGCCTATCTGCCGCAGGATCCCGATCCGTCATTTCCAATGCGCGCCATCGACGTCGTCGTTTCCGGCCGCGCGCCATTCCTCGGACGCTTCGAGTGGGAGCGCGATTCCGACTACGACGAAGCTGCGCGCGCGCTGGCGACGTGCGATGCCGCGCATCTCGCGGAGCGCTACCTCGATGAGATGAGCGGCGGCGAGCGGAAGCGCGTCTTTCTCGCTCGTGTGCTCGCCGCGCGGCCGAAAGTAATCCTGCTCGATGAGCCGC
>JAOBAU010000131.1 GCA_025463165.1 Acidobacteriota bacterium | reverse complement strand
GCGACGCACCTCCTCGTAGGACCGCTGTGGATTCTGAATGACGTGGTGCCGGTCGTCAGCTCTTCAGCGCCCGATCCAGTTCCGCATCCGTAGGGACGGAGAGTTTCGTCGCGCCGTCGCTGCCGATCTCGACCAGCGGGATGCGCCGTTTGCCGTTGTTGAACTCGATCACTTTCTTTTCGCCGTCGGTATCGCTGTCGATGTCGATGTAGTCGTACGGCACGCCGCTCCGGTCGAGATGCCGCAGCGTGCGCACCGTGTCACCACACCAGTCGGCTCCGTAAACTCTGATCTGTTCGGCCATTGAAGGTCTCCTGCCTCATCACTTTGCGAAAGCGCTGCCGATTCGCGGGACTGCTTTTTGCTGCGAACGGGAAGTTGTTGTGGCCGAAGCGAGCTCGATCGGTGTCCTGGTCGTCGAGGATGACCTGTCGATTCGCCGCCTGCTGACGACGGTGCTGCAGCGCGCGGGCTTTCGCGTCGAAACGGCGAACGACGGCATCGAAGCGGTGCTGAAGCTCGGCATCTGCGACTACGACGTGATCGTGCTCGATCTGATGATGCCGAACCTCGACGGCTTCGCATTCATCGACAGCCTGCGGGAAAACGATCCCTCGCGGTTGCAGCGGATCATCGTGACGAGCGCCGCGTCGCCGGCCATCATTCGCGAGCGGTTGCACGGCAAGCCGTACGCGGTGGTTCCGAAGCCGTTCGATCTGGCGGAGCTGGTGGAGCGGATCCGCGACTGTGCGGCGAATTGCCCTCGTTAGTTTTCTTCTCGTTGACGGCTGACTCGCGATGACTCGCTACACTTCTGGAATGCCAGGTGATCCTCTGAAAGACATTCGCATCGCCGCGCCGTGTCCTGCTTCGTGGGAAGGGATGGCCGGCGATGAGCGCGTCCGTCACTGCACGCTGTGCAGCCTCAATGTCTACAACTTTCGGGAGATGAAGCGCGACGAGATTCGCGCGTTGCTCGATCGGACGGAAGGACGAGTTTGCGCGAGGTTGTATCGGCGCGCCGACGGCACGCTGCTGACGAGCGACTGTCCTTCAGGCTTCCAGGTTTTGCGACAGCGGATGTCGCGCTTCGCAGCCGCTGTGACGGCAGCGTTCTTCACAGTCTCGGCGTTCGCATCCGATGGCGCGACGTGCGAGAAGCCGCGCGTTCGAAAACACGGCTCCAAAGTGAAGTTCACGACCGAGCAGCTTGCGACGGCGCAGCAGGCAGAGCTTACCGGCGTGGTTCTCGACGAGAGCGGCCGCAATCCAATCCCCGGAGTTACCGTGATGCTGCGGGACGAAGCGATGAAGCGCGAGCTCACGACCGTGACGGACGTGAATGGCGCTTTCACGTTCGCATCGCTGAGCGATGGGATCTATCGCGTTGAAGTGATGCTAAGCGGCTTCAAATCGGCAGTGGTGGAGCATCTCGTGCTGAAGCAGAGCGAGATCATGCGCGCGCGCGTCGCGCTGCGTGCCGAGGTCAATGAGACCATCACCGTCGGGGCGGTTGGTCCCGATTCAACGATGATGGACGCCGGTGTCACCACGACGTTTTCGCAGAGTCTGATCAACAAGCTTCCGCACTGATCGCCATGAAAAACGAATCGCTGAAAGACATTCGCGTCGCCACGCCGTGTACCGCTTCATGGGAAGGAATGGCCGGCGATGAACGCGTCCGTCACTGCACGTTGTGCAGCCTGAATGTCTACAACTTTCAGGAGATGACGCGCGACGAAATTCGCGCGCTGCTCGGTCGGACAGAGGGCCGAGTTTGCGCGAGGCTGTATCGGCGCGCCGACGGCACGCTGCTGACGAGCGACTGTCCCAAAGGATTCCAGGCCGTGCGACAGCGGATGTCTCGCGTGGCCGCCGCGATCGCGGCAGCGTTGTTCAGCGTTTCGGCGTTCGCATCCGATGGCGCGACCTGCGCGAAGCCACTGGTTCAAAGGGACGGCTCCAAAGTGAAGTTTACGACGACGCGGGCGACGGCGCGACGTGCCGAGATCACCGGCGTGGTCACGGCCACGTTCAGTGGGTCCAAAGAAGCGCCCTTGCCCGGAGTCTCGGTTACGCTGCGCAACGAGACGACGAAGCGCGAGGTCGCAACCGAGACGGACGCGAACGGCGTCTTCACCTTCGCGTCGCTCGACGATGGGCTCTATCGCATGGACGTCAGGCTCAGCGGTCTGAAACCGGCCGTGGTCGAGCACATGCAGTTGAAGCAGAACCAGGTCATGCGGGCCGAGGTCTCGATGGAGCTCGCGGCGCTCATGGGCGAGGTGATTACCATTACGAAGGTTTCCACCGTTTCGCCCGATGTGATGCCCGACGGCGCGTCAACGACGTTTTCGCAGGATCTGGTCAACAAGCTTCCGATCTGAATCGCGTCGTAGAATTCGGGGTCATGCAGACCTTCGGATCCGATCGCGTCCGCGCGGGCGATGGCGAGCAGCTCATCCTCTCCTCGCGTCTTTCGAAAGGATGGACGCCGCGGAGGCCGAAGTCGCTCACGCACGCGGAGTTTCCCGGCACTGCCGTCATCTGGGAAGAGCAGTTCTTCGAAGTCGTCGACATCGAAACGCTGCCGGTCGGCGGTGTGCGCTACACGCTCGAACCCTGGCGCGACGAGCACGCCATGCGCACCACCGATCGGTACGATGCGGAGACGGAAGCGGCGCGCATCGAAGCGCATCGCCTTGAGCTCATGCGTCAGGCGAAGCGGAAGAGCACGACGCTCTTCGGCATCTTCACCGGTCATCTTCCTCACGCCGTGCAGGAACATCTCGGCCGCGAGCTCGGCACGAATCCCGTGAGGCTGACGATGGCGTCCGCGGTCGTCCTCTTCATGATCTGCGGCCCGGTCGTCATCTACTGCTTCGCGCTGACGTTCGGCGGATTGCCGCTGCCGATTCCGTCCTGGCTCTTCATCGTGCTGAGCTGGTGGATGGCTGAATCGCTGCTCCGCTTCAACTTCGCGTTTGCGTCGTCACGTCCGATCGGCTCGATCGAAGGCTTCATCGGCTACGGCATCTTTTACGCGCTGGCGCCGAAGCGTCCCGACCGGCTCTCGCCGTTCGCAACAGACAAAGGCGCATCGACGAAAGCGGTGCGCTTTGATTTCGCGCCGCCCGACGTCGCGCTGCAGGACGCGCTGATCATGCGCGAACCGCTCGTGACGCTGCTCCCGCCCGCCGAACAACTGCAAATCTCGCTGCGCACCGGCTACGACTACACGCGAAAATCGCTCTCCACCGCGATCTACATCATCGTCATCGCCGGCATCGGCGTCGTCAGCTCGTGGATCTCGATGACCTCCGGCCGCCGTTTCAGCGGATTCGTCTCGCTGCTCGTGGCCGGCTGGCTCGTCGCCGAGCAGTTCATGCGCATCGCGGCGTTCCGCAAAGGTCCGGCCGGCAGCGTGCTGGCGTTCCTCGTGCGGCCGGTCACGCGCAAGCTGCTCTAGCGTGTCCGGCACGCGACTCGCACCGCCGCGCTCGGATGGAGTTCGACGGCAGATCCCGCGTCATCATCGAAGGTGTACAGCCCGCGGTCGACGAAGGACGCTTTCCCGCGAAGCGCGTGATCGGCGATCGCGTGCTGATCGAAGCCGACATCTTTGCCGACGGTCACGACCTGATCTCGGCCGTGATGCTGCACCGCCATTCCACCGAGCGCAGCGCAACGACGACGCGCATGACCGCGCTTCCCAACGATCGCTGGCGCTCCGAGCTCATCGTCGATCGCCTCGGCTTCTATTTCTTCACCTTCGAAGCGTGGATCGATCACTTCCTCACCTGGCATCGCGATCTGAAAAAACGTTTCGACGCCGGCCAGGAATCGGAGATCGCCGTCCAGCTGCGCATCGGCATGAAGATGATTCGCGATGCGGCCACGCTCGCGAAAGGCCGCGACCGCAAACGGCTCGAGCACTACCTCGAAACCATTGAGAGCGACGATGAGATCGCCGACAAGGTGCACGATCTCTTCAACCCCGAACTGGCGGAGCTGATGTGGCGTTTCGG
>JAOBAU010000306.1 GCA_025463165.1 Acidobacteriota bacterium | reverse complement strand
TGGGTCGCCGTCGGGTCACTGTTCGCTCGCCTCGACTACAGCAGCTACGACGAAGTCATTCACCTCTCCGACCACCGTGCGCTCGTTCCCGATGGCGAGATCGATCATCCGTTCGACGCGCGCCACGGCAAACGCACGACGTATGCGATGGGCGCTGAAGTTCGCGAGGTTCAATACTGATCGAGCGCGTTCGTTCCGAGTCCGAAGAAATGTGCATGGCACCTCTGCTAACATTTTGCGTATGAGCCGCGACCCGAAGGAAATCGCCGCCGAAGCTCTCGAACTACCGCTGGCCGCGCGTGCGGAATTGGCGAGCCAGCTGCTCGACAGTCTTGATGAGCTCACTGATGAGGAGAATGACGCTCTCTGGGCTCAGGAAGCGGAGCGCCGCTACGCCGAGTACAAAGCCGGCAACATAGAAGCGGTTGCGGCTGATGAGGTGTTCTCGCGTTTGCGGTCCCGCGGGAAGTGACACCCGTACGTTTTCTGCGACCGGCGGAAGCAGAGGTCGACGAAGCTGTTGAATACTTCGACCAGCAGCGCGGCGGTTTGGGCGATCGATTCCTGCGTGATCTGGAAACGACGATAGCCTCCGTCACGGAACGTCCGCTGTCGGGCAAGCCGCTTACAAAGCTGGTGCGGAAGGCTCGTCTGCGCAAGTTCAGGTACAACGTCATCTATGTCGTTGACCCTGCCGAGATCGTCGTCGTCGCCGTAGCACATCACCGGCGGCGGCCGGGCTACTGGCGCGGCCGGCTCACGACACTGCGATAGACATCCTCACACGATCCCCTTCGCCTTCGCGATCGGGTACGCGGTCACGAGGGCGCCGAGTAGGATCACGATCAGCGCGTTACTGACGAACCACGGATAGATGATCAGAATGAAGCCGCAGACGAGATAGCTCGGTTCGTGCTGACGGCGTGCAACCGCCAGATAGACGGTGCCGATGCCGCCGAGGAGCAAGCCGAGGAGGAGAGTCAACTCACGACGTCGTGCCGGCGGTCTCGCGCGACGCGGTCTTCTCCTCGAGATACTGCGGGTCCCACGGGCGGCTGATGACGCAGGAGTTGATGCCGCCGATGCCCATCGACAGCTTGCCGGTGTAGCCGCTCGGATTCACGTCGCATCCTTCCAGCTGTACGAATTTCGCGGAGTGCACGGCGACGTCGGCGTGCAGCTCGCCTTCCGTCAGCGCCACCGGATACAAACGTCCGCGCACCATGCCCAGATGTTGTGCAGTCAGTTCCCAGCCGCCGCCGACCGACATGCCGTGGCCGAACGTTCCCTTGCGCGCGGTGAAGATGACGTCGGGATGCAGCAGCTCCAGCGAATGCTCGATCTCCGTCGCATCGCCGGGCGTCGCGGTGGCGTGCATGTCCCACGTCGTGACGTCCGCCGCCTGCACTTCCTTCATCGCCGCTTTCATCGCCAGCTGCGGTCCGCCTTTCGACGGCGTGATGATGTGATGCGCATCCGACGACGTGCCGATACCGACGAGCTCCATGCCGAGCGGTTTGAATCCCTGCGCCATCAGCTCGTCCGCATCGCCGACGATCCAGACGCACGAGCCGCCGGCGACGTGCGTTCCCTTCAGGCCGGTCAGCGGACGCGAGACATCGGCGTCGGCCGACAACACGTTCGCGTTGTAGAAAGCGGAGATGACGACGGGATGCGGCGGGGGATCGGTCATACCGATGACGACCGCTTTCGCTTCGCCGAGGTTGATCGCATCGACCGCCATCTTCGCGGCGATGCCGAATGAGGCGCAGGCGGCGATCGGCGCGAAAGACGGACCGTTGATGCGGCCGATCATCGAGATCTGCGCGGCCGGAATGTTGGCGATGTTCCAGAGCAGGTTCGGCGACACCGCGGACCACGGCTCTTCCGGACAACCCCACTTTTTGTTCAGGGCGCGAATGCGATTCAGTTTCTGCCGGATCGTTCCGAGCTTCCCCGATCCCGACGACGGCGGTACCGGCTCCGACTGCACCTCGGCTGCTTCGCGCAAATACTCCCGCAGCGCGTCGCTCTTCGACGTCCAGAACGTTTCCCACGCGCGCTTCGCATCGATCCACGCCTCGGAGCCGATCGGCAACTCTTCGGGATCGGGCGGCGCGGCGACATCGCGCTCGCCGTCCATGTGCGCGCGCAACGGCGCGCAACGCTCCGGCGCGGCCCAGAACTCATTCCATCGATGGATGGCGCGTTCGTACGCGAGCGACTGTTCGTGTTGCACGGTGATCTCGCCGAGGCCGGTGCCGACGTAGACGTGGCACTGCGTGCCGAGCGATTGCAGATACTGCTCGATCCCCTCGTTCTGCGAGAGCGACTGGATGAACGAGCCGATGGCGTATTGCACCATCGGACCCATCTTGTCTTTGAGCTGCCCGAACTTGGCGGGCGGGAAACGCTCGTCGAACCACGCGTGGTATGTTTCGAAGTCGAAATCAGGGTATCCGACGAGGAAATTCGACGGGCCGTAGCCCTCAAAAGGGGAGAGCCAACTGTCTGAGCGGGCGAGGTTTGTTTCGAAGGCATCGAGATTTGGAGACTTCGGAGCAACGAGTCCCCAACCGAAGATGCCGATGCGTTTGCGGTCGGACATACCGCGGTGCATTGTATCCAATCCTGTCAGGGAAATTGCATGAGGCAGCGGCACGCCATTCGCGCAATCGAGACGAGGTACCAGTGAGAAAAACAGCCACGCTGCCGTTGATGATTCTGTTCGCCGCAATCGCCCTGACCGGCTGTCCGCGGCACGAGCAGAAGAAGGAAGCCGCTCCGGTCACGCAGACGATCGCGCCCGCGGCGGCGCGTCCCGACACCGCCGGTACCACCGATGCGATGACGCAGACCGTCGAAGTGGACGACAGCCGTTCCGAGGAAGATGGCGGCGTAATCACGAACCCGACCTCGACCGCGAAGACCGGCGCCGCGACGTCCACGGCCGGTACGAAGCCACCCGCCACGAAGAAGCCGGCGAAGAAGCCGGCGAAGAAGCCGTAAGCTTCAGCGTGTGAAGGTCAGCGAGCTTTACGAACCGTTCATCGAGCGCGACCTCGCGGCGATTCCGGCCGCATGCCGCGCCTTTCGCGCCGAACATTCATCCGACGATCTCTTTCTCGCGGTGGCGCGCTTTGCGGTGCTCGCGTTCGCGCCATCGCAGCACGCCAAACATGCGCTGCTTTGTTGTCTCGCCGCGCACGATCTGCGCGACGATCTCGGCGATCGTTTCGATGACGCCCTGATCGAGTGCGCGATCTACACCGCGGCGAGCCGTCAGCCGTGGAGCGAGCCGCCGTTCCTCGATCTGCCGCCGATCGATGATGAGCAGCGCGGCGACGTCGATGAGTTCCTAGCAGCGATCGAGACCGGCGATCGTCTGCGCGGCGAGCGGTGGCTGGCGAAACGTTTTCGCGATGACGATTTCGCGCGCGATCTCTTCAACGTCGCGGCCTCCGACTTCGAGGATCTCGGCCACAAGCTGATCATCACGAATGCCGCCTGGCGACTCGCGAACATCCTCGGCGAGAAGGGACGCTACGCGGCGCTGCGCGTCGGCGTGTGGGAATGCGTCGCGTACAAAGGTCCGCGCTACGAAGAAGAAGGAGTCGCGCTCGACGTGGAGACGCTGCTCGCGCGACTCGTCGACGACACCGTTTGCGAAGAAGGCTCGATGGTGAGCGCGCACGCGGTGTTTCTGCTCGACGCGGCGCTCGAGACCGGCGACGAGCAGGTCATCCGTCGCGTTCGCGATTACCTGACGAACATCACGAACGAGCTGCATCCACAGTGCGATCTCGGCGCCGCCAGCGATGAGATTCCGATCTATCGATTCGCGCGCGACTGCGGCGCGTCGTTCAAAGCGCGCGCGGTGGCGAAGCGGCGGAAGCTCGATCGCAGGTTCGTCGCCGCCGCCGACTGGAATCGCGAGCACGGCACCTCGCTGGAGGATTTCAGTTTTGCGTAGAGCGCTCGCTCTATTGCTGCTCGCCGGCTGCGCAACGCTAAAGTCAACATCGGGGGTCAGACCCCCGCGGTTGACTTTAGAGCTCCAGCACGCGATCTGGGCGATCGACATCGAGGACGAATCGGGCCGCGTCCTCTACCAGCGCAACGCGCACACTCTGGTCGTGCCGGCGTCGAATCGAAAGCTTTTCGCCGCCGCGACCGTTGCGAACTGTCTCGGGCTCGATCATCAGTTCGCGACGGAGCTCTGGCTCGACGGACGCGATCTCGTGCTGCGCGGCGGTGGCGATCCTTCGCTCGGCGGCCGTTACTACCAGCGGCGCGATCTCACCTTCGCGCCGTTCATCGAAGCGCTGCAGCGTCGCGGCATCACGTCGATCGACGGCGAGCTGATCGCCGACGTCTCGCTCTTCGATCGCGTCACGATTCCGCCGTCATGGAAGGTCGGCTTCCTCGGCGAGCCTTACGCGGTGCCGGTCGATGCGCTCGCGTACAACGAGAACGTCGACGATTCGAGCGCGGCATCCGACGCGGCGATCAATGCAGCCGAGGCGTTGCGCTTCGCGCTCACGCAGGCTGGTGTCGCGGTTCGCGGCGCGACACGCATCAACACGACAGCGCGCGCGTGGCAGGAACGGATCGCCGTCATCGCATCGCCGCCAGTGCATCAACTCCTCACGACCGTGTTGAAGAACAGTCAGAACCTCTACACCGACATGCTGTTCAAGGATCTCTCCGCGAACGGCACGACACCCGCGTCGTTCGAAGCGTCGGCGGAGATCGAGCGGATGTTCCTGACGAGCGAAGCGGGAGTGGACGGCGCGGAGTTCCGATTCGTCGATGGCTGCGGACTGGCGGTCGACGATCTCGTCACGCCGGCCGCGATCGTGAAACTGCTCCGCTGGATGAACGCGCCGTCGCGTCGTGGCGCGCTGTGGGATCTCTACTCGACGCCGGGACAGGAAGGGACGCTGCACACGCGGCTCACCGAGCTTGCGCCGCGCGTCCGCGCGAAGACCGGCACGCTCGGCGGCGTCAACGCGCTGAGCGGCATCATCGCCATGCCGAACGGCGGCTGGCGCTACTTCGCGATCGTCGCCAATCATCACACCGCATCGTCGGCGGCGACCAACGCGGCGATCGATGCGATCGTGCGCGAAGCGGCGTCAGTCGAGCAGCGCTGAGACGGCGTGAATCGCTTCGCGCAGCCGCGGCAGGTACGCCGGATCCTCGGCGGCGCGGCGGCGCACTTCCTGAAGAAACGGGACGTCGTTCGTCCGCTCGTCGTCCGAGCCGTCGCGCAGAATGAACTGCAGCCACTTCTCCGGATCGCCGTCAAACAGCGAGATCAGAATGTGCGCGCGCGCAAAATTCGACACCAGCCGCGAACCACTGTGAGGATTTATCCATTCGAGAACTTCCACCACAGGATGCGCGTCGGCGACATGAGCGAGGGACTCCATCGTCGCGACTCCTTCCGTTGAGACCGTCAACAAAGGAGTGACGGACGGGATTAATTCCCTACCCACCCTTCGATTTTTTTGCCGTACCGGCCGTTGGCGACGAGCCGATCTTCGCGGTTTCCGGATGTCCCATCCACCGTCCGAACGAGAAACAGCGGACGCAGGTGAAGGTGTAGTTGGCGATGCCGCTGGTCGGGTTGGCCTTCTCTTCGACGACGAGCGGCGACTGGCAGCGATAGCAGAGATTCCGGTCGCGCCGCTGCATGTTCTCGACGAAGCCTTCGACCTGCTGCGCCTGAAACTCGATCTGCTTCGGCCGCTGCGGGATGGTGATGCTTTCGCCGCGCGGACAACTGAGCACGACGTGATCGGCGAACGTCGTCTGCACGAACGATCCCGTCATCTTCACGCCCGCATGTTTCGGGCAGGGGATGGGCCGGCCGGCCCAGTAATCACGAACGAGCTCCCGCATCACGTCCACTTCGGTCGGCATGGTCGCGCGGGATTGTAGCGCAGCGTTCGTCAGCCCGCTCCGCCGCGCTCGATCTCTTCGAAGACGCGGAGGAAGTTGCCGCCGAGCACTTTCTCGACGTCTCCCGCGCTCATGCCGCGGCGCATCAGCTCTTCGGTGAGGCCCGGCAATCCGGCCGCGGTCTGCAGTCCGGCCGGCAGCGCCGGCACGCCGTCGAAGTCGCTGCCGATGCCGACGTGATCGATGCCGGCCACTTCGGCCGCGTGCACGATGTGATCGACGACCTGCGCGATCGTCGCCTGCGGACAACCGAGCGTGTTGAACCACTCGAGATAGCTGTCCCAGTCAATCCGATCATCCGGCAACTCCTCGGTGCCGCCCGCGCCGCCGCCCTCTTCACCGCGCGATCGTTTCTGCGCGTTCATGATCACCTGCGCGACGTCGTCGCTGATGAACGCGGCGAAGAAGTTGATCATGCAGACGCCGCCGTTCTTCGCGAGCGTGCGCAGCATGTCGTCGGTCATGTTGCGCGGATGGCGGCAGATGGCGCGACACGACGAATGTGTGGCGACGACCGGCACGCGGGACGTTTCGACGACCTGGTAGAACGCGTCGTCGGAGACGTGCGAGATGTCGACGATCATGCCGAGGTCGTTCATGGTCGTGACGACCTCGCGGCCGAAGGCGGTGAGGCCGCCATGACGTCCGGCATCGCCCGACGAATCGCACCAGTTGTTGGTGTTGACGTGCGTGAGCGTCATGTAGCGAACGCCGCGCGCGTAGAAGTCGCGCAACGTGTCGAGCGAGTCTTCGATGGCGTGTCCGCCTTCGACGCCGATCATCAGCGCCAGCTTGCCGTCGCGTTTCGCGGCGCGAATGCCGGCTGCGTCATCGCAGAACACGAGCTCATCGCTCCGCTTCGATTCGGCGTGAATCAGATCGATGAGCCGATACGCGAACGCTGCCGCGCCGCGGCCGGCGTAGAACGGCGGAACGTACGCGGCGAAGAACGAGGCGGTGATGCCGCTCTCGCGCATCGAGTGAAGGTCGAGCTGCGCCTCCGGATCGTGCTCGTCGAGGTGGACGTTGTGACGATGCAGACGATAGGGCGTGTCGCAATGACCGTCGACGATGATGGCGCGGCCGTGGACGGCGGACGGGGAGTCACTCGCTGATGAACCAGGCATCGATCTTTTCTATCTCTCTCTCGATGTCTTCGGCGCGGTCGAAGAGGAACTCCGCTTTCGCGAGCAGCTCGCGCTCGAAGCCGCCGCAGAGAACCGCGGCGACGGCGAGCGACGCGCGGTGCGCGGCGAGAACGTCGTACGGCGTGTCTCCGACGACGAGCGTCTTCGTCACGTCCGTGCCGAGCTGTCCGAGCGCCGCTTCGAAGATCTCGGGCGACGGTTTGGACAGTTTGGCGTCCTTCGTCGACGTGGAGCCCCCGAGGAGCTTTTCGACGCCGAGAAGCTCGGTATAGTACTCGACTTCATCCGGCTCGGCGGACGACGCCAGCGCCAGCTTGATCCCGCGCGCGTTCAGCACTTCGAAGAGCTGTTTGATGCGCGGAAACGGCTTCGCTTCGCGCATGTACTCGCGCTTGTAAAGCTCGCCGCGATACTTCTTCAGCTTCGCCCCGAAGCGCTGCATTTCTCTGGCGTTCAGGAGATCAGGGACGAGCAGATCGCCCCCTTTCCCGATCTGGTGCCGCATCAGGTCGTAGTCGATTTCTTTGCCGAAATGAGAGAACGCCGCCACCCAGCAGCGGGCGTGAAGGTCGTTTGTATCTAAAAGAGTGCCGTCGATGTCGAAGATGATTCCCTGTAGATGCACGGGTTCGATAAACAGCAAGAAAGGTGCAGAGTGCTGAGTGCAGAGTGCTGAGTCGCTCCGCGTCCTCCTGCTTTTACTCAGCACTCAGCACTCAGCACTCTGCACTGCCTCTATAATTCGCCGCCGAAATGGGGAACCGCACCGAGCGCGACCAGACGCCCGAGCCTCGCGAGAGCCGGCGCCGCTTCATGATTGCCGGCGAGCACGTCATCCTTCGCGCGTTCGAGCGCGATGATGCGGAGCGTTGCTATCGCTGGATGAACGATCCGAACGTCGTCCGGACGTTGAAGTCGCGCTATCCGATCGCGTTTCAGAACGAGCTCGAATGGCTCGACCGCGCGATGCTGCCGAGCGCCACGGAACGGCACTTCGCCATCGAACGGAAAGACGATCGCTCGCACATCGGGAACGCGTCGATTCACGACATCGACTGGGTTTCGCACACCGGCTGGTTCGGGCTCTTCATCGGCGAGCCGACGGCGTGGAACCGCGGTTTTGGCGGCGACGCCATCGGTACGCTGGTCCGTTTCGCGTTCGACGACATGAACCTCCGCAAGCTTCGAATCAACGTCTTCGACTATAACGAGCGTGCGAAACACGTTCTGCTCGCGCACGGCTTCGTCCAGGAAGGACGTTTGGTGCGCGACTTCTATCGCGAGGGGACTTACCACGACCTGGTGATCCTCTCGATTTTCCGCGACCGCGCGCAGGAGCCCGTCAACCCATGAGTGATCGAAAAATCCGCGTGCTGATCGCGAAGCCAGGCCTCGACGGCCACGACCGCGGCGCGAAAGTCATCGCCCGCGCGCTTCGCGATGCAGGCATGGAAGTGATCTATACCGGCCTTCGCCAGACGCCCGAACAGATCGTCGCCGCCGCCGTGCAGGAAGACGTCGACGCCATCGGCCTCTCGATTCTTTCCGGCGCGCACAACGTTCTCTTTCCCGAGATCATGCGCATGCTGAAAGAAGAAGGAGCGGAAGAGATCATCGTCTTCGCAGGCGGGATCATTCCGGAGCAGGACATCCCGAAGCTGAAGGCGATGGGCATCCGCGAGATCTTCCTGCCCGGTACGCCGACGTCGGCCGCCGTGAGTGCGATCCGAACCGCAGTCGGTGCCTGATGTCGCGGTTCGTCGTCTCGCGTCGCGACGAGCTCGTCGAGATCGCGTTCGACGACGGCGGCATGAATCTGCTGTCGGCGGATGCGTTGCGCGAGTTGCGCGACGCGCTGCCGTCCGACGCGCGGTTGCTCGTCTTTCGTTCCGCGCGCACGCACATCTTCGCCGCCGGCGCCGACATGGCGGAGATGGAGCGCTTCGACGGCCGCGCCGCCGCCGACTTCGCCACGCTCGGTCAGGAGCTCTTCGCAACGATCGAGCGATTGCCGTTCATCACCGTCGCACTGATCGACGGCGACTGCTTCGGCGGCGCGCTCGATCTCGTTCTCTCATTCGATCTTCGCTTCGCTACGCCGCGCTCGCGTTTCTCGCATCCCGGCGCGAAGCTCGGCATCGTCACCGGCTTCGGCGGCACCTCGCGCTGGCGAAAAGCGCTCGCACCGCCCGCCGCCCGCCGTCTGTTCCTTGGCAACGACGTGCTGTCGTCATCCGACGCACTCACCGCCGGTCTCATCGATCGCGTCGCCGAGTCGTTTGATGAGGAGGTGGCGCGGCTGGCGACGCTCGATCCATCGACGACGCGATTTCTGAAAGAGCTGACGCGCGTTTCGGAAGGGCTGACCCGGCCGCAGGTGATGATGTTCGCGGAGCGGCTCGGACATCTATACTTCCG
>JAOBAU010000300.1 GCA_025463165.1 Acidobacteriota bacterium | reverse complement strand
GCCAGCGATTCGCCGACGTCTGTTCGCGCTTGTGAATACGTGCGCTGCGAATATCTGCCGGCGCTTTGATCGTGAGCACGAGCGCATCCTTTCGCGTCGCGACACCGGCGAACGCGGTGCGGTTGTTGAGATGAATCGAAGTCTTCTTCGGATCCTCGACAACCGGCCCGAGCTTCTTCGCCACGCGGAGCACAGCGTCGTAAATCGCGCGCACGACCGGTGCGCGACCTTCGAAATGCTGATCGACCGAATGTGCGTTCATGCGCAGATTTTAGATCACAGGAAGAGCGGCATCGCGTCCGCTCCTTCCAGCGCGAGCAGTCGCCGCTTCACGTCGATCCCTCCGCCGAATCCCGTCAGTGCGCCGCTGCTGCCTATGACGCGGTGACATGGAATCACGATCGGGATGGGATTCGCGCCGTTCGCGGCGCCGACGGCGCGGCAGGCGGACGGTTTGCCGATTGCGTCGGCGATGTTCG
Organism: Acidobacteriota bacterium; assembly: GCA_025463165.1. Taxonomy (GTDB): domain Bacteria; phylum Acidobacteriota; class Thermoanaerobaculia; order Gp7-AA8; family Gp7-AA8; genus JAOBAU01. The sequence goes on along the minus strand of JAOBAU010000300.1, from coordinate 3,333 downwards.
CGTAGGAGCGCGTTTCACCATACGGAATCGTGAGCAGCGTTCTCCACACTCTCTGCTGGAATGGCGTTCCGCGCGGTGCGAGCGGGAGGTCGAATACACGAAGGTCGCCGTCAAAGTACGCGCGGAGTTGCGCGTTGAGATCGGCGAAAGCGTTGTCGTCGCGCACCCATTCATCCGGCGGGTCGGCGCCGGCGAAATGGAGCTGCGTCAGCGCGCCTTCCTCATTTCTGGCGGCCAGCAAGACTCCGATCGGTGTTGAGATCCAGGAGAAATACACGATTACTCCACGGTCACGCTCTTCGCTAAATTCCTGGGCTGATCGACGTCGCATCCGCGGCGCAGCGCGATGTAATACGCGAGGAGCTGCGTCGGAATCACCGTCAATATCGGTTGCAGCGCTTCGATCGTCGACGGCACTTCGATCACGTCGTCGGCGAATGCTTTCATCGATTCGTCGCCTTCATCGCAGATTGCGATCAGCTTTCCGTCACGCGCTTTCACTTCCTGCAGATTGGAGACGACCTTCTCATAAACCGGAGTACGCGTGGCGATCGCAACGACTGGCAGATTCTCATCAATCAGCGCGATCGGCCCATGCTTCATTTCACCCGCCGGATATCCCTCGGCGTGAATGTACGAAATCTCTTTCAGCTTCAGCGCCCCTTCGAGCGCGATCGGATAATGCAACCCGCGCCCGAGGAACAGGAAGTCCTGCGCCTTTGAATATTTGTGCGCCAGCGCTTCGATGTGCTTCTCCTGTTTCAGGAGCCGCTCGATCTTGTGCGGAATACTGCTCAGTTCGTGCATCGCGGTGCGCAGATCCTTCTCGCCGCGCAGCGAACGGATGTAAAGCGACAGCAGATAGAACGCCGTCAGCTGCGTGGTGAACGCCTTCGTAGATGCAACACCGATTTCGGGTCCGGCGTTCGTGTAAATCACGCCGTCCGACATCCGCGTGGCCGCGGAGCCGAGCACGTTACAGATCGAGATGAGCTTCGCGCCCTTTGCCTTCGCTTCCTGCATGCCGGCGATCGTGTCAGCGGTCTCGCCCGACTGCGTCACGCCGATCACCAGCGTCGTCTCATCGACGATCGGATTGCGATAGCGATACTCGGACCCGTAATCGACCTCGATCGGAATCCGCGCCGCGTCTTCGAGCAGGAACTTGCCGACCAGTCCCGCGTGCCACGACGTGCCGCAGGCGACGACGTGCACGCGCTGAATCTTCGACCACTCTTCCGCCGTGAACGAGAGATCGTTGAAGAAAATCTCGCCCGACTCCTCGAACATCCGGCCGGTGAACGTGTCGCGCACCGCGCGCGGCTGCTCGTGAATCTCCTTCAGCATGTAATGGCGATAGCCTTCCTTCTCGGCCGCCACCGCGTCCCACGTGATTCGTTTCGGTGGCCGAAGGATTCGCTCGTCCTGACGATTGAAGAGCTCAACCTTCTGATCGGTGACGACTACGTATTCGCCGTCTTCGAGATAGATGATGTCGCGCGTGTAGGCGAGGAGCGGCGCGACGTCCGAGGCGATGAGGTTCTCGTTTTCGCCGAGGCCGACGACGAGCGGTGGACCGTGCTTCGCGGCGATGATCGTGCCGGGTTCGGAGCCGTCGATCATCACCAGCGCGTAGTGACCTTCCAGTTCCTTGAGCGTCCGCCTCACCGCGTCGACGAACTTCGTCCCGTCCTTCATCGTTTCTTCGATGAGGTGCGCGACGACTTCGGTGTCGGTCTCGGTGCGGAACTCGTGTCCCGCTTTCTGCAGCCGCTGTTTCAGCGGGAGGAAGTTCTCGATGATGCCGTTGTGGATGACGACGATGTTGCCGCTGCAGTCGCGATGCGGGTGGGCGTTGTTCTCGTTCGGCTTCCCGTGCGTCGCCCAGCGCGTGTGCCCCATTCCGAAGCTGCCGGTGACCGGTTTCTCACCAAGCTTCACCTCGAGATTCGACAGCTTCCCCTCGGCGCGCACGACTTCGACGCCGTCGCCGTTCACGACCGCGATCCCGGCGCTGTCGTAGCCGCGGTACTCCAGTTTTTTGAGCCCGCCGATCAGGACCGGGACGACGTCACGAGTCCCGACATATCCGATGATTCCGCACATAGGTGACCCTCAATGCATTTCGTCGATTAGAATTCGCGCCGGTGAAGCGATTCGCGGCGATCTTCGTGGTGGCAACTCTCCTCGCGTGCGGCAAGCGGGGCGATCCGAAGCCGCCGGTGCCTCTGATTCCGAAGGCAACCAGCGATCTCGTTGTAACACAGCGTGGTTCCAATGTGATTCTCTCCTGGAGCTACCCGTCGCTGACGACGGCCGGCAAAAGCCTGACCGGCGTGCGCCGCATCGTCGTCTATCGTCATGCTGAGGAATCGCCGATCTCGCCCGCGGCACCGCCGCTCGCGCTGCCGCAGTTCAACAAGCTCAGGAAGCAACTCGACAGCATAGATAGCGCCAGGTTGCCGGCCGCGACGAGCGGCTCTCATTTGACGTACGTCGATGCGCCGCCGTTCCACGCTGCGGACGGACGTCCGATGCGCATCACCTATTCGGTGGTCACGGAAGGGGAGACGGCGAAGAGCGATCTCTCGAACCTCGCTTCGATCGAGCCGATCGACGTCGCGATCGCGCCGCCCGCGCTCACCGCAACCGCGAAAGCGGAAGGGGTGACGCTGAGCTGGACCGCACCACAGACTTCTGTCACTCCCGGCGCGAAGCCGGTCATCGCGGGCTACAACGTTTATCGCGGCGATGCGACGACGCCGATCAACACGTCGCCGATCAGTGCGACGACGTATGTCGATGTGCCGCCGTACGGCGAGCAGGAGTATCGCGTGACCGCGGTTGGTCGCGTGACGCCGCACATCGAGAGCGAGCCGTCGCTGGCCGCGCGCGCGACGTACAAAGACTTGCTGCCGCCGGCGACGCCGACCGGACTGGCCGTGCTCGTCGAGACGAAAGCGGTGCGTCTCGTTTGGGATCCGGTCGACAGCCCCGATCTCGCCGGATACAAGGTCTATCGCAGCGAAGGTTCCGGTGCGGTGCTGAAGGTCGTCGCGCGCATTCCGCTGACGCCGCAGCCGATCACCGCGACGAACTATCGCGACGTCAACGTGAGCGTCGGCATCTCGTACTTCTACGAGGTGACGGCCGTCGACAAGAGCGGGAACGAGAGCAAGCCGGCGAAGAGCGACTGGGCGCTCGCACCGAAATAATCCCTCTCCCTCCGGGAGAGGGTGGCCAAAGGCCGGGTGAGGGGCCTTGCGAATCCGCCATCCCCCTCATCCGCGCTTCGCGCACCTTCTCCCGGTGGGAGAAGGATCTACGTCGCCA
>JAOBAU010000291.1 GCA_025463165.1 Acidobacteriota bacterium | reverse complement strand
CAGGCCGAAGACCTCGACGTCATCTACAACCACGCGCACAACGACTACGCGGAGATCGCGGCGACCACCGGCGTCATCGGCTTCGTAGTCGTCATCACGTCCGTCATTCTCGGCTTCATCGCGCTGGTGCGATTGTCGTTCGATCGCGGCGCGCGCTGGCAACGGCGCGCGTTCGTCGTCGCGTCGCTGACCAGCATCCTCATCGCGCTCGTCCACGCCACGATCGACTTCAACTTCTACATTCCGGCGAACTGCGCGACGCTCGCCGCGATCGCGGGCGCGGCCGCCGCTACCCGATCTTCACGCGGCGTCGAAATCGATTTCGAGTCATCGGATTGGCGATTCGCAGTTCAACCCGATGTCGCCCGTCCGGAACCGTGAAGACGCGCCGCGGCGCAACCGGACCTTCATCGCGCAGCGCGTCGTCGATGTAGAGCTCGACCCACGGCGGCACTTCGTCCGACTGCACCATCTCCAGTGTCAGCACGCGCGGCCCGTCGATCTCGGTGCGGCCGTTCGTGCAGAGATCGCCGTCGCAAAGTCCTTCCCACTTGCCGCTGCTCGTTGAGGCGACGTACGCGCGAACGCGATACAGCTCTGCCTGATCGGCGTTGCCGTGCTTCGCTTCGTACTCGGCGCGCTCGGCGTAGTAACGGCGCCATGGCGGTGAGACGTCGGCGTTGCCGAGCTCGAGATCGGAGGCGCGATCGGGAAGGTCGAGCGCCAGCGCCAGCCGCGCGCGGTGCGCATCCGACGCCGTGCCCTTCAGACGTGTGATCGCTTCGAGCCCTTCGAGCGGAGTGAGGTGATGATCGATCGCGAACTCGATGAGCGGATCGATGACGCTCGTGTGCGGATCTTCATCGAGCGGACGTCCCTGCAACTCGCGCAGCACCGCGACGATCAGCGGCTCATCGCTGACGCGAAACGGCGGCCGCAGCGATTGCAGCAGTTGTGACGGCGTGAGCGTGGCGCGTTTCGCCGCCGCCTCTTCTTCACGAACGCGCTGCGTTTCGGCGCGCAGCGTCCGGTAATCGTCGAAGAGCCCGTTCGTCACGGCGAGCTCGCCGAGCTCGTTCAACACGCTCTCGCTTCGAGGCGCGTGACGGCGCAGCAGTGCGAGATCGTGCGTCAGCGCCCAGACCGGCTTGTAGAGCGCCATGAATCGGTTGTAGTCGTTGAGCAGCGGGCCGATCGATGCGATCACTTCATGGCGTTCGGCGTCCGACAACTCGGACCAGTGAAAGACGCCGGCGCGCGCGAACGCGATCTGTCCGTTCGTCCGATACGGCTCGATGTGATTCGTCAGATCGTGCGCCGCGTGCCAGAGCTCGCGCCGTTTCGCGATCGGGTAGTCGAGCGCTGCGTCGGTGATCTTCGCCGACGCTTTCGCGTCGGTCGGATGCGTGGCGATGTAGTCGGCGAGATGCACGCGATCGTCGGGCGGCGCGACGGTCTTCCAGTCGCTCGACGGCGTCGTGATGAAGACGAGGAGACTCCCGGCCATCGCCACCGCGAGGATGATGTGGAAGAGGCGGATGCGGTTGTCAGCCACGCGCTGCCTCTTCGAGGATTCGTTCCCAGTTCGCGAAGGCGATTGGCGGCGCGAAGCGTGATTCGTATAACGCCTGTCCGCGCCGTCCCATCTCGCCTGCGCGAGTGCGATCGGAGGCGAGATCGCGAATCACGCGCGCCAGCGCGGCCGAATCGCCCGGCGCCACCACGACTCCGCAATCGTTCTTCGTCAACATGTTGCCGACCTCGCCATCCGCCGCGCCGATGAAAATCGCAGGGCGTGCGACCGCAAGGATGCCGTAAATCTTGCTCGGAACGATCAATCCTTCGAGCTCCGGCTGCAGCGAGACGAGATGCACGTCGGCCGACGAGAGCGATTCGCTGAGCAGCTCGCGCGGCTGATACGGACGAAACGCGACATTCGCGAGGCCATCCGTTGCTTCCTTCACGGACTCGAGTTGCGCGCCGCCGCCGGTGATCACGAAGCGAATCGACGGCGCATCGGCGAGCAGCCGCATCGCGCCGGTGATCGTCGCGAAATCGTGCGCGCGCCCGAGGTTGCCGGAGTAGCCGACGACGAATGTGCCGTCGTTGTCGCGTGCGATCGGACGGAGCGCGCCATCCGCCCAGTTGTGCTGCACGACGGCGCGCGACGGCACGCGTTCCGCCATGCGGTCGCCGAGGACGACGTTCGCGCGTGCGGTGCGCAGGGAAAGATCGCGCAGCGCGCGCAGCGGTCCGACGCCGCGCAACACGCCGAGCGCTTCCGCCACCTCGGGGAAGAGATCCTGGATCCAGTTGACGCGGCGCCGCGCCGCGAACATCGCCACGATCGACATCAGTGGCGGATCGGTCATCGTCACGACGACGCCGCGACGCGTCAAAAGGGCGAGCCACGCCGTGACGTAGAACGTCAGGTAGTCGATGGCGCGTCCGCCGAGAAACGTGCGGCCGAAGCGCGTGGTGGCGACGCGCGTGATGCGCACGCCGCCGACCGTTTCGCGCGGCGCGAGGCGTGCAGATGGATCGTCGTACCGCTGCCGGCTTGCGATTGCTTCGATGTCGTGACCGCGCGAGGCGAGATGAAACGCGAGGTCGGAGACCATCTGACTTGTTGCAGAATGGTCGGGATGAAAATAGCGGTTCACGAAGATGATGCGCACGCGGAATTATGATCATCCTCGGCGTTAATGCTCACCACGCCGACGCGGCGGCCGCGATCGTCGTCGACGGAAAGCTCGTCGCGGCGTGCGAAGAAGAACGCTTCCGGCGCATCAAGCACTGGGCCGGTTTTCCTTCCGTCGCTATTCAGTATTGCCTCGACGAAGCCGGTGTTTCGCTCAACGACGTCGATCACATCGCCGTCAATCGCGATCCGAACGCGCGGCTGTTGCAGCGCGCGAAGTTCATCCTCGCGAAGCGGCCATCGATCGCCGCCATTCGCCGGCGGCTCGAGAACCGCGCGAAGATTCGCGACGTCCGCGGCGAGTTCGCGGAAGCGTTCGGCGTCACGTCGCTGAAGCCGCAACTGCACAACGTCGAGCATCATCGCGCGCACCTCGCGTCGGCGTTTTTCGTCAGCCCGTTCAAAGATGCGGCCGTGCTTTCCGTTGATGGCTTCGGCGATTTCGTCAGCTCGATGTGGGGCTACGGCGACGGCAGCTCCATCAAAGTTTTCGGCGAGGTCGGCTTCCCGCACTCACTCGGCATCTTCTACACCGCCATCACGCAATACCTCGGCTTCCCGCACTACGGCGACGAGTACAAAGTGATGGGACTGGCGCCGTACGGCAAGCCGTCGTACATGAAAGAAATGCGCGAGATCGTCCGCGTCGC
>JAOBAU010000263.1 GCA_025463165.1 Acidobacteriota bacterium | reverse complement strand
ATTCTTTCGGCGAGATCGTCGCCAGTCCCATCAGCTTCGCGATCATCGAGTCACCACCGCGCGACGGAGGAGTTGTTCGGACGCCCACCACAAGGGGATGAGGATCGCGACCAGCATCCAGCCGGCGATCTCGGTCTTTTTCAATACCGCCGCCGACGCGATCATCAGTGTCGCCCACAGCAGTGCATGCGCGAGCAGCAGTCCGCGATGCTGGCGACTGACCGGTCCTTCGAGCTTCGCGGCCACAGCGCACGCTGCGCCGACTGCGGAACGGTTCTTCGCATTTTCGGCAGAGAGCTCCGATACCGATCCGAGTCGCGCAACCGCGGCGCGAAATGCTTCTTCGTCGGAGAGACCGGCTGCGCGCGCGAGGTCGATCTCGCAGTAGAGATGATCGCTGAGCTCCGCGACGCTTGCGGCAGGCTGGCAACGCTCCGCGTATACGGCGGCACTCCACGTTTCGACTTCCCGATTCAGATCAAACATCACACTGCTCCTTCGAGCTGCTGCAGCATTCCGTGCAGCTTGTTCCAGTGCCGGCGCTGTATTTCGAGCTCCGCGATCCCGGCGCGATCGAGCCGGTAGTACTTGCGCTTGCGGCCGTTGTCGGCCTCGCCCCAGTACGCCTGCACGAATCCGCGCTTTTCGAGGCGATGCAGGATCGGATAGAGCATTCCGTCCGCCCACTCCACGTCGCCGCCCGAGACTTCGCGAACTTTCTGAATGATGGCGTAACCGTAACTATCGCCCTGCCGCAGGATGGAAAGAATCAGCGGGATGGCGGAGGCGGCGACGAGATCTTTGGACGGCGTCATTGCGATGCAGAGTATACATAGAACCTCGGGGTATGTGATCGATTGCTTGTCTCAGAGATCCGACGACGCTCGCCACAGGTCAATCCCCGATTCGACCGCGTAATGATCGATCCTCGCCAGCTCCTCGGCTGTGAAGTCGGGTTGTTCCAGCGCCGCGAGGTTCTCCGCCAGTTGCGACACGCTCGAAGATCCGACGAGTGTCGAGGCGACGCGCGGATCGCGCAGCACCCAGACGAGCGCCATCTGCGCCAGCGTTTGTCCCCGCTCCTTCGCGATTTCGTTCAGCCCTTTCACTCGTGCCAGCGTTTCGCCGGTGAGGATTGCGGCGTTGAACGTCGGCCGTGTCGCGGCACGCTGAACGTCGCGTGTCCCATCGAGATATTTATCGGTGAGCAGCCCCTGTGCGAGTGCTGTGAATGCAATGGCACCCATCCCGGTTTCGGCCAGGACGCCGGTCAGTCCTCCTTCGATCCAGCGGTTGAGCAACGAGTAAGACGGCTGATGAATGATCAGCGGCGTGCCCAGCTTCCGCGCAATCGATGCGGCTTCGCGTGTGTGCTCGGCGGAATACGACGACACGCCGACATAGCGCGCCTTCCCCTGGCGCACAGCGGTATCCAGCGCTCCGATCGTCTCCTCGAGCGGAGTCGACGGGTCGAAACGGTGCGAGTAGAAAATGTCGACGTAGTCGAGACCGAGCCGCTGCAGCGATACCTCGAGACTGGCGAGCAAATACTTGCGCGATCCGAGCTGTCCATACGGACCGGGCCACATATCCCAGCCCGCTTTCGAGGAGATGATCAGTTCATCGCGGTACGGGTGCAGATCCCTGCGCATGACGCGTCCGAAATTCTCTTCGGCGGCGCCATACGGCGGACCGTAGTTGTTGGCGAGATCGAAGTGGGTGATGCCGCGATCGAACGCATAACGAACGATCTCGCGCTGCGTCGCGAAGGGACGGTCGTCGCCGAAGTTGTACCAGAAGCCGAGCGAGATCGGCGGCAGTTGCAATCCGGAACGTCCCACGCGGCGATATGCGAAATTGCGATAGCGATCGGGCGCCGCTCGATAGGGCTCGTGCGTAAACGGCACGTTGTCGTACGTTGAGACGCTCATGCGTTTTCTCCTCTGATCGCAGCCACGACCGCGGAGAAGTCAAGGTCGGCCGCGCCGCGCGCCGCGGCGTCATCCAGCCATTCGCGATTCGCTTCGGCCTGTTGCAGTTTGCGGCGCCGGGCGGCCGCGGCCTCAATGACGAGCCGCAGATCTTTTGCGGCGTGCCGCAGTTTGAATGAAGGGCTGAAGTCGCCCGTCTCGATATTGACCCTCTTCGCTTTCACGATCGGTCCGATCGGCGAGTCGGCGAGGACATCGAGCACGAGATCCGGCTTGAGCTCGAGCGCGTCTCCGAGTGCGAGCGCTTCTCCGAGAGTCACGATCGCCCCGCCGAGCACGAGGTTGGCCACGAGTTTCATTGCCGCTCCCGATCCGGGACCGCCGGCATGTCGCACCGTGCCGAGGAGCTCGAGGATGGGACGTACGCGTTCGTATTGCTCCCGCGTTGCGCCGACGAACACTTCGAGCTTGCCCGACGTCGCCTGCGGCACGCTGCCGCGAACCGGCGCATCGACGATCGCCGCACCATGCGGCAAGCGCGCAGCGGCGGAGCGGACTTCGTCAGGTCCGACGGTCGACATGTCGATGAGCAGCTGACCGGCCGACAGCGCCGCCGCCAATCCTTCGCTCCCGAAGAGAACCTGCTCGAGCGCCTCCGGCGTCGCCAGCATGGTGATGATGACGTCCGCGCCGGCCGCGGCGTTCGCTGGCGATGACGCGACCGTGGCGCCGTCGTTCGCAAGGGCGACCGTCCGCTTCGGGCTGCGATTCCAGACCGTCAGCTGATGGCCGCCGCGCAGCAGACGAGCAGCCATCGGTGTTCCCATTTCTCCAAGTCCCAGAAATCCGATCTTCGCCATGTTCGTAACCTCTATTTCGCTTCGACCACAGACCTGACCGCATTGAGCAGCACGTCCGCGTCGAAAGGTTTGGGAAGGAAGGCCGTTGCACCACCGGCGACAGAAGCGGCACGTGCATTGTCGTGACCGTGCGCTGTAAGAAAGATGATTGGAATGCGCCAGCCGTTGTTGCGGAGGTGCTTCTGCAATTGCAGACCGTCGATGCCGGGCATTCGCACGTCGAGAATCAGGCAGGTGATCGGCGGCACGTCCTGCCGCCGCAGAAACTCCTCCGCGGATGCGAACAGGAGGACGACGAATCCGACGGAGCGGAGAAGGCTGGCCAATGCCATCCTCACCGATTCATCGTCGTCCACAACTGCAATGACGGAAGCGTCGTCCATGACGAGATTCAAGGTAAATCTCGCAGGACGAGCCGGGTACTATACGTGCGTATACAGCGGGTTATCCCTCGACGACGCCGAGCCTCACTGCATCCTGAACGAGCTCGGCCAGTGAGCCTGCCTGCATCTTGTTCATCACGCGCCCGCGGTGAACCTTGACGGTGATCTCGCTCGTGCCGAGTTTCTCCGCCACCTGTTTGTTGAGCAGGCCCGTTACGACGAGAGCCATGACCTCGCGCTCGCGTGGCGTGAGCGAATCGTAGAGGCCGCGCAGTTCCTCGCGCTCCGAATGTTCGGTTCGCGCCGCCGCATCTTTCTGGATGGCGATCTGAATGGCATCGAGGAGCTGCTGGTCGCGGAACGGCTTCGGAAGAAAATCCATCGCGCCGCTCTTCATCGCCTGAACGGACATCGGGATGTCGCCGTGACCGGTGATGAAAATGATCGGGATCGGATTGCCGGCAGCGGCCAGCTCCTTTTGCAGATCGAGTCCGCTCAAACCCGGCAGACGCACATCGAGCACGAGGCAGGCCGGCGCATCGGGTCGTCCGTAGTGCAGGAACTCGTCAGCGGACGCGAACGACTTCACGCGCAGTCCGACCGAGCGGATCAGACTCTCCATCGCCGGCCGCATCGACGGGTCGTCATCCACGACGAAAACGATCGGTCCGTCAGGCGTCATGACTCATCGAATCCGCGGCCGGCAATGTGAATTGAAACGTCGATCCCTGTGCCGGTTCCGAGGTCGCCCAGATCCGGCCGCCGTGCGCTTCGATGATCGAACGGCCGATCGCGAGCCCCATGCCGAGTCCGCCGGTTTTCGTCGTGTAGAACGCATCGAAGATGTGAGGCATGTGTTCTTCGGAAATGCCGGCCCCCGAGTCGCGGACTGCGACGAAGACGCCGTTGTGCTTATCCGGGCGCGATTGAATCGTCAGCGTTTTCGAACGCCCGGTCACGCCGTTCATCGCCTCCATTCCGTTGAGCATGAGATTGAGGAGAACCTGCTGGAGCTGGACGCGATCAGCGACGATGGCAGGCGTTGCGGACAGCTCGAGTTGCACCGACGTTCCCTTGCGCTGCGCTTCCGCTTCCGCCAGTGCGACGACGTCGCCGATCACGTCATCGACGCGCAGCGGTTCTTTCTGCGTCTCTTTCCTGCCGAGCAATCCGCGGATGCGCGCGACGACGTCGCTCGCCCGATTGCCGTCGCTGATGATTCGAACGGTCGCCGCGCGGACTTCGTCGAGGTTCGGCGGGTCTGCCGCGAGCCAGCGCAGCGACGCGTTCGCGTTCGTGACGATCGCGGCGAGCGGCTGGTTGACCTCGTGCGCAATCGAGGCGACGAGCTCGCCCATCATCGTCACGCGGCTGACACGGGCGAGATCTTCCTGCGCGTGGCGCAATGTTTCCTCGGCGCGCTTGCGGTCATCGATGTCGATGAAGGTGCTGCACCACTGCGCCCGTTCCGACGCGTCGCGCATCGGAAACAGGTGATGAAGAAACAGACGATATTCGCCGCGCCGATCGCGCAGCCGGACTTCGCCCGTGACCGGCTGGCCGCTCGCGACCGCGCTCTTCCATTCCGCTCGATACCAGAGCTGATCGTCGGGATGCACGACGCTGTGCAGTCCTTCGCCGTGCATGTCGTCGGGTGAGCGTCCGGTGTAATCGACGAAGCGCTGATTGCAGTAGACGTCGGCTGCTGCTTCCGTTGAGCCGGCCACGACGAGCGCCGGCATCGCGTCCATAACGAGCTGCAGGTTCTTTTCGCGGCGACGCGCACGAATGACGAGATGGCTGATGACGAACGCCGTCACGAGCCACATTACCAGGCGCATCGCGTTCCGCGAATCGGCACCCTGAAGAGAAAAAATCGGCAACGCAAAAAAGTATTGAAGCGACAGCGCGGCGACGACCGACACGCACGCCGCGGCGATGAAGCTTCCGTCGAGCGCCACGAAGACCACGACGAGCAGATAGAGAACGGGCGCGCTGAGCTGCACCTTCAGGCAGACGAACGTCAGCGCCGCCAGCGCGACGCAGCCGAGAAGGAACGACCCGGCGGTGCGCCTGATCGAGCTCATGCCGCCGATCTTACCGCCGCTCCCGCTCCTTATACGAACGTGTAATCCGCGCCGCCCTTCGTGCAATCGCCGCGTGGAACTCGCGGTCTTACCTTGCCTTCCATGACGATGAATTTCAATTTGACGCTCTGGACGAGACGCATCGAGGCCATTCCGGCTTCTCGATTCGTCCTCGGCGCCGCGGCGTCCATCGTCGCGATTGGAGCGGTCGACCACTTCTCCGGTTCGATGACCCTCCTGACGATTTTCTATCTTGTCCCCGTTGCCACGGCAGCGTGGGTCGTCGGACGTGCGACGGCGCAGTGGCTGGCTCTGTTTGCCGCGGTGATCTGGGCCGTCGCCGACACGATCGGGCCGCTGGCCGAGCCCAAAGCGCCGCTCGCGTGGGTCAACGATGTCTCGATCCTGATCGTGTTTTTCTTCATCAACGTCGTCGTCAGCGCGTTGCGCGAACAGGTCCGGCGCCAGCGAGATCTGCTGCAGGACGTACAACGGCACCTGCTTCCGGCGATCCCGCGACTGGCGAACGTCGACATCGCTTCACGCTGGATCCCTCTCTGGACGGTGGGCGGCGATTACTACGATGTGATCGACGCCGGACCGAATCAGCTGGCCCTCTGTCTCGCAGACGTTTCCGGGAAAGGGATCGCCGCCGCGCTGGTGATGTCGAACGTGCAGGCCGCGTTGCGCGCGCTTGTTTCGAGCGGCGCGACGCCGGAAAGCGTGCTGATTGCTCTCAATCGCCTGCTGCATCAGCGGCTGCGCACCCGCTTTTTCGTGACGGTGTTCTTTGGCGTGCTCGACACGGCCAGCGGCCGCTTCACGTATGTGAACGCGGGACACAACGCGCCGATCGTCACGCGCGAAGACGGAACGCTCATCGCGCTGCAGTCGACGGGACCTGTTGTCGGCATCTTTGCCGAGGCGGCATATCAGTCGGTGACGATCGAGCTCGCGGAACGCGATCGTCTCGTCATCTACAGCGACGGCGTGACGGAGTACGAGAATCCCACCGGCGAGGAGTTTGGCGAAGCACGCCTGAACGAGCTCCTCACGCACGAAGGCGGAAAACCGGCGGAAGAAACCTGCCGCGCGATCGTCGACGCTCTTCACGCTTTCGGCGGAGGCCGGCCTTATGACGACGACGTAACGCTGCTCGTCGTCCGTCGCGCTCTTCAATCATCAATGGAGGCGGATCATGCAACTGCCGGTATGGCTTCGTAGACAGGCGTTCGTCCTCGCCGCTGCGTTCCTGTTCGCAGTGATCGCTGTGAACGGTCTGATCTCGTCCCACGAGCTCGTCACGGTCACCGACAGATTTCGAGCGTCGCGCAACTCGGACAACATCGTCGAGGAGATGAACGAAGCGCTCGGTGCGCTGCGGGACGCCGAGAGCGGCCAGCGCGGCTACCTGCTGACCGGCCGCGGCGGTTATCTCCAGCCGTATTACGAGGGGCGCGCGCGAGTCGAGAAGCACATCGAGCGACTGCGGATCTTGACGGCTGCCGATCCGGTGCAGCAGCCGCGAGTCCTCAACCTGCGCGACGCCGTCGAGACGAAGCTGAACGAGCTCGCGGGGACGATCGCGCGCTATCGAACGGACGGGCCGCAGGCGGCGCTCGGGATGGTCATGACGAATCAGGGGAACGAACTGATGATGCGCGTCCGGAGTCTCGCCGCGGAGTTGATGAAGCAGGAGCGGACGACTCGAGCGACGCAGCGCGCGTCGGCAACCAGCAGCAGCGAGCGCGCCGCGACGATGATCATGCTCACCAGCGCGGTCGCGGCTCTCCTTCTGCTCATTACGCTGCTGCAGATCGATCGCGCCACTCGTGCCGAACGCGACGCGCGTGAGCGCTCCGAAAGCGCGAACCGGATCAAGGACGAGTTCATCGCCACGGTCTCGCACGAGCTCCGCACGCCGCTCACCGCGATCCTCGGCTGGTCGCGCATCCTCATCGATGAACGCCGCTCCGAGTTGTTGAACGAGGGATTGCACACGATTGAAAGCTGCGCGGCAGTCCAGGCCAGGCTCATCGACGACCTTCTCGACGTCTCGCGAATCATGTCGGGAAAGATGCGGCTGTCGATTCGGACGATCGACCTTGCCGAGGTCACGCGCGCCGGAGTTGACTCCGTGCGAACGGCCGCGGATGCGAAGGGCGTCGAGCTCAGGCTCGATCTCGATGAACAGATCCGCGTATCGGCCGATCCCGATCGCATGCAGCAGGTCGTCTGGAACCTGGTTTCGAACGCGGTGAAGTTCACGCCGCGCGGAGGCCGCATCAACGTCCGTCTGCAGCGTACCGATTCGCAGGCGGTCATCGTGGTGCAGGACAGCGGAGAAGGGATCGGCGCCGATTTTCTCCCGCATGTCTTCGATCCGTTCCGCCAGGCCGACGCGTCGAAGGCGCGCGTCCACAAAGGCCTCGGTCTCGGACTCTCGATCGTCAACCACCTCGTGCAGGCGCACGGCGGAACCGTTCGCGCCAGCAGCGGCGGCACGGGAGAAGGAGCAACGTTCCGCGTGTCGCTGCCGATCATGCCGTTCACGCGCAGCGAGGCGGTCGCGAAATCGTCGGACATGCCGCACGCCGCTGCCCTCGCCGGCCTGACGATTCTCGCGGTCGACGACCATCGACCGACGCTCGACCTGGTGAGCTTCGTCCTGCGGTCCGCCGGCGCGACGGTCGTTGCCGCCACCAATGCACCAGACGCTTACACGCTGCTCTCACGTACGAACCCGGACGTCCTGCTCTCCGATATCGGAATGCCGGGCGAGGACGGGCTCGCATTCATCTCGAAAGTCCGCCGGCTGTCAGATGTTCCTGCCATTGCACTCACCGCTTACGTTCGTCAGGACGATCGCGACAAAATTCTGTCGAGCGGATTTCAGGCTTACCTCGCCAAGCCGATCGAGCCGAACGAGCTCGTGACCAGCATCCTCGCGCTCGCTTCACCGCGACGCGCGCACACGGTGGCGTCGTCATGACCGCGATCACGACGCCGATCGAGGAATCAGCCGCGGCGGATTCGCGGCTCGTGCTGCGCTTCGTGCAGCCAGCGCTTCTCGGCCTCATGGACGGATCGGTATCGACGCTCGCGCCGTTGTTCGCGACGGCGAATCTGACCGGCTCGTCGCGAGCCGCATTCTTTGTCGGCCTCGCCGCTGCCGTCGGCGCCGGGATCAGCATGGGATTCGCCGAGGCGCTTTCCGACGATGGGAAAGTGTCGCTGCGAGGCGAGCCCTGGATGCGCGGGGCGATCACCGGCATCGGAACCGCGCTCGGCGGCATGTTCCACACGTTTCCCTTCCTCATCGGCGATCTGCGCACGGCGATGGCGACTGCCTATGTCGTCGTCATCCTCGAGTTGCTCGCCATCGCGTACATCCGCTACCGCTACATGCGCAGCGCGCTGTGGCGAACTGTCGTTCAGGTGATCGTCGGCGGAGCGATCGTTTTCTTCATTGGCTTATGGCTCGGGCGCTATGCCGCCGGAACCTGACACGAAAGGACTTGAGACATGAAATCGAAAATCATCGCCGCATTCGTCGTTCTTATGACTGCAGTCTCGCTGATGGCGGCGGACACGCCGGCCGTCGAGGCGCAACTGACACAGATCAATCCCGCGCCCGACATGTTTACGTTCCGCGGTCCGATCAACGTGCAGTACCAGCTCACGATTAAGAATCCTCTGGTCGATCAGTCGATCACCCTTCGCCGCATCGTGCTTCGCACGCAGGGAAAGGGCGCGTACTCATTGCGTGCCGACGATCCGATCACGATGGCGATCAATCCGGAGAGCTCGGTCACCGTCAATCTTTCCGCGTGGGCGCGCTCGAACGGCGGGTTCATGAGAAGCACGGAACCGGTGGACGTCGTCGTCCAGCTCTGGTTCGACCGTTCGAACGGGAAGTCCTTCGTCAAACAATTCGTCCAGCTGCTGCCGCAGTTCTGACCAGGAGAAACGTCAATGAAACGCGCATGGCTCCTCTCAATCGCATTGCTCGTCGCATGTAAATCAAATCCGCCGAAAGCGGCTGAAGTAACCATTCCGGTGACCGTCGCTACCGCGCAGCAGAAAGACGTTCCGGTGCAACTCCGAGCGGTCGGCACCGTTCAGCCAATGCAGTCGGTCGCGGTCCGCGCGCTGGTTTCCGGCCAGCTGACGCGGGTCTGGTTTCGTGAAGGCGATGAAGTGCATCAGGGACAGCTGCTCTTCTCGATCGATCCGCGTCCGTATCAGGCGGCGCTGCGGCAGGCGCAGGCGATTCTCGCGCGCGATCAGGCGCAGCTCGTCAATGCTGAGGCGGAGAAAGCGCGGTATGCGAGTCTGGGAGGCATCGTGTCGCGCGAGCAGTTCGATGCGATCAGCGCCGCTGCGGAAGCGGCGCGCGCCATTGTTGCCGCCGATCGCGCGGCCGCTGACGACGCGCGCCAGCAACTCTCGTACTGCGAGATCCGCTCGCCGCTCGAAGGTCGCACCGGTTTGCTGCAGGTTCACGAAGGGAACGTCGTCAAGGCCAACGACGTCACGCCGGTCATCGTCATCAATCAGGTCCGGCCGATCAGCGTGCAGTTCTCACTGCCCGAGAGTCAGCTCGCCGTGATTCGCGCCGCGGGCGGCGGACTTGCGGTGACGGCATTGCCGCAGGGCGGCTCGACAACCGAGAGCGGCCGGCTCGCGTTCATCGACAACATGGTCGATTCGCCGACCGGCACGATCTCGTTGAAGGCGAGTTTCGCCAATGACCGCGGCGTGTTGTGGCCAGGTCAGTACGTGAACGCAACTGTCAGTGTCTCGAAGCGCCCGAGGGCAGTCGTCGTCCCCGCGCAGGCTGTGCAAACCAGTCAGAGCGGACAGTACGTCTACGTCGTCAGGAGCAACAAGTCAGTGGAGATGCGCTCCGTCGCCGTGGCGCAGCAGGTGGAGCAGATCGCGATCGTCGACCGCGGTGTCGCGGCAGGCGAGACGATCGTTACCGACGGACAGCTGAACCTCACGCCGAAGAGCAAAGTCAGCATCAGACAGTCGTTGTGAAACGGCGGCCATTATGAATATTGCAGAGACCTTCATCCGTCGTCCCGTCATGACCACGCTGGTCATGCTGACGTTCCTCATGTTCGGAGTGATGGCCTATCGGCAGCTGCCGGTGAGCGATCTGCCGAACGTCGACTTTCCGACCATTCAGGTTAACGCGTCGCTGCCGGGTGCGAGTCCGGAGACGATGGCCGCTGCGGTCGCCACACCGCTCGAGAAGCAATTCTCGACGGTCGCCGGACTCGACTCGATGACGTCGTCGTCGTCGCTCGGCAGCACGTCGATCACGCTGCAGTTTACGTTGACGGAAGACATCAACACCGCCGCGCAGGATGTTCAGGCGGCGATCGCCACGGCGGCGCGGCAAATGCCGCCGAACATGCCGGCGCCACCGTCGTACACGAAGGTCAATCCGGCCGATTCGCCGATTCTCTATCTCGTGCTCGCCTCCGACACGATGCCGATGAATCAGCTCGATGAATACGCGGAGACGCTGATGGCGCAACGCATCTCGATGGTGCAGGGCGTCGCGCAGGTGGCCGTGCAGGGAGCACAGAAATACGCGGTGCGCATTCAGCTCGACCCGCGCCAGCTCGCCGCGCGCGGCATGGGCATCGACGAAGTCGTCAACGCCGTGCGCACGAGCAACGACAGTCAGCCGACCGGCGTGATGAAAGGTCCGTACACCGCGTACACGGTGCAATCGAACGGACAGCTGCTCAAAGCCGCCGACTATCGCCGCGTCACCGTGACGTGGAAAAACGGCCGCCCCGTCCATCTCTCGGACGTCGGCAACGTGCTCGATGACGTGCAGGACAATCAGCAGGCGGCGTGGTACGGAAACAAACGCGCGCTCGTCCTCGAGATTCAGAAACAGCCCGGCACGAACGTCGTGCAGGTGTCGGACAGCGTTCGTGCGTTGCTGCCGGCGTTTCAAAAGCAGTTGCCGGGCAGCGTCAGCCTGCAGGTCTATCGCGACCGCGCCGACGCCATCCGCGCATCGGTCGCCGACGTGAAGTTCACGCTGCTGCTGACGCTCGTCCTCGTCGTGATGGTGATCTTTCTCTTCCTGAGAAACATCTCCGCCACGATCATCCCGTCGCTCGCTCTGCCGTTGTCGATCGTCGGTACGTTCGCGGTGATGTACCTGTTCGGCTACTCGCTCGATAACCTGTCGCTGATGGCGCTGACGCTGTCGGTCGGCTTCGTCGTCGACGACGCCATCGTCATGCTCGAGAACATCGTGCGGCACATGGAGATGGGCGAGCAGCCGCTCGACGCCGCGTTGAACGGTTCGAAAGAGATCGGCTTCACGATCGTCTCGATGACGATCTCGCTCACCGCCGTCTTCATCCCGATTCTTTTCATGGGCGGCATCCTCGGGCGCCTCTTCCATGAATTCGCGGTGACGATCGGCGCCGCCATCCTCGTTTCCGGCTTCGTCTCGCTGACGCTGACGCCGCTGCTCTCCGCGCGGATGCTGCGCGCTCACGGAAACAAAGCGCACGGGAAACTCTATCGATGGACGGAGCGCGGCTTCGACGCGATGCTGCACCTCTACGAACGGGGACTGCGGCTCTGCCTCGCCCGGCGCGCGACGACGATGGCCATCTCCGTGGTGGTTCTCGCCGGAACCGTCTGGCTGTTCCGCGCGGTGCCGAAGGGATTCATTCCGAGCGAAGACACAGGCGACGTTCGCATCTCGCTGCAGGCGCAGCAGGGCATCGCGTTTCCCGACATGGTTCGCCACCAGCGCGCGGCGATGGATGTCGTATCGAAAGATCCCGACGTTGCAAACTTCGTCTCGTACGTCCGCGCCGGAAATACGAGCACGCTCCTGCTCCGCCTCGTGCCGATGCCGCGGCGCAAATCGTCGGTCGACCAGGTGATGGCGCGGCTGCGGCCGAAGCTGAATGCGATTCCGGGAATCACGGCGTCGCTGCAGAACCCGCCGCCGATCCGCGTCGGCGGACGACAGTCGGCTTCGCCCTTTCAATACACATTGCAGGGCGCCGACACGCAGACGCTCTACACCGCGTCGCAGGCGCTGGTCGACAGGATGAAAACGCTCCCCGGTTTGATCGATGTCAATACAGACCTGCTGATGAAGAACCCGACGCTGGTCGTCGATGTCGATCGCGAACGCGCGGCATCCGTCGGATTGACCGAGCAGCAGATCGACGATGCGCTCTCGTCCGCGTATGCGACGCGCCAGATCTCGACGATCTATGCGCCGACCAACACGTACTACGTGATCCTCGAGCTTCAGCCGGAGTTCCAGGCAAATCCCGAAGCGCTGTCGATGCTTTACGCGAGGGCATCGTCAGGGAATCTCGTCCCGATCAGCACGGTCGCGAAAATCAGCAAATCGATCGGTCCGCTGGCGGTCAATCATTCGGGCCAGTTGCCGTCGGTCACGATTTCATTCAACACGAAACCGGGTTATTCGCTCAGCCAGGCTGTAAGCGACGTCACCGCGGCGTCGCGAGCGACGCTTCCGTCGACGGTGACCACATCGTTCCAGGGAAATGCGCAGGCGTTCCAGTCATCGCTCGGCAGTCTCGGGCTGCTGCTCATCATCGCCATTGCAGTGATCTACGTCGTCCTCGGCATCCTGTACGAGAGTTTCATACATCCGCTGACGATTCTCTCAGCGCTGCCGTTCGCGGGATTCGGAGCGCTGCTCACGCTGCTGCTTTTTCACGTCGATCTGTCGATCTACGCATTCGTCGGCATCATCATGCTCGTCGGCCTCGTCAAGAAGAACGGCATCATGATGGTCGACTTCGCGATCGAAGCGCAGAAGGCCGGGACGCCGCCTGAAGAGGCGATCTACCACGCATGCGTCGTCCGATTCCGGCCGATCATGATGACGACGATGGCGGCGCTGATGGGCACGCTCCCGATCGCGATGGGATTCGGCGCCGGTTCGGAGTCGCGCCGTCCGCTCGGCCTCGCTGTCGTCGGCGGTTTGCTCTTTTCGCAGACGCTGACGCTGTTCGTGACGCCGGTCTTCTACGTGTACATGGAGAAGCTCCGCCACCGCAAATCGTCAGGCGTGGCTCTTCCTCTGCCGGCGGTCGCTCCGGCAGCGCGCGCCTGATGCGGGAACATCGCCGGGGTTCGCCGATAGGAATACCATCTACTGCCACGACTGGAGGCGGATCATGCGGATCATCTCCCTCAATCCCCTGTTGGCGCTTCGTTCGATCACCGTAATCCTTATCGCCGTGTCGGCCGGAGCGGCGACCAAGCCGGTCGCGAAATCCGCTTCCGCTCCGATGCCACAGATCTCTGTCGCGGGCATCCGCGTCGTCGGCAGCGGTAGCGGCGCGAACGGCTCGGAGCTGCGCGCCTTCAATGAGAGTCCCGGGACCACGGTCGCTCTGTCCATCCAGGCACCGGACGGCAGCGGAATCGTGGAGATCGACGATGACGCGAGCCGCGTTGATGCGTTCACGGACAGCACCGGCCAGAATCTCCTTGAGGAGGGCCGCTTCGGTCCGTTCCCGAAGATCAGCGAGGATCGCGCGGCAGGGCTGGTCGAAGTGGAAGTTCGCGGGCGTCCCGCTGCCGGCGCGTCTTCGCTCAGGGTGCAGGGGTCCGTTGCGATGTCGATCGCGGGCGCGACCAAAGCGACGCGCGTTGCCAGCGTCCGTCTCGAGCCGGCGCGGACGATGAAGGTTGGGAACGTCACCATCACCATCAAAAGCGTGACGCCCGGCGACGACTCGACAGACCTCGGCGTCGGTTTGCCGCGCTCGTTCATGAACACCATTCACGCGGTCCGTTTCTACGACGCGAAAGGAGAGCTGATCGAGTCCAGCCGAACGAGCTCGGGCTACATGAATGACGCCGGTGAAATGAACTTCGATCTGAAAAGCAAAGAAAAGGTCGTGAGCGCCGAGTTCGACATCTGGCAGAACACCCGCCAGATCAAGGTGCCGTTCAGTCTGACGGTGGGGATCGGTATCGGCGAAAAAACGCCCGCCGTGGCCGCAGCGACGTCCGTCATTCCTTCCTCTTCGCCGGCCGTCCCCAAAATCGCTCCCGGTCCGAACGACGGCGCCGCATCGGTCGATGCGGTCCTGAGTCGGATGAATTCCGCATTTGCCGCCGGAAAAGGGCGCGATCTGCTCGCGGTCATTTATCCCGACGACCGCAACGATTTCGCACTGGTCATGGCCACCGCTGTTGTTTTCTCGACGCTCGCAAACATGGATGATCCGAAGGCAGGCGAGAAAGCACAGAAAGAGGTCGACGCGCTGATCGCCAAACACAAGCTCAACATG
Source organism: Acidobacteriota bacterium (assembly GCA_025463165.1). Taxonomy (GTDB): domain Bacteria; phylum Acidobacteriota; class Thermoanaerobaculia; order Gp7-AA8; family Gp7-AA8; genus JAOBAU01. The sequence goes on along the minus strand of JAOBAU010000263.1, from coordinate 5,336 downwards.
CCGCTGAACAAACCTCCCGCGGAAATCTTCAAGAATGCAGATCTCCCCGCGTTTGTCACCGACGCGGTCGTTTATTTGAAAGCCCATATGCCAAAGGGACAGGACGCTGCGTCGTTGTTTGCTCCAGGCGGGCGAGCGCAGAACGTCAGGATCGACGGCGACTCGGCGGTGGCGACGGTGGGCAGGAAGGACATGAAGTTCGCGCGCGTGAATCAGAAATGGTTTGCCCGCGCGACGGACCAGTAAAACAGAAACGCCGCCCGGTCCTGTCGACCTGAGCGGCGTTTTGAGTTTGCGATTTGGTAGGCGCTAGCGGACTCGAACCGCTGACCCCCACCGTGTGAAGGTGATGCTCTACCAGCTGAGCTAAGCGCCTGTTTGCTGCGATCGCAACGAACTGTCTTCGGGTGCTATTTCCGAAGGGGCCGAGGATAGCGGGCGGGCAGGGCGGCGTCAACTGGCGGGGGAGTCGAACGCTGCGTCGTCGACGATCGTGTGCGTGAGGAAGGCTCCTTCCTGAAGTGGCAGCCGGTGTGTGTCAGGCGCGCGTTCTTCGCGGCGGCCGGCTTACTCCACACGTCCTGCGGGGGCAGGAAAGTCTCGCGAAATCGGACGGCTGTCCGTATTTCGGACTATGATGAATTAAGCCTCGTTCAGCTAACCTGCTGCAAACAATGTTGCTTGGCGATTATCGAGCCACGGCGCGCTGTTTGCATACTATTTCAGCCATATGTATCGCAAAATATTGATACCAGCTGTCACGGCGCGGGCGCTGCCCGGCGGAGCTCCGTCAGGGGAGAGCGTGGAGGGCGCCCGGTATCGCGGCCTCCTGGAAGCGGCTCCTGATGCCATGGTGGTCGTGAACGAGGCGGGCGAGATCGTGCTGCTGAACGTTCAGGCGGAGAAGCAGTTCCGATACTCCCGCGATGAGCTGTTGGGGCAGCAGGTTACGAACATCATTCCGGAGGGGTTCGCGGAACGGCTGGTTGCCGACGGTCTCCGATCCGCGGCGGAGGCGCTGGCGCAGCAGATCGGGACCGGGATCGAGCTCACCGGGCTTCGCAGGGACGGAAGCGAGTTTCCGATCGAGATCATGTTGAGCCCCCTGGAAAGCGCCGAAGGAATCCTGGTCACCGCGGCAATCCGCGACATCAGCGTGCGCAGGGACGCCGAGAAAAATCTGGCCAGGACCGAAGGGGAGCGCCGGCGGGCAGAGGAAGAGCTCCGCCAAAGCGAAGAACGATATCGGATGCTCCTCGACGGAGTTGCGGACCACGCGATTTTCATGATGGATACGCGCGGTCAGATCGTCAGCTGGAACGCTGGCGCCGAACGGATCAAAGGCTACAAAGCCGATGAGATCATCGGCCGCAACTTTTCCTGCTTTTTCCCGGCGCACGATGTCGAGCGCGGCAGGCCGGAGGAGGTACTGAGGCTTACCGCGCTCAACGGCCGGCATGAGGAACAGGGGTTGCGCGTGCGAAAGGACGGCTCTCGCTTTCTGGCGAGTGTCACCTTCACGGCATTGAGGGACGCGTCGGGGAACCTGCGCGGTTTTTCCGAGTTCAGCCACGATCTCAGTGAAAGCAGGGAATCGGGAGCCAGGTACAGAGGATTGCTGGAAGCGGCTCCCGACGCGATGGTGGTGGTGAACCCGCGGGGAGAGATCGTCCTGCTGAACGTTCAGGCCGAAAAGGCGTTCGGATATTCGCGCGACGAGCTCATAGGGCAACAGGTCAGAAACATCGTTCCCGAGGGTTTCGCGGAGCGGCTGATCGCCGACGGGCTCCGATCGGCAGCGGACGCACTGGCGCAGCAGATCGAGAGCGGAATTGAGCTCACCGGCCTCCGGAAGAACGGCACTGAGTTTCCGATCGAGATCATGCTCAGTCCCCTCGAAAATGCCGAGGGAATCCTCATAACAGCGGCAATTCGCGACATCAGCCTGCGTAAAGACGCGGAAAAGCATCTGGCGCAAATGGAAAGCCGATATCGCGGACTACTGGAGGCGGCGCCTGATGCGATGGTCGTCGTCAACCAGGCCGGCGAGATTGTGCTGCTGAATGTTCAGGCGGAGAAACAGTTCGGCTACTCGCGGGACGAGCTCTTTGGGCAGCAGGTCCGAAACATCATTCCGGAAGGTTTTGCGGAACGTCTGCTCGCCGATGGTCTTCGCCCCACCACTGAGGCGCTCGCGCAGCAGATCGGGACCGGAATTGAGCTCATCGGGATGCGAAAAAATGGGAGCGAGTTTCCGATCGAGATCATGCTCAGTCCCCTCGAAAATGCCGAGGGAATCCTCGTAACAGCGGCAATTCGCGATATCAGCGTGCGCAAGGCAGCGGAAAGCCATCTGGCGCAGTTGGAGAGCAGATATCGCGGACTGCTGGAGGCGGCTCCCGACGCGATGGTGGTCGTCAACCAGGCGGGCGAAATCGTGCTGCTGAACGTTCAGGCTGAAAACCAGTTCGGATATTCGCGGGATGAGCTCTTTGGCCAGCAGGTTCGGAACATCATTCCGGAAGGTTTCGCGGAACGGCTGATCGCTGACGGACTTCGCTCCACCGCTGAAGCACTGGCGCAGCAGATCGGCACCGGGATTGAGCTCGTCGGGCGGCGGAAGAACGGGAGTGAGTTTCCGATCGAGATCATGCTCAGCCCGCTGGAAAATGCCGACGGAATTCTGGTGACGGCCGCCATACGCGACATCACCACGCGAAAAGCAGCCGAAGCGCATCTCCTGCGAAAGGTGGACGAGCTCAATCGCTCGAACGAGGAATTAGGACAATTTGCCTACATTGCCTCGCACGATTTGCAGGAACCGCTGCGAATGGTGGCGAGTTACACGCAACTCCTCTCCCGACGATATAAGGGAAGGCTGGATTCCGACGCGGACGAGTTCATCGCGTTCGCCGTCGACGGCGCAAACCGGATGCAGGGTCTGATCAGGGACCTGCTGGCCTATTCGCGCATTGGAACCGAGGGTCGTAAATTAACAGCGACTTCCAGTGAAGGTGCGCTGCAACAGGCGCTCCTGAACCTGCGCGGTGCCATCGAGGAAGGTGGTGCTCTCGTGACGCACGATCCGCTGCCCACTGTCCTTGCAGACCAGATGCAGCTGGTTCAATTGTTTCAGAATCTCGTCGGTAACGCCATCAAGTATCAGGGGCCCGGGACGCCGACCGTGCACATCTCGGCCGTTCGGCACGACGTGAAGAAGTGGTTGTTTTCCATACAGGACAATGGTCTTGGGATCGACGAAAAATACGTCGGCAGGATTTTCGGGATGTTCCAGCGTCTGCACAAGCGGGAAGAGTTTGCCGGCACAGGTATTGGCCTTGCCATTTGCAAGAAGATCGTCGAGCGCCACGACAGCAGTATCACAGTCGCATCACAACCCGGGATGGGTTCCACGTTCAGCTTTGCGCTGGCAGGAAACGAGAGGAAATTATGAAAGTCATGGGGAAACCAGGCGTGCCATTGAAGGTGCTGCTGGTGGAAGAAAGTCCCGGAGACATCCGGCTCACACGGGAAGCCTTCCGCGACGCTAATTCCGCCGTCGAATTGCACGTGGCGTATGACGGTGTTGAGGCAATGGCTTTTCTAAGGCGGGAGGGCGTGCACGTGCAAGCGCCTCGGCCCGATCTCATCCTGCTCGATCTCAACCTTCCCAGGATGGACGGACGCGAGGTCCTGGCGCAGATCAAGAGCGATGACGTCCTCAAGACAATTCCTACCGTCATTCTGACGACTTCTGAAGAAGAGGGCGATATTACAAAGAGCTATCAGCTTCACGCGAACTGCTACCTCAATAAGCCGGTACAGCTTGAGGCCTTCGAAAGTCTGGTCAGTACCATCAATGATTTCTGGTTGACGATGGTCAGGTTACCGCAGCAGAAGGAGCCCGAATGAACCCGATATCGATTACAAAACTCCTTTTGATCGAGGACAACGCCGGAGACGCTCGTTTGCTCCGCGAGATGTTCAGGGATCAGGGCTCGTACAATACGGAAGTCACCCACGTGACGACGATGCGAGCGGCGGAGAGGTATCTCTCCGAACAGCCGGTCGACATCATCCTGCTCGATCTGGGTCTGCCGGACGCGGAGGGGTTGGATGCGGTGCGGCGGGCCCACGCGGCGGCGCCCCGAGTTCCGCTGGTTGTGCTGACGATCCTGGACGACGAATCGATGGCGGTGCGAGCACTGCAGGAGGGGGCGCAGGACTATCTCATCAAAGGCCAGATCGAGAGCGGCCTTCTGCGCGCGCTGCGCTATGCCATCGAGCGCAAGATCATGGAGGACGTTCTGCTTAAAGAGCGGACGCGAAGCGAAGAGGGCTGGGCTCGTCTTGCCGCGATTCATGAGGCCACACCGGATCTCGTAAGTATCAGCGACATCGCCGGTCACCTCCTCTACGTCAATCACGGTGGCCGCGAGATGATTGGTCTTGCTGACCACGCCGACGTCACCGGATACACAATCGCCGATTTCCTGCGCAATCCCGATACGCACGTCGTCGCCACAGAAGGCATTCCAACAGCGATCCTCAATGGCGTCTGGCGCGGTGAGACCGATTTCATGAGCCTCTCCGGCGGCATAGTTGCGATCTCGCTGATCATTCTGGCTCACAAGAGATCCGACGGGTCTGTCGAATTCATCTCGACCATTGCCCGCGACATTACCGCTCACCGGCAATTGGAAGCACAACTCCGTCAGGGCCAGAAAATGGAGGCCGTAGGGCAATTGGCAGCCGGCGTGGCGCATGAGTTCAACAATCTCCTGCAGGCGCTGCTGTCCATGTCCGCATTCCTCCGGCTGAGCGGTGGTGGTGAGCAGATTACGAAAATCGGTGCTGATATGGCGGCTCAGATCAAGCGAGGCGCCGGTCTTACACAGCAGCTTCTCCTGTTTTCCCGCGATGTCGTCAAGGAAAAGGCGGACCTCGATCTGGGCGAAGAAGTGCAGAAGGCGAGCCTGTTGCTGCGGCAGCTGATCCCGGAAAACATCAGCATCGTTCTGGAGACCCCGTCGCAGCGACTATCCGTGCGAGGCGATTCCGGACAGATGCAGCAGGTGCTCCTGAATCTTGCGATCAATGCGCGGGATGCCATGCCTTGCGGGGGCACGCTCACGTTGCGCTCCGGCGTCTGCGACGGGCAGGTGTTTCTGGAGGTCGAAGACACCGGCAGCGGCATGACTGAGGGCACGCGATCGCACGTGTTCGAACCCTTTTTCAGCACGAAAGAGGTGGGGCAGGGGACCGGCCTCGGCCTCGCGGTCGTTCATGGAATCATTGTGGAGCACGGCGGAAGTGTCGATGTTGAGAGCTGGCCT
>JAOBAU010000240.1 GCA_025463165.1 Acidobacteriota bacterium | reverse complement strand
GCACTCAGCACCTCCCCGTATACTTCGCCCATGCTCAACGAGGTCAAAGCGATCGAGCCGACGCTCAAGCAGATCCTTTATGGCTGCGTCGAGCACGTTCAGGCGACGAAAGCGGCGCTCTTCATCTCGGCGTCGCACGACCTCAACGAAAAAATCTACGAGCTCGTCACGAGCTATCAGTACAACGATTCGACGCGGCGCATCGTCAAGGGAACTGACGATCTCGTCGATCGTCTCGCCGTCAAACGCAACGCCTTCTACGTCAACGGCCTCGGCACCGATCAGCGCTTCTCCGAGATTCTCTTTCGTCAGGGAACGGATCGCATCCTCGCCACGCCGCTCTTCTCGCGCGGCCGGCTCGTCGGCTTCATCGACATGCGCGACAAAGCGGGCCGCAAACCGTTCGATGCGCCTGACGTCGAAGCGGCGCGGAAGATCGCGGACGAAATGCTGGCGGTCCTGAGCGCGAAAAACCTCTTCGGCGTCGGACCGGTTGCATTAGCCGATGCTCCGCCGCAGCGCGTTGCGCCTTCGAACATTGATGCGCATTTCATCGCGTCGTCGGCGGCGGCGAACAACGTCGTTGCGGCAGGTCCGCACGAGCTCTCCGCGCAGGCGATGAAGACGATCGAGCAGGCGCGCGAGCTCCTCGCCAAACGCCAGCTCGCGCACGCGGCGACGGCGAAACGCGTGCTGACCGAGCACGATTTCGAAGTCGTGCGGCTGCTCCTCCCCGCCGCCATCGCCATTCCCGGCGCCGTGCTCGCATGCTTCTCCGCGGCGGGACACGTCAACAATCCGCAGGCGATCGTCGCCATCGCCACCGTCACCGAAGACGCGCTCGATCTGCTGCAGGATCATCTGCAGGCGTGGCTGAAGAAAACGCATCAGCCGGCCATCACCACGCGGCCGCAGGTCGTTTATCCGTTCGGCGTGCAGGTCGTGCCGGTCAGTGCCGACGGCATCTCGACGATTCTCAGCGCGCCGGTGAACGCGCACTCCGTCGAAGGACTCGTGCTCACCGTCGCATTCGAGCGGACGCCGGAAGCGCAGGCGCAGCGCGCGATGCACATCTTCCTTCGCCAGGTCGAGCAGTCCGTCGAATCGGCGATCGCCGCGAGCGGCGGACGCAATGACCGCCAGCTCATCGCGGAGAAACTGCTCGAGCCCGACTTTCAGCGCTATCCCGAGCTCGTCGATCATTCGCGGCAGGTGTCGGTGATGGCGCAGCGCCTCGCCATCGCGATGGAGCTCGCGCCGCCGCAGGTCGAGACCGTGCGGCTGGCGGGACTCGTCCACGACGTCGGCCTTCGCCTCCTCGACTACGAACGTTTGTACAAACGTCCGAACCTCACCGGTGAAGAAATGAAAGGGCTGGCCGAACATCCGATCGTCGGCGCCGCGCTCGTCGAGCCGCTGCTGGGCAACGAAGTCGCGCAGGCGGTGCTGCGTCATCACGAGCGCGTCGACGGCCGCGGCTACCCGAGCCGCATGACCGGCCAGGCGATTCCGATCGCATCACGCATCATCCAGGTGTGCGACGCGTGGATCGCGATGACATCGACGCACTCGTATCAGATCCCGGTCTCACGCGATCAGGCCGCGACGAAACTTCGCGAAGGTGCCGGCAGCCAGTTCGACGAAACCGTCGTGACGACGTTCCTCCGCTCGCTCGCGCAGATCGGAGCGTAGTGACGCAGTCGCTAACCTCCAACGACTCGTCGGTCATCGCAAACATCCGCGCCATGCCGTCCGCCGCATGGGTGCTGTTCGGCGGCAGTTTCGTGAATCGGTTCGGCACGTTCGTGATGCCGTTCCTGATTCTCTACCTGACGCGCAACGGCTACTCGATCGCGCAGGCCGGCTTCGCGATCGGCGCATACGGCGCCGGCCATCTCGTCGCGTCATTCCTCGGCGGACATCTCGCCGATCGCATCGGCCGGCGCAACACCATCGCGCTGTCGATGTTCTCCTCGGCGGCCGCGATGATGGCGCTGTCGCAGGCGCGCGGCTTCGCGATGATCGTCGCCATCACCTTCATCGTCGGCATGACCACCGAGCTCTATCGCCCCGCCAGTCACGCGCTGCTCGGCGATCTCGTCACGCCCGATCAGCGCGTCACCGCCTTCGGGCTCTATCGCTTCGCCGTCAACCTCGGCTTCGCCGCTGGACCGGCTACCGCCGGCTTTCTCGCCGAGCGCTCGTTCTTCTGGCTGTTCGTCGGCGATGCAGTTACATCGCTCGGCTACGGCATCATCGCGCTCCTCTTTCTGCCGCACGGAATGCGCAGCGCGCGCGTCGAGGAGCGGTTCGGCGAAGCGATCATCGTCGCGACGCGCGACCGGCGTTACGTCACGTTTCTCGCCGCCACGCTTTGCGTCACGCTCGTCGATTTTCAGATGGGCTCGACGTTCGCGCTCTACGTGCAGTCGCAGGGATTCTCGACCGCGAAGTACGGGATGCTGATCTCGTGCAACGGACTGATGATCATCGTGCTCGAGCTCTTCATCACGTCGTGGACGCAGCGAATGTCGCCGCGTCCTGTGATCGCGCTCGGCTACTTTCTGTCGTGTCTCGGCTTCGCACTCACCGGACTCGCGCACAGTTTCGGCGCACTCGCCGCGACCGTCGTCGTCTGGACGCTCGGCGAAATGATCTCGTCGCCGATGGCCGGCGCGTACGCGACGCACCTCGCACCCGAGCAATATCGCGGACGCTACATGGGATTGCTCGTCCTCATGTGGTCGCTCGGCATGATGCTCGGTCCGCCGCTCGGCACACTCGCCTTCGAACACAACGCGACGCTGCTCTGGACCGCCTGCGGCATCCTCGGCGTCATCTCCGCCGCGCTTGCACTCTATTCGCCCAAAGTTGAAACGAGGCTGACATGAAAAGAATCGCTGCACTCCTCGCAACACTCTTCATAGCAACCGCCGCGCTCGCGGCGAACGCCGAGATTCCGGTGACGTACTACCGATTGCCGAACGGCTTGAAGATCGTGATCTCGGAGTCGCGCGTCGCGCCAGTGGCGACCGTCGCCGTCTATTACGGCATCGGCTTCCGCGTTGAGCCGCAGGGCCGCACCGGCTTCGCCCACCTCTTCGAGCACATGATGTTTCAGGGCTCCGCGAACGTGAAGAAGCTCGAGCACGCGAAGCTGATCGAAGCGGCCGGCGGTCAGCTGAATGGCTCGACGCGACTCGATCTGACGAACTACTACGAGACGCTGCCGGCGGAGAGCGTGGAGACCGCGCTCTGGCTCGAAGCCGATCGGATGCGATCGCTCGACGTCAGCGAAGAGAACCTGAAGAATCAACAGAACGTCGTCAGCGAGGAAGTGCGGAACAACGTGCTCAATCAGCCGTACGCACTGTTCGAGTGGCTCGATCTCTGGCAGAACGCGAATCAAAACTGGTTCAGCGCGCACAACTTCTACGGCGACCTGACCGAGATCGAAGCGGCGAAGATCGACGACGTGCGCAAGTTCTTTCACACGTATTACGCGCCGAACAACGCCGTGCTCGTCGTCACCGGCGACGTCGACGTTGCCGCGACGCGCGCCGCGATCGAGAAGTACTTCGGCGACATTCCGCTGCAGTCGGTGCCGGAGCGGCCCGACATTTCGGAAGGCGCGCAGGAAGCGGAAAAGCGGATCAAACAGACCGACAAGCTTGCGAACGTTCCGGCGTTCGCGTTTGGCTATCACATGCCCGATCAGGAGTCGGCCGACTACGCGCCGATGGCGCTGCTCAATCTCGTGCTACAGGGCGATGAAGGCTCGCGTTTCTATCAGCGCCTCGTGAAGGACAAGGCGATCTCGCTCGACTGGAACGGCGGCATCAACTTCGAGCTCGGCAACGAGTTCGATTACGACGGGCCGATGCTGATGGTGTCGCGCACGACGTACAAACCGGGACACACCGGCGACGAGATTCTGAAAGAGGTCGATGCCATCGCGCACGACATTGCGGAGAAGGGAGTGACGGCGAAGGAGCTCGCCGACGCAAAGGTCCGCTTCCGCGCGAACTGGTACGACCAGCTCGAAACGAGCTTCGGCCGCGCCAATCTGCTGGCGTCATTCGCGCTGTTCCGCGATGACCCGCGAAGGATCAACACGGTGCTCGAAACATACGACAGCGTGACCGCCGAACAACTCCAGGCGGCGGCGAAGAAATATCTCGTCCCGCAAAACCGAACGAGCATCGATCGCGTTCCGGCGGAGGTGGCGAAATGAAACGCGCCATCGCCACGCTCCTCCTGTTCGTCGCCACGTCGCTTTTCGCGGAACAGAAAACGCCTCCGCCGCCCGCCGCCCCGCGTGCGACGGAATGGCCGAAGATCACCGAGCGGAAGCTCGACAACGGACTGACGGTCGTTCTCGTGCCGCTGCACAACGTGCCGAAGGTCACCGCGCTGCTGACGTTCATGAGCGGCAACGGCTTCGCGTATCGAGAGCATCCCGGCATCGCGCAGCTCGCCGCACGCGTGGCAACGGAAGGAACCGCCACACG
>JAOBAU010000425.1 GCA_025463165.1 Acidobacteriota bacterium | reverse complement strand
AAGGGGACCGGCAGCCGGTCCGCTGAGGATATTGCTCAGGCCATCGACTCGATCGGTGGTCAGCTCGACGCGTTTACCGCCAAGGAATACGCGAGCTACTACATCAAAGTCCTCGACGAACACCTGCCGCTCGCCATCGACATCCTCGCCGACATCGTCAGAAATCCGGCGTTCACCGTCGAGGACATCGAGCGCGAGAAGAAGGTCGTCGTCGAAGAGATCAAGATGGTCGAGGACACGCCGGACGATCTGGTACACGAGATTTTCGTCACCGCGTTCTGGCCCGATCATCCGCTCGGACGTCCGATCCTCGGCACCGAAGAGACGGTCAATCGGCTGCAGCGAAAACAGATCGTCGAGCATTACGCGGAGATGTTCCATCCCGCGAACGTCATCTTCTGCGCGTCGGGAAACATCCGGCCGGAGCAGGTCCTGCCGTTCCTCGAGAAACACTTCCCCCCCGACCCCCGCCCACCGCTGCGGCGCGACTGGGAGCCGCCGACGCCGGCGCAGCACATCATCCTCCGCGAGAAGCGCGAGCTCGAACAGGTCCACCTCTGCCTCGGCTCACGCGGCTTCCCGCAACAGACCGAGGAGCGTTATGCGGCCGCGCTTTTCAACACGGTGCTCGGCGGCGGAATGTCGTCGCGACTCTTTCAGCGCATCCGCGAAAAAGAGGGACTCGTCTACACCGTGATGTCGTATCACAACGGCTACCTGCACGGCGGCTACGAAGCCGTCTACGCCGCCTGCATGCCGAAAAATCTCAAGCGCGTGCTCAGCCTCACGCTCGCCGAGATGAAGAAGATCAAAGAGGAAGGAGCGACCGCCGCCGAGCTGCGCGACGCCAAGCTCCACCTCAAAGGCTCGATTCTGCTGTCGCTGGAATCAACGGTGAGCCGCATGTCCGGAATCGCGCGCCAGGAGTACTACTTCGGCCGCCAGTTCTCGCCCGACGACATCATCGAGCACATCGACGCCGTGACGCTCGAGGACATCCAGCGAGTGGCGAAAACGATCGTCGATCCGGAGTCGCTGTCGCTGACGCTGATCGGGAATCTGAAGAGTCCCGGAATCACGATCGAAGCGCTGCGCGCCGCGATTTCGTAGCGGGCTCAAGGAAGACCGACAAGGTCTTTCGCGAACAGACGCTCGCTGCGCTCGGCAAGGTCTGTCTCCGCGCCGAACATCGACGCAAACTGGACGCGTCCCAGCGTGAACATGACGCCGATCAGTGCGTAGATGGTGGCGATCAGCACGATTCGCCGGCCGGTAGCGCCATGCAGCAACGTGAAGTGCACCAGCGCAAAGAGTGCGATCAGCAGCGCATACGAAACGTGCGCGAAGAACTGCGCTGAATAGAGATAGAACTCCTGGACCCACTGAAACTGCGGCATCAGGTCCTTGTGGATGTTCGGAACGTTTTCGCGCATGCGCGCGTAGCGGATGTGCTTCGGAACGATGAGAAAGCAGCCGATCTCTTTTAGTGCGTGTATCGGCGCCACTGCGATCTGCAACACGACGCGTCGACCGTGAAACGGTACGTCGAAGATACTGGCGGCATTGCAATTCTCGAGCGTTCCGAGCACGGCCCAGTGCAGTCCGTGAATGAGCATGCCCGCGCCGATCGAAAGCGCAACGAGGAATAGTTGCTGCGCAACCGATCCGCCTCCCCACATCACCAGGACGCGGGTGGCGGCTGCAAGCACAGCCGCCGGCTGGCTCGGTTCCCATGACGAGTACGAGAAGCTGATCGCAAACAGCGCGATCGTCCCCGGAAACAACTGCGCCATCACGAATCCGAACGTGGCCTTGCTGACGAGATCGTTCATCTCCAATCAAGGAGAGGCGCGATCCCGCCTTTCCCCTACCCGCTACTCCTTCTTCCGCGTATCGACGAACGCCACCTCGATCCCCGGACTCACGCGATGCGAAACTTCCAGCGCGTCCCAGTTCGTCAGTCGCACGCAGCCGTGCGATGACGCGTAGCCGATCGATTCCGGATCGCTCGTACCGTGCACTCCGAAGTGCGGTTTGCTCAGCGCGATCCACACCACGCCAACCGGCGAGTTCGGACCGGGCTGCAGATGCGCTTCCGGATCGCTGTCGGGCACTTCGTGGAAGAGCGTCGGCTGGTAGTGGAAGTGCGGGTTGCGCACGATGCTGACGACCTTCGTCGTTTCGTTCGGCGACGGGTCGTACTTCGAGCCGAGCGTCGTCGGTGCGTGGAAGAGAAGATTTCCGGCCGCGTCGTAGCCATTGAACGTATTGCCGGCGATCGACACGACGATCTTCGCGACGTCCTTCGTGTCGCCGGCGAGCGGCTCGCGCACGTTCGGCACGACGAGCGTGTCGCCCGGACTGAGACTGGAGAACTTCGCATCAGGATTCAGCTGCTGGAGAAACTCCTGCGTCGTGTGGAACTCCTCCGAAAGTTTCTCAAGCATGTTCTCGTAACAGAGGCAATCGAGTTTCTCCTTGTCGTAGACATCCTCCGGAATCGAGACGAACGGTCCCTTTACGTCATCAGCCGTCAGCGTGTGCTTCACGAGCGCCGAAACACCGTTCGCACCCTGCGCCAGCGAACGGAACGTTGCTTCATCGACGGCTCCGGTTTCGGGCAGATTGTGCGAGCGCTGATACCACCACACCGCGATCGCCGAATTCTTTCCCCAGCGGCCGTCGAGCGCGCCGACGGAGAAGTGATTGCGATCGAGCCAGACCTGCGCTTTGAGAACCGACGGTCCCTGCACGTCGCCATCGATCGGCACCATCACCGGCGCCGCGTTGATCGCGTCCGCATCGAGTCCGCGGAAGGTCTCTTTCGCCTTGCCGCGCGAGACAAACTGCACGTTCACGGCTGCAGCAGCCTGCTGCGCTGCAGCCTGCTGTTGCGCGGCCTGCTGCTGCGCGGCCTGCACCGCCTGTTGTTCGCGAAACGACTGCAGCGCGCGCCACTGCTGATCGAAACGTTCCTTCTCGCGATCCTGCGCCGCCTGCGCCGCGGCTGCCTGTTTTC
>JAOBAU010000383.1 GCA_025463165.1 Acidobacteriota bacterium | reverse complement strand
GAAAAGCTCGGCGAGCATCGCGCCGAAGAGCGAGAAGTAGCCGTGGCCGAAGTAGCCGACGAGCGGCGCCATGAGCAGGAGTCGCATCGGCGAGCGCGCGCTCATGGCGAAGAGCGGCACGATGCCGGTGGCGGCGAGCATGAAGAATGTGAATGCGGGACGACGGCCGATGCGATCGGCGATCCAGCCGAAGCTGATGTAGCCAAGGAACGCGCCGGTCTGCAGCGCGATCAGCCACGTCGCCGATTTCGTCACGGTCATTCCCGCGCCGCCTTTCGCGATCGGCGTGGCGAGGAACGCGGGCAGCCATGTGATGACTCCCCAGAACGCGATCAGCACACTGGCGGCGAGCAGCGACGCGATGAGCGTGCGGCGCGCGTAGCGCGCGCTGAACATCTCGAACCAGTTCGAGCGCTCCTCTTTTTTGCGATCGCGCCAGAGCGGCGGCTCTTCAACGGTTCGCCGGATGACGAACGCGAACGCGGCGGGCAAGGCGCCGATCAGAAACAACACGCGCCAGCCGAAACGTCCGAGAACGAGCGCGGAGATTGCGGCGGCGAGCAACGCACCGATTGCCCATCCCGATTGCATGATGCCCATCGCTTTCGCGCGATGTTCGGCCGGCCACGTTTCGGCGACGAGCACGGAACCGCACGACCATTCGCCGCCCATGCCGAGGCCGACGAGCACGCGCCAGGCGACGAGCTGCCAGAGGTTTTGCGACGTCGCCAGTCCGGCGGTGGCGAGCGAGTAGATGACGATGCTGATCGTCATCGCGCGCACGCGGCCGATGCGATCGGCGAGACTGCCGAACGAGATGCCGCCGATTGCGCCGGCGATCAGCGCGACCGAGGTCAGCGCGCCCATCGTGCCGCTGGAAAGGCCGAACTCTTTCTGGATCGGGATGATCGCGAAGGTGAAGAGGAGGAAGTCCATCGCGTCGAGCATCCAGCCGAGCTGCGCGGCGAAAAGCGCGCGCCACGCCCGGCGGTCGACGGCGATGAGGGACGACATCGACTCCGATTGTAGCGGCGACGCGCCGCTGCGTTGGTTGGCAAAGCCTCGGCGACCGGCTTCGCGGCGAATTTGGGGGACGCTCCCGGTTACACGCGCACGCGCTGCAGAAGGAACGTCTCCAGCGCGATGTCGGCCGGCATTCCGCCCGACTTTCTCCTGATCTCCATCTCCGCGAGTGCGGCCAGCGCGGCGAAGAGATCGGCCTCGCTCTGCGTTCTCGCGGCTTCCCATTTCTTGTGCAGTGGAAATGGATGCGGGCGCTGGCGCACGAGACCGTTCGCTTTGAGATAGTCGCCCAGGCGATCGGCGATCGTGTCTTTAAAACGGTTGTATTGCATCGAGCGTTTCAGATCGAGCTCGTGCATCCGCGCAAACGCGACGATGCCGATCATCTGGCGCACTTCATCGGCGAGCGGAAAGATGAAGCGGCCGTATTGCATGTCGAGCGGCATCTTCGGATCTTCGCGGCGCGCCTGAGCGATGAGATCGCGCAGCTTCGCGATCGCTTCGAGCACTTTTCCTTCGGTGAAGAGCGAACCGAATTCGTAGCGCGCGCCGCCTTCGACGGTCGCGACTTCCGCATCGATCATCTGCGGTGTGACGCGGCCGCCGTTGCCGGCCAGGGTGATGAGCCGCTCCGCTTCCGACAGAATGCCGCGCAGCTCCGGCACGTCTTTCGAGAACTTGTCGGCGAGGATGCGCTCGATGCCGAGTCGCTGTCGCAATCTCGCCAGCGCGCTCTGCTCGAACTTCACGCTCGCTTCCGCCGCGAGGTCGGTGATCGAGCGATCGAGCACGGCGGAGAAATCTTCGCGGCGCATGTCGCAGACGATGACGGCGCCATGCTTGTCGATCAGCTCGACGGTCGCCGACTCTTTAGGAATGTCGCCGGTGCGCAGCACGAGGATCGTCCCCTTCGCGCCGCCGCGCGCGACCGCTTCCATCAGCAGCGCCGCATCGTCTTCGCCGCGCGTCGCTTTCTTTCCCGTCGTGCGGCAGAACGCCAGCATGTCGGTGAGGATGGCGTCGAGCGACACGCCGAGCGAGTCGGAGATGGCGCGATCGGTCATCTCGAGATCGACGCCGGCGAGACCGAGAACGTGGAGCAGTTTCGCGGCTGACGTCGCGCGCTTGCGATCGGTCTTCGCCGACTTCCAGTCGCTGGTCGCTTTGTCGTAAAGCGACGCCAGTTCTTTCGCGGAGACGAACGCGTTCACTTCGGGAATGACGAGCATGCGCGCGCCGCCGAAGAGCGACATGGTGCGATACGAATCGAGGATGGCGGCGAGCTCGGTGCCGGGCTCGAATGATTCGATGGCGATGCCCGGTTGCTGCGCGGCGATGGCGTCGCGCAGCTGATGGAAAGCTTGCTCTGCGAGATATTCAGAGGAGCCGCCGATGAGGAGTACGGCCGGCGGCTTCCCCTGAGAGATTTTGTCGAGGACGGCTTCCAGTTTTCTGGGCAAATAGCTACTGCTTACTGCAGCATTCCCTTTTCCTGCAGCTCCTGGCAATCGATGCAGAAGGGCGTCCAGGGAACAGCCTGCAGGCGCTTCTCGCCGATCACGGTGCCGCAGTTCGTGCAGGTGCCGTAGGTCTCGTCCTTGACGCGGACGAACGCTTCGTCGATCAGCATGAGCAGCTGGCGCTCGCCATCGGAGAGGGAAAAGTTCAGCTCCTTGGAGTACGCGCTGGCGGCCTTGTCGGCGAGATCCTGAATGCCGTCGTCAGGCTGCTGATTGCCGGCTTCTTTATCGCGAGCGTATGAGTCGAGGAGCTCGGTCTGCTTCTTTCGGAGCGCTTCGACGAACGGCTCGAAGGGGTTCGTTTTGACTTTGGCTGCTTTGACCATGTTGGAAGCCTGCTCTCCTTACTTGTGGTATGGAATGTTGCGCATCAACGTGCAGGCTCGATAGATCTGTTCCAGGAGGACGACCCGTGCGATCTGATGCGGGAGAGTCATTGCAGAAAGAGCCAGCAATGTATCGGCGCGCTGTTTGATCGTATCGGCGAGTCCGACGTCGCCCCCCATAACGAACGCGACGCCGTGAGGCTGTTCGATCGTCATCCGCTCGAGCCACTTCGAAAACTTCAAAGAGTCCATTTGGCGCCCCCGCTCATCAAGCACCACAATGTGTGCCTGAGCGGGTAGCGCGGCCATGAGGCGCGCCGATTCGGCGCGCATGATAGCCACATCGCTTTCGCTTTGTCTACCGCGTTCGGCGGCGATCTCCGTGACCTCGATCGGAAAGAAATGTCTGATCCGATTGACGTAACGATCGATGGCAGCCCCGAACTCGGAGTCCGCATTGGAACGGACCCACAGAAGCCGAAATTTCATTGTGACGCCCGCGGGGACGGCATGCGATTCGCCTCCGTATGACCCTGCATGACCAGCGCTCTTCTCCTCATGGCGTTTCTCTCCTGGCCGCAGCTCGGACACGACGCCACGCACGACGGCACGACCTCGGCAGCCGCGCAGCCGATCGCGACGATTCTCGCCGACTTCACGTACGACCCGTTCACCGAACGCGAGCGTAATGATGAAGGCGATCTGCAAAATCATTACGCCGTTCCGCTCGTCGATGGCAATGAGATTTTCATGGCGACCAAAAGCGGAACGTTTCTCGACGCGCAACGATGGGAAACACAAACGTGGGGCGTGACGAAGCTCGAGCTGACCGGCGGCAGCGCGCAGACGCGCTGGATGACGACGACCGACTGGAAACCGGTGCCTGGCAATGCGACGGAAGCAGCCGGTCCGCAACTCGAACCGCTCTTTCAGCCGGTGCTCGCAGGTGACTTCGTTTACATGCCTGACGCGGGCGGCAGCGTGTTGCAGATCCGCCGCGCGGATGGCGTCATCGAGCAGCAAATCAATCCGTTCGGCGCGGCGATCGACGCGACGATCTTCGTCAGCGGGCCGCTCGTCGCCGATGCCGACGGAAGCATTCTCTATAACGCGTTGCAACTCGATGCGCGATTGCCGTGGAGCAGTGACACGCGCGGCGCGTGGCTCGTTCGTATCGCACCTGACGGAACGTCAACGAAAGTCACGTATCAATCGATCGTGCTCAACGCTCCCGCGGCGAATGCCGGCTGCGTCGCGGCGTTCACCAACGGGGAATTGCCATGGCCGCCGGCGCCGGATGCGATTCCGCAGCTCGTTCGCTGCGGGCCGCATCGTCCCGGCGTGAACGTCGCGCCGGCGATTGCACCCGATGGAACGATTTACACGGTGAGCCGCGCGCACCTCAACAGCCGCTGGTCGTATCTCGTCGCGCTGAATCACGATCTGTCGCCGAAGTGGAGCGCATCGCTGCGCGATCGCTTCAATGACGGCTGCAACGTTGAGCTGCCGCCGAATGGAACGCCGGGTGGTTGTCGCGAAGGTGCACTGACCGGCGTCGATCCGTCCGACAACACGCGCGGCGCCGGTCGCGTCATCGACGATTCGTCGTCATCGCCGGTCGTCGCTCCCGACGGCTCCGTGATCTACGGCGCGTTCACCCGCTACAACTACGATCAGGGCCACCTCACGCACTTCTCCTCCACCGGCGCATTCCTCGGCAGCTACCATTTCGGCTGGGACATCACGCCCGCCATCCGCGCGCACGACGGAACGTATTCGATCGTGACGAAAGAGAACCTGTACGACGAGCGCGGTTCGTATTGCGACAACCCGGCGTACTGCACGCTTCGCGATGAGGAAGACGAGGGCTACTTCATCACGCAGCTCGACGCGTCGCTGCGTCCGGAGTGGAAGTTCCTGAATGAGCTCGAGTGGTGCGTCAGCGCGCCCGCGATCGATCGTGACGGCGTCGTGCACGCGAACAGTGAGGATGGCTTTCTCTACGCGCTGAATCCGAACGGGACGCTGCGCGCGAAACTCTTCCTGCAGCCGAACGGCGGCGGCGCATACACGCCGCTGGCGATCGATGGCGACGGCCGCGTCTACGCGCAGAACGGCGGACATCTGTTTGTCACGGGTGGCGGGCGGCGGCGGACGGCGGGGCGGCTTTAATCGATCGAATACTTCTTCCGCTTTTCCAGCAGTGTCTTGCGATTGATGCCGAGGATCTCGGCGGCGCGCGAGTAGTTGTCGTCCGTTTCCTCGAGGACTCTTCGGATGTAGCGCGACTCCAGCTCATCGAGCGTCCAGCGTGCGCGGGCGGCGGTGTCGATGACGTCGCCGTCGAGCGGTGGCAGCGACGCGGCGGTGATGACGTCGCTCTCTTCCATCAGCACGGCGCGGTCAATGGCGTTGCGCAGCTCGCGAACATTTCCCGGCCACGGATACGTCGTCAGCATTCGCATCGACTCTTCGTCGAAGCCTTCCTTCCGTTTCGCGAGGAATGACGTCGCCAGTCGCGGAATGTCATCCGCACGTTCGCGCAGCGGCGGAACGTTGAGCGTCACGACGTTGATGAGATAGATGAGATCGCGTCTCAGTTCGGAAAGTTCGCGGGCCGATGACGAGATCACGCACGCGTCGAGTGCGATCGTCTGATTGCCGCCGAGCCGCGTGAAGCTGCGCTCTTCGAGCGCGCGCAACAACTTCGCCTGGAGCGGCGGCGTGAGCGCGGCGACTTCATCGAAGTAGAGCGTGCCGCCCTGTGCGAGCTCGAGCTTTCCGAGCTTGCGCGACTGCGCGTCGGTGAACGCGCCTTTTTCGTAGCCGAACAACTCGCTCTCGAAAAGGTCTGGCGGGATGCTCGCGCAGTCGATGCACACGAGCGGCGCGGCGCGGCGTGCGCCGCAGGCGTGGATTGCTTCGACGAGGTGATCTTTGCCGCTGCCCGATTCGCCGAGGATCAGGATGCTGACGTCGTGATCGAGAACTTTCTCGATCGTGGCGACGAGCGCGCGCATCGAGGGATTCCTCGTGCGAACGAAGTCGCGCAGGATCGGATCACGACGTCTTCTTGAAGGCATTCCGCCGGACTTCCGGCTCGTCGCTGAACTCCGCGGTCACGTTCGGCGCATCGCCCCACAACCGCTCCAGCCCATAAAACCGCCTGCAATCCTCGGTGAAGACATGGCAGATGAAGTCGCCGAAGTCGAGCAGGATCCAGCGGCCGGGCGTGGTTCCTTCGATGAGCAGCGGTTTCGCGTGCGCGTCTTCGCGCACTTTGTCGACGATGTTGTCGGCGATCGACTGCGCCTGCCGCTCCGAGGTGGCGGAGCACATGATGAAGTAGTCGGCGATCGAGGTGAGCTTGCCGACTGCGAGAACGTCGAGGTCGAATGCTTTCTTGTCGAGTGCCGCGCCAACCGCGACACGCACACGCTCCTGAATCAAATCGGTCACGCGTGAGGCTCCTGGTAAAGACGGTAGTGGTGAATGTAGCGCGAGACGAGTGGATCGACCAAACCGTCGATCGGCTCGCCTTCGCGAAGTCTTTGCCGAATCTCCGTAGCGGAGATCGGCACGGTGTCGTTTGATGCGTAAACGATGTTGCCGGCGCCCGCGCGATCGAGCGGCATCGCGCAGATGGCCAGTCCTTCATCTTCCTCGGACCGTGACGCGGCAACGGTTCGCGTCAGAACAACAAAGTTCGCGAGTTCGAAGATGCGATCGATGTTCTTCCACTTGCCGAGATCGGCAACGTTGTCATCGCCGATGATCCAGTCGAGCGTTGCGTCGGGATATTCGCGGCGCAGCGCCTCGAGCGTGTCGACGCTGTACGACGTCTCGCCGCGCTCGAGCTCCATCGGCAATACGAAGAGATCATCGTGCTCGCGCGTCGCGAGGACGGCCATCGCGAAGCGGTGATAGCCGGACGCCGATCCGCCGGCGGCTTTGAACGGCTGACGATACGCGGGGATGTAGAGGATTCGATCCCAGCGCATCTGTTCGCGCACTGCGAGGACCGGGTCGAGATGGCCGCGATGGAACGGATCGAAAGTGCCGCCGCAGATGCCGATGTTCATCCGTCGTACGAAGCGGCGGCTTCCGCGACGGCCGCTCTCTTCGCCTGATCTTCTCTCACGAAACGGGCGAGCTTGCGAATGAGCTCGCGCACGCCGTCGCCGACGACTGCCGAGATGGCGTGATAGTCGTAGCCGTTCTTCTCCGCGTATGCGCGCAGCTTGTCGGAATTGCCGGGCACTTCGGAATCGAGTTTCGAGCCGCAGATGATGCGCGGCTTTTTCGCCAGCAATTCGGAATGCAGTTCCAGTTCGTGCGCGATCGTCGCCGCATCTTCATCCGGCGTTTCATTCGTCGACAGATCGACGAGATGAACGAGCACGGAGCAGCGCTCGACGTGGCGAAGGAACTGATCGCCGAGTCCGTGACCTTCGTGCGCACCTTCGATGAGTCCGGGGATGTCGGCGACGACGAAGGTTTGACCGTTGTCGGCGCTGACGACGCCGAGGTTGGGGACGAGGGTGGTGAATGGATAGTCGGCGATCTTCGGCTTTGCGGCGCTGATGACGGAGATGAGCGTCGACTTGCCGGCGTTCGGCAGACCGACGAGACCGACGTCGGCGATCAGCTTGAGTTCGATGAACAGCTCGCGTTCTTCGCCGACGCCGCCATCCTGCGCGAAGCGTGGCGCCTGTCGCGTGGCGGTGGCGAAGTGCTGGTTGCCCCAGCCGCCGCGGCCGCCTTTG
>JAOBAU010000378.1 GCA_025463165.1 Acidobacteriota bacterium | reverse complement strand
GCGCGATGACGATGCGGATCGTCTCCGAGTACGAGCCGAACTGCTGCCTGCACGAGGAGAAGGCGCGCACGCGATAGAAGAACGGTTGTGCGCTCGTGGCGGCGGTGTGCGTGTAGGTCACCGACGTCGTGGTGACGGTTTGCGTTTGCGCGTTCGTAAAGGCGGCGTTCGTCGCTTCATCGATCTCGTACTTCGTCGCGCCGGCGACCGATTGCCAGGCGACGTCGTAGCTCTGACCGGAGCTCGCTTCCGCGACGACGCCGGCGACCGGTGATGCGTTGTTGCAGACGTTGAACGTGCCGCTGACCGACTGCAGCGTGCCGCAGCCTGCGACGTCCGCGATCACGAACCAGACGGTGGCGCCGTCGCCGACGTTCGCGGTGAGCGTTGTCTCGGTGGTGCTGCCGATCTCGAGCGTGCTCGCTCCGCCGACGGCGGCGAAGAGGTGATAGAGCGATGCACTCGGCACCGCCGTCCAGCTGAAGACGATCGGCGACGACTGCTGCGAGCCGGCCAGCGGCGCGATGAGTGTCGGGCCGTTACCGGGGCAGACGGTGGCCGTCGTGAACTTCTGACACGACGATGCGGCGGACGAACAGCCGGCGGAGATCGATTCGACGCGCCACTCGTACGTCGTGCCGCCGGTGAGACCGCTGTACGACATCGACGTCGAGGTCGTGTTGCCGAGGAGAGTCGTGCAGCCGGAGCCGACCGGACCGAGGTAGACGTTGTAGGAGGTCGCGCCGGCATTGTTCCAGTGGAGCGTGCCGTTCGTCGGGACGTTGGTTTGATCGGCGCTCGGTGCGAGACCGTTCGGCGTGGTGTGGCAGCCGATGGCGGTTGCTTTCGAGGCGCTGTCGTTCGCGCTGTTCGGATCGGTGCTCGTTGCGCTGACGGTGGCGACGTTCGTGATGGTGGTGTTCGGTCCCGGCGTCACGTTGTAGGTCGCGGTGATGAACTTGTTCGTGCCGGCCGGAATCGAGCCGATCGAGCAGGGGAACGACGTGCACGCGCCGGCCGCCGAAACGAACGTGAGACGCGCCGGCAGGGGATCGGTGACGACGACGCCGGTGGCATCGCCGGGACCGCTGTTGAAGACGGTGATGGCGTAGGTGATGTTCGTGCCCGGCTGCGCGGTGGCCGGTCCGCTCTTGGCGATCGAGACGTCGGCGGTGATGCCGACCGGCGCGGTCGAGGACGCGGTGTTGTCGGTCGGCTGCGGATCGATGGCCGACGACGAGACGCTGGCGGTGTTCGTCAGCGAGCCGGTGGCGCCGGACGAGACGGCGAACGTTGAGTTGATCGAGACGATCTGTCCCGCCGTCAGCGTGCCGACGTTGCAGGGGAACGTGCCGCTGCAGGCGCCGCTGTTGGAGACGAACGTCATGCCGGCCGGCGGCGTGTCGGAGACGATGACGCCGACCGCGTCGGACGGACCGTTGTTCTTCACGCTGATCGTGTACGTCGCGTTCTGGCCGGCGCTGATCGTGCCGGTGAGCGTCTTCGCGATCGTCAGATCGGCGCTCGGCGTGATGGTGGTCGTCTGCGACGCCGAGTTGTTCGACGTGTTCGGATCGACGGCGTAGCTGATCGCGCCGCTGAGCTGCACGCTCGCGCCGGCGCCGGCGTTGACGACCAGCGAGATGTTCGCGCTGTTGCCCGCGCCGATGGCGGTGCCGGTGCACGCCACATTCGTCGTGCCGCCCGAACAGGTCGCGGCGCCGGAGGTGCCGGTGATCGTGCCGCCGGTGACGGTGAAGTTCACGGAGTAGGCGCTGTTCGTGTTCGGGCCGGAGTTCGAGACCGTGGCGATGTACGTGACGGCGGAGCCGGCCGCAACCGGATCGGGCGAGTCGGTAATGGCGAGCGCGAGATCGGCGGCGTTGATCGGCGTCACGACGTTGATGTTGATGGTGGCGTTGTTCGAAACGGCGCCGCCCGCATCTTTGGCGTTGTAGATGATCGAGTCGGGACCGGTGTAGTTCAGCGCCGGCGTGTAGCTGAGCGAGCCATCCGCATTGAGCGTTGCCGAGCCGTGCGCCGGACCGCTGACCTGCATCGCGGTGAGCGGCGGTACGCCGTCGACGTCGGTGTCGTTCCCGAGGACGCCGGGGGCGGCAACGGTGAGCGTCGAATTGCCGGCGACGCTGTAGCTGTCGCCATTCGCGACCGGCGCGTCGTTGACCGCGTTGATCGTGACGTTGACGGTGGCGGTGGAAGTCAGCGCGCCGTCGGTGATCGTGTAGGTGAATGAATCGACGCCGTTCGCGTTCAGATTCGGCGTGTAGGTGCAGGCGCCGGTCGGGCTGCAAACGGCGTTGCCGAGCGTCCCGTTCGTGTTGCTGAGGATCGTGAGCGTGTCGTTTTCCGGATCGGTGTCGTTCGTCAACACGTTGACGGTCGACGGCGTGTCTTCCGAAGTCGTCAGCGAATCGTTGACCGCGGACGGCGGGTCGTTGACGGCGTTGATCGCGATCGTGAACGTCTGCGACGCGCTGGTGTCGTTGCCGCCGTTCAGGACGCCGCCGTTGTCGAGCAGCGTGACGTTGACCGACGCGGTGCCGTTGGCGTTCGCCGCCGGCGTGAAGGAGAGCACGCCGTTCGATGCGATCGACGGCTGCACGGTGAAGAGCGCGCCGTTCGTGTTCGTCACGTTGAACGAGAGCACTTGTCCCGATTCATCGGCCGGACCGGCGGAGATTGCGGTGGCCCACGCCGCCGAATACGGCGCCGAGTCTTCGCTGACGGTGACGTTGCCGCCGCTGTTGAATGACGGCGGATCGTTGACGGCGGTGAGGTTGATGGTGACGGTGCCGGTCGTCGAGGCCGAGCCGTCGGTGGCCGTGTAATTGAACGTCGCGGAGCCGTTTGCGTTCGTGGCCGGCGTGTACGTGCAGCCGCCGGACGGCGAGCAGACGACGGAGCCGGAAGACGGCGCGGTCGTGCCGCTGACGGTGAGCGGAGACGGACCGTCGACGTCGTTGTCATTGATCAGAACGTTGAACGTGGCCGGCGTATCTTCGAATCCGGCCACGGTGTCGTTCGTCGCGACCGGCGGATCGTTCACGGAGTTGACCGTGACGTTGACCGTGCCGGTCGTCGTCTGTGTTCCGTCGCTGACCGTATATGTGAAGGTGTCGGATCCGTTGGTGTTGAGGTTCGGCGTGTACGTGCAGGTGGTGCTGAAGCAGTTGACCGAGCCGGTCGCTCCCTGCGTGAAGCCGGCGATCGACAGCGTGTCGCATTCGTTGTCGCTGTCGTTGGTCAGCACGTTGGTGGAGCCGGCGGTGTCTTCGCTGGTGACGATCGCGTCGGTGGTGGCGACCGGTGCGCTGTCGACCGCGGTCGGACGTGCGCTGAATTCCGACGTTTCCGTCGATGCCTGTTTCGTGGCGGTGGCGGTGATGTTTGCCGTGCGGAAGTCGCCGGTGAGGGCGATGCTGATTGCCGCGTCGCCGAGTGCGTCGGTCGTGAAGTTCGACGTGTTCTGGTACGTCTTTCCTTCGCCGTGGCCGCTCGGATCGACGGTCGGGCTGCTGAACCAGTCGATCTCGAACGACGTTCCCGGCGAGCTGTTCAGCGTGCCGGTGATGACCGTCGTGTTGCTGCCGCAGCTATACGTGGCCGACGTGAGCACGGGCGCGTTCTGCAGGTTGTTTGGTCCTGTATCGCCGTCGCCGGTGTCGTTGCCGGTGATGCCGTCGTTGTTGAGATCGATGCCGAGCCCGCCGTTCGAATAGATCGAGTTCCGGCGGATGCCGTTCTGCCCCGAGGTTCCGACGACCGCGACGCCCGCGCCGCTGTTGAACGCGATGTTGTTGCCGAAGGCCGCGCTGCCGCCGCCGATCAGGCTGTTGATTGCACCCGCCCCGATGTAGACGCCGGCGCCGTTGTTGGCGAGGGCGGAAGTGCCCGACGCATCGAGACCGATGTTGTTGCCCGACACCTTCGTCGATGACGTCGTCGCATTCAGGATGGTGATGCCGTTTCCGTTGTTGCCGCTGACGACGTTCGGCTGTCCGCCGCCGAGGTTCGTTCCGAGTCCGATCTGCGTGTTCGTCGCTTCCTGGATGTCGATGCCGCCGAGGCCATTGGCTTGTGCGATGGTTCCGCTGCGGTCGGTGCCGACGTAGCAGTCGACCACGGTGGCGTTCGTGACGTTGTTCACGCCGTTGCCGGCGACGACGATTCCGTAGCCCTGGAAGTTGTTCACGACCACGCTGCGAATCGAGATGCTGCTGCCGCTGCCGCCGACGCTGTAGCCGATGTGCAGTCCGTCGGTCGCCACTCCGGCCAGCGCGCCATCGATCACGATCTCGGGACCGGAAGCGTTCGTGTTGCCGGTGAACGTCGTCTGCGTCTTGCCATCCATGAATGCGTTTGACGCGGCGAGGACGGAGAGCGCCGAGAGCGGCTTGATGGCGAAGGTGCCGGTCGCGACGCTGTAGTTCGCGTCGGTCGTCGGAATGTTGAACGTGATCGTGCACGGCGACGCGCACGTTCCCGTGTTCGCATCGAGGATCGCCTGGCGCAGCGTGCCGACGCCGCTGTCATTCGTGTTGACGACGAGGCCGGGCTGCAGCGTGGTGATCGCCCCCGTCGAGAACTCTGACGTGCCGTCGCCGACGGTCGTGCAGGCCGCGTCGGTGTAGCTCGTCGCGGTGCCGACGATCTTGCTGCCGACGCTGAGGCCGGCGGTCGGAACGCTCATCGACAGTGTCGCGCCGCTGTTGCCGGCGTAGCACTGGCTGCCGAGGAGACGCAGTCCCTGCGGCGTGGTGCTCGTATCGGCTTCGAAAAGCTCGACCTTGAAACTCTGCGAAGCGACGACGTTGACCGAATCGATGAGGAACTTCGCCGTGAGGGTCGCGGTTCCTGTGCTGCCGTTGAGCACTGCCGAAGTGATGTTCGGGAAGTTCTGATAGTTGTTGCCACCGCCGATGTCGAGGTCGCCGCCGTCGTTCGGCGTCGCGCCGGAGTTGAGGGCCGACGCGTGCAGGTCGATGCCGATCGACGTATTGCTGCCGATCGAGTTACCGGTGATCTTCACTCCCGTCGGGCCGTCGATGTCGACGCCATTGCCGACGTTGTTGACGACCTTGTTGTTCGTGATCGAAGTGCCGGTGCCGCCGGTGACGTAAACACCGCGGCCGCCGTTGCCGATCGCCGTCGAGCCGTAGACGCCGATGTCGTTCGCCGTGATCGTGGTGTTGGTACCGGCGGCGATGAACACGCCGGGCGCGGCGCTGCCGCAGATGCGGTTGTTGTTGATCGTCAGCGACGTGCTGACGCCGGCGATCTTGATGCCGATGTTGTTCGAGATTGCGAGCGTGCCGGCGAGGTTCACTCCGATGTTGTTCTCGGAGATCGTGTTCGCGGTTCCGGCGCTGCTGATCTCGATGCCGGCCGTGGCATTGCCGCCGATGAGATTTCCCTCCGGGGCGGTGCCGCCGATGCTGACTCCGGAGGGAAAGCCGGCGCCGCCGAGGAAGATGCCGACGCTGTTGCCGAGCGAACCGGTGCCGGCGGCGTTGGTGCCGATCCGATTGTTGCGAATGACCGTTCCGGTCCCGGTCGCGAGCAGGATTCCGTTCGTGCCGTGGCCGCTGATGACGTTGCCCATCGTGGCGTTACCGATGTCGCTCGCGCCGGAATCATCGCGAATACCGATCGGCTGCGAGGCGATCGCGCCGGTGCCGGCGGCGTTGGTGCCGATGTAGTTGCCGAGGATCGTTGCGGAGCTGCCGCTCAGCCAGATGCCGTACGTCGTGTTGCCGCTGATCAGATTGCGATCTGCCGGCAGCGTGCCGCCGATGATGTTGCCGGTGCCGCCGCTGACTTCGATGCCGGTCGCGCCGGGAGGTGATTGCGCCGCGGTGCCGCTGCTGTTCGTGCCGATGAAGCAGCCTTTCACCGTGCCGGAAACACTGGCGAGGCGAACGGCGCGCGTGTTGAAGCCGCTGATGACCAGTCCCTGAATCGTGACGCTGCTGCCGGAGACGTCGAACGCGGTCGCCGCGCCCGACGAGGACGTGACCGCGACCGGCAGCGTGGCGTTGATGGCGCTGCCGAAAGCGGCGGTGTTTTTCACCGCGCCGGTGGCGCTGAAGCCGTCGATCGTCAATCCGGCCGCGGCGGCGGTGATCGTCGGGAGAGGGCTGAAGAGATTGATGTTGCCGGTGACGCCGAAGACGATCGTGCAGGGCGCCGCGCAGCCGCCGCCGTTCGCGGCCGCGATGCCGTCGCGGAGGGAGCCGGCGGTCACGCTGCCGCTCGTGTTGTCGGCGACGTTCGTAACGGTGAAGGTTCCTCCGGGAAGACTCATCGCCTGAGGTCCTAGCAGTACGCCGAATGCGATCAGCGTCGCGATCGTCGTAAAGAACGCCAGACCGGCGCGGCGAAAATTGATGGTGGCGCCCTTTTGCACCTGGCTCATATCAGACGGGCGACGACGCTCTTCCGGCGTCCGGAACGGCCAACTCTTCATGGATGGACCCCTCGCTTCGATTGCGGACCGAGTTATTTGAAGTGCAGATTGTAGCCGGAACCCCAATTCTCATTCAATCGGATTCCGCCACATTGCCGCCAAACCCGCTTCGCGGCTGTGACGTGCGACACCCCCGTGAAAGGAGCGGGAAAGGAACCTTGCCGCGACGTGACGCCGCGCACAAACAGCCGGCGCCAGCCGTAAACAATGGTGCTCATGGCGAGTGTGCTGGCAGTGATTGCGCTGCTGTTTGCGACGGCCGGCGGCGAGCTGCCGCAGCCGCTGCCGCTCTTTCCGCCGACGAACTGGTGGAACGCCGACATCTCCCAGGCGCCGCTCGATCCGAAGAGCGCCAGCTTCATCTCGTTCGTCGGCGCGTCGCGCGCGGCGCATGGAGATTTCGGCGGCGAGAGCGGCGATCCATCCGCGCCGATCTACGGCATCCCGTACATCGTCGTTGCCGGCACGCAGCCGAAAGTGACGGTGACGTTCGACTACGACGACGAGAGCGACATCGGCGGCTATCCGATTCCGGAGGAGGCGAAGACGCAGCAGCGCTGGATCGAAGGCGGTCTGGCCGGCAACGATCCGCGCGGCGATGGCGATCGCCACATGCTGCTCGTCGATCGCGACAATCGCATTCTTTACGAGCTGTACGCGCTGCGCTGGAACACGTCGCGCAATCGCTGGGAAGCAGGATCGGGCGCGATCTTTCCGCTCGATTCGAACGCCCGCCGGCCGGAGGAGTGGACGAGCGCCGACGCCGCCGGGCTGGCGGTGCTGCCGGGACTCGTTCGCTACGACGAGGTGTTCGGTCCCGATCCGATTCGTCATGCGTTCCGCGTGACGGTGCGCAGCACGAACGGCTACGTCTGGCCGGCCTCGCATCGTGCCGGATCGACGAGCGGCGCGCTGCCGATGGGCGCGCGGCTGCGCTTGAAAGCGTCGACCGACATCTCGCGCTTTCCCGCCGCGTCGCGAAAGATTCTTCAGGCGATGAAGACGTACGGGCTGATCGTGGCCGACAACGGCAGCGATCTGTTCGTGACCGGAACGTACGACACGCGCTGGCCCGATGAGGTGTTCGACGCATTCCGTTCGATGCACGGCAGCGACTTCGAGGTGGTGCAGCTGGGGTGGCAACCGCCGGCGGGTCGCGCGCGGGGGCGTGTCGCGCGGCACTAGCGGACAGCCGCAGTTTCTTTCTGTACCGCTCATCCGTCCAACGTCCCATGAAACGATTGCTGCCGCTGCTGCTCCTCGCTTTTGCTGCCGTTGCGCACGCGGACGACGCGCCGATCTCGCTCTCCGATCCTGACGGTCAGGAACTGACGCTTGAAGAGTTGTCGGTGCGCACGGCGATCCACGGCATGTTGTCGCTGACGGAGCTCGAGCTTCGCTTCCGCAACCCGACGTCGCGGCGCATCGAGGGTCGTTTCAGCTGCACGCTGCCGCGCAACGCCGCCATCAGCCGGTTCGCCAAAGAGGTGAACGGGCATTTGATGGAAGGCGAAGTCGTCGAGCGGCTGCGCGCCAATCAGGTCTACGAGCAGTTCCTCCATCAGATGCGCGATCCGGCGCTGCTCGAACAGGACCAGGGGAATCGTTTCTCCGCGCGAATCTTTCCCATCGATCCGAAGGCGGCGGTGCGAATCGTCCTTTCCTATTCAGCGCTGCTGCCGCTGAACAATGGCGTGCGCAGTTACACGCTGCCGCTCCGCGGAATGGCGAAGGTCAACAAGTTTACCTTCCGCGCATTCGTGATGCCGCTGGCGGGCGAGGAGCAGGTGGCCGGCGTGCGCGCCGCGTCATCGGAGATCTCCGGTCCGAGCGGCGCACAGCATTCGACGACCGAGGTGATCTCGATCGATGAGAGCGACTACGTTGCGCAGCGCGACATCGAGCTTTCGTGGAAGCCGTCGGCCGAGGCGTCGCGCGCGCGGCTCGTCACCGCCGGCGATTTCTATCTCGCCGCGTTCCGGCCCGACGTCACCGCCGCGCAGGCGGTCGCGCCGCGGTCGTGGCTGTTCTACATCGACACGTCGGCCTCCTCCGCGGAAGGTTCCGCGCATCGCATCACCGCACTCGAAACGATCCTGAAGGCCCTGCGCGATTCCGATCGCGTCGAGCTCGTCGCGTTCGATCAGGAGCTTTCACCGCTCGCAAGCGGCACCGCCGCCGAAATGTCGTCGCGCGTCGCGACCTTGCTCCAGGCGCGTCTCTTCCTCGGCGGCTCCGATATCGAGAAGCTTCTGCGCGACGTCGCCACGCGCACACAGCAGCATCCCGAGCAGGCAATCGTCATCGCCTCCGATCTCGTCGCAACCGTCGGCAAGACGGAACCGAAGGACCTCCTCTCCGCAATCAAAGCGATTCCGCAGCGCGCCGCGATTCACGCGCTGATCCTCGGGCCGCGCGAAGACGCCGCGATCGCGAAAGCGCTGACGGCCGGCCGCGGCCGTGTCATCGACGTGCCGTTCTCCGATCAGCTGACGACACGCGCGCGGGAAGCAGCGCAGTCGATGCGCCGTCCGCTCGGCGCATCGTTCGACGTCGACGACACGAATGCGGAGTGGGTCTATCCGCGCCACGTCGACGACATCGCATCCGGCGACGAGGTCATCGTCCTCGGCAAACGCAACGCCGGCGCCGAACCGTCCGTCCATCTCGTCAGCAGCGGCAACAGCAACATCGCCGCGGAGTCATCGACACGGTTGACGTCCGGCACGTTCGCGCCGCTGCTCGAGCGCGAGGCGTATCGCGCATACCTCGAATATCTCGCCGAGCGCGAAGCGAACGAAGCATCGGACGCGGTGCGCCGCGCGCTGGCGACCGAACAGGTGAAGATCAGCACCGAGCAGCGCGTCGTCATTCCGCGCACGACGATGCTCGTGCTCGAAACGGAGTGGGACTATCAGCGCTTCGGTCTCGATCGGCGCGCGCTGGCTGCGATTTTGACGATCGATGCGGGCGGGATCGCACGGCTCGATCGTCAGCCGGCGGATTTTCCGGCGGTGGTGATCACGAAGTCTGCGCCGCCTCCGCCTCGTCCGCGGGCCGAAGCCGGCGGTGTGGCCGGCAGAGTTGTCGGAGGTGCAGTCAGCGAACCGGTCACGGTGACGGGGAACGCGCCGGCGGTGTCGCAGGATTGGGCGGTCGTTTCGATGCATGCCGAAGGGCGCTACTCGGTCGATTACGACGCGGCGTGGCTCGGAGCGCCCGCCGCGGCTCCCGTGATGTCCGCGCCGACGCAGCGCGAGATGGCGCGCGCTGCCGCACCACCACCGCGTCCTCAACACGACGAACCATCCGACATCTCGTGGACGCACCTTCGCAAACCGACCGATGACGAAGTCGCTGATCTCCGACAGAAACTCAAAAACGATCCGCGCGATCGCGCCACGTACAACGCCCTCGGCGAAGCGCTGGCCGCGCTCGGAGAATGGCGCGTGCTGCGCGAGCTCGCGCTCCGCTGGCAGCCGTACGATCCGGAAAACCCGCAGCTCTACGAGCTCCTCGGGCTCGCCGACGAACATCTCCACCTCGACGAAGAAGCGGCGCGCGCGATCGCGTCGCTGATCGAAGTCGCCGCCGCGAAACCCGAACTGCTGCAGCGCGCCGGCGTCCTGTTGCTCCGCCTCAATCAGGCGCGCATCGCCGAAACGCCGTTGCGCCGCGCGCTCGAACTGCGGCCCGATCGCGTCAACAGCTATCGCCACCTCGCGCTGATGCTCTGGCAGCAGGGACGCTACGAAGAAGCGGCGCGCATTCTCGAACAGGCGACGAAGCAGACGTTCCCGAACTGGTACGGCGACGCGCAGCGCGTCGTGCGCGAAGAGCTCGGCTACATCTATCGCGGCTGGATGATCAGGGATTCGTCACGGCGCAACGAGATCGCGGAACGGGCGCGCGATCACAACGTGTCACTCGAGCGCCGCGATGCGCTGCGCGTATCGATCGCGTGGGAGACCGACGCGAACGACGTCGATCTGCACGTCGTCGATCCGAAAGGGGAGGAGTGCTTCTACTCGCACAACAAAACGGCGACGGGACTCGAGCTGTATCAGGACATCACGCAGGGACTCGGACCGGAAGTCGTTCGCACCGGGAGCGTCGTGGCCGGGACGTATCACGTCGGCGTGAACTACTTCGCGGCCGGACCGATGGGCGTCAGCCGCGGCGTCGTGGTGATCGTTCGCGATCGCGGCGACGACCGCGAGCCGGACGTCGACATCTTTCCGTTCCGGCTCGCGGAGGGGGGCAAATCGATGCGCTATATCGCCGCGGTCACGGTGAAGTCACTTCACCTTGCGGATAAACGCCGCGTCGACGCCGTGGATGCGCATCGATACGAGCTTCTCGACCGGCACCTTTTCGTAGCCGGCGTCTCTCAGCTCGCGGATGAACTTCGGCGTGACTCCGTGAATGCGCATCGTCACGAGGTTGTCGATCGAGATGTTGCGATAGCCGAGCTCCGCCAGCTCGCGGATGAACTCGGGAGTGACGCCGTGGATGCGCATCGCCACCAGTTCGTCGCCGTCGACTTTCGAGTA
>JAOBAU010000377.1 GCA_025463165.1 Acidobacteriota bacterium | reverse complement strand
CAAACTAGACCACTACCCTCTTACGCCAACTTACGCTTGACTTCCGCCTCTTCACCGCCCATATTGGTTGAGCGAGGCGAAAATGAAGTATTTGACGGAACGACAGCGCGACATCCTCGAATTCATCCGCGGATTTCAAAAAGAGCATGGCGTTGCACCGACGCATCGTGAGATTTGCGATCACTTCGGCTTCTCTTCCTACGGCACGGTTTACAAGCATCTTTCGCTGCTGGAGAAGAAGGGGCTGATCCGCCGTGACTGGAACCAGAAGCGCGGCGTTGAGCTCGTGGAGAAGGCGG
The DNA here is from genome assembly GCA_025463165.1 of Acidobacteriota bacterium. GTDB lineage: Bacteria > Acidobacteriota > Thermoanaerobaculia > Gp7-AA8 > Gp7-AA8 > JAOBAU01. The sequence continues at coordinate 5,260 of JAOBAU010000377.1, read as the reverse complement.
AACCGGCTGCAGCGTCGTCTCGCGGAGTGCGCGAGCTGCCGCTGTTCGGCTACATCGCGGCCGGCCGGCCGATCGACGTCGACGTTTCGGACGAGATGATCAGCGTCCCGGAACAGCTCACGACTCGCGGCGACAACTATGTACTGAAAGTACGTGGCGACTCGATGATCGACGACGGCATCTTCGACGGCGATCTCGTCGTCATCGCTCGCCGCGAACGTGCCGACAACGGTGAAATGGTCGTGGCGAGCATCAACGGTGAAGTAACTCTGAAGCGCTTCTACTTCGAAGGGGAGCGTATTCGACTGCAACCTGCCAATTCGATGATGAACCCGATCTTCGCCCCATCGCGAGACGTCGCGGTGCAGGGCGTGGTGGTCGGACTCATGCGGCGATTCTGATGAAAGGAAAGTGAGGCGTTATGGATCTCGTATTGAAATTGCGTGAAATCCGCCGGCTCCGCGGTCTGAGCCAGAAAGACGTAGCTCGTATGTCCGGCGTCGGTGAAAAAACGATCAGCTCCTTCGAGACCGGCGAGCGAATCGATTCGCTGAAGCTCTCGCAGCTGAAAAACCTGCTCGCGGTCTACGGTTTGACCGAAGCGGATTTCTTCGGCGGCACGATCGAAAAGCAGATCGCGCCCTGGGAAGTCGACGAAGACGAGTTGGCGACCAGTCGTGTCGTCGACGAGCTCCGCACGCTTCCGCAGCCCGTGCAGAAGAATCTGCTGGAAAAGTTTCACCTGATGATCGAGACCGCCGCGGACGTACCGGCGCTCAAAGAGAAGCGACCCGACTATCTCCGCCACAGTGCCGAGTGGCAGATGCTCACTTCGCGCAACTGATCGCACTGTGGAGGGAAGAGCTCAGCTCTTCCCTCCACAAGCGGCGGTGGCAAATTATCTCGCCGCTGACTGCGCGGCACGGCGCCAGCGCGAGGCATCCTGCGGAAGATCGACGGCGTCAAAGGTTCCGGCGGCCATCAGCATCGACTGTTTGCCGGGATTCGCTCGCACCATCTCGTCGAGCGTTCTCCGCGCATCGTCGAGGCGATTCTCCGACACGAACAAGACGGCGAGCTTCGTATACGCGTCACGGTTCTTCGGGAAAATCGTCAGCTCCTGCCGGAAACCTTCTTCGGCCTCAGCGTTCCTGCCGAGTCGTGCGAGCAGATCGGCGCGCGTTGCTTCGAGATCTTCGACCGGGCCGAGTCCCGCGTCCACCGTTTCGGCGCGTACACGGTCGAGGAGTTGAAGCGCTTCCGGAACTCGGCCGGCAGACGTCCACGCCTGCGCGAGGAAAACCGCTGCATCGCGTGAGCGCACCTTGTCCTGCATCGCCAGCTGTGCTTCGCGCTCCGCGGTGGCAAGATCGCGTTTCGCCAGCGCGATGCGCGCCAGCAGGAGATGCGCGGCGCCTGGCGCGCGTGGCATCGCAAGCTGTGCATGTCCGGCCGCATCATTGAGCTCGCCGAGGCGGAGCTGCAGATTGCCGATCGTCAATGCGAGACCTGGCGCAAGCTCCGGTGACGTCTCGATCGCTTTACGGTCGTACGCCACCGCGCCGCGCAGATCTCCGAGCTCTTCGTGCAGGATGGCCAGCCGCAACAACACATCCGTGAAGCGAGGATTTTCCTGCAATAGCTTCTCGTAGATCGCGATCGCGTCGCGGTAATCGTGCGCCCGCTCGTGTTGCGCCGCGACCTTCATCTCCTCGAGCACGCCGATCATGTCTTTCGGATCGCGAAGCGGTCCTGTTGCCGCATCGCTGTGAACCGTCCCGATGTACCCGAGCGCGGCGAGCTTCGCGGCTTCTTCGGGATCGACGTTCGTCGGAGCCGTCGCCGCCGTACGCAGCGGCGCCATCGCATCGCGCAGCTGCGTGTAGACGCGCCGCTCATCGTTCAGGACGTTCTTCTGTTCGCGTGGATCGGCGATGAAATCGTACAGTTCCGGCTTCGGCGCTTCAATGTACTGGTGTCGCGCATCGACGAGAGAACGAAGCTCGCTCCAGCCGAAATGAATACGCGGGAAAAGCGTCTCGCTGTAAATGCGGCGCGGAGCAGCGTCGTTCGGCGTCTCCAGCAGCGACATACCCTTGAGCGTCTCCGGTACTTCAGCGCCAACAACCTTCAATGCGGTCGGAACGACATCGATCAATTGCACGTGACGATCGACGGATTCACCGGCGCGCTGTGATTTCGGCAGCTTTACGAGTAGCGGAACGTGGATCTCCTCGCGATAGAGAAAAATCCCGTGCTCGAGCTCTCCATGATCGCCGAGTCCTTCCCCGTGATCCGACATAAGAACGATCAATGCGCGATCGTAAATACCGGCAGACTTGAGGTACTCAATGAATTGCCCGACGATCGCGTCCGAAGTCGCGATCTCGCCATCGTACGGGTTTGCATAGCGCGACCGAAACGGCTCAATGGGCGCATAGGGCGTATGTGGCTCAAAAATGTGAAAAAGAAAGAAGAACGGCGACGTACCGCGTTCGCCGATCCATTGTTCCGCCACTTTTGCCGTCGCTGATCCAACGCGCGACAACTCACCTACGGACACATTGTTCCGCGTATTCATTGAGTCGTCGTAAAAATCAAATCCACCGGACAGACCGGTTGCACCGCGCAACACGTATGCGGAAATTGCGGCGCCTGTTGCGTATCCGGACGACTTCAACATCATTGAGATCGGCGGATGTTTGTGGGGATCGTATGGAAAGCCGAGATTGTTGCGGACTTCGTGTTCCTGCGGCAACAGACCGGTAAGGATCGACACGTGCGACGGCAGAGTCATCGGCACATGTGAATAGGCGTTCTTATAAAGGATCGCGTCGCGCCGGAACGCATCGATGGCCGGCGTCTCGACATTCTTATAGCCGTAGGCCGGCAGATGATCGGCGCGCAGCGTATCGATCGTAATGAAGATGACCGGCGCGCCCGCGAACGTTTCCGTGGAATTGCCACCGCCCCGCCGGCACCCGGCAATCGTAATGGCGAGCAGGGTGGCGACGATGAGCAGCCGGCGTGTCAGAGCGGTACGCACGCAGCGGTAAAAGCGTCGCGCTCGCTGCAGATTCCCGCTATTGAGTACTTGACCGAAAGGAGCAGGGAAAGAGGCGGGCGGTTTTGCTTCGCGGGCAAGGCGGGCGAAGCGCCCGCCTCCAACACTGAAGCAAGCTTCCCCACAAAACAAAACGCCCCGGCCTTTCGGCCGGGGCGTTCGTTTACAACGGGATTACTGAATCAGAAGCGGATGCCGACCGACAGCTGGTACGTGCGCGCAAGCTGGTAGCTCGCGGCGCCGTTGGCCTGACCGTACGTGTCGCCCTTCGCGTAGTTCGTGCCGAGCACCGGCGTGTCGGTGAACGGGTTGAAGTTGTTGCAACGTCCCGGAGTTGCACCCGTGGCTGCACCGGCGACCGCGCCAGTGCCGTTCGGGCAAAGGAGCGTACCGTCAGCGCGGCGGGAGACGCCGGAGTTGCGGGTGAGGATCGTGGTGTCCGGAAGAACAACCTTCTGCTCGTTGAAGAGGTTGAAGACTTCCGTTTCGATGAACAGCTCAGCGCGCGAGATCGGAAGCGTGTAGTTGATCGCCAGATCGGTACGCGTGATGTTGTCCGTGCGATGGGCGCCACGGCCGCTGAAGTAGTACGTCACGGTCGCCGGAGCGCTGCGATATCCGAGGGCCGCGGTACCCGTTGCCGGGTTGCGAACCGCGGTGATCGCCGCGACGTCCGAGTACGGCAGACCCGAGTCGTAGCGCTCGAGAGCGCTGACGTTCAGGCGGCCGACAGGGCCGAGAGCGAAGTCCATGCTGGCCCAGCCGCGAAGCTTGTGACGCTGATCGCCGCTGAGGTAACCAGTCGGACGGTTCTGGCTGAATGCCTGGTACTCGGGATACTGGAAGATCCAGCCGCCCTCAGACTGCGGACCACCTGCCGTACCTTCGCCCTCTGCGTTGCCTTTGAGGGTCGAGTACGTGTAGTTGCCGCCGAGGTTGAGGCGCTGGAAGAAGCGATACTGAGCCTGCATCTGGACCGCTTTGTACTTACGGTCGAGCAGGTCGGTGTTGCCGACGAGCGTCAGATCGGCTTTGGCGCCGGTGCGCGGCTCGATGACCTGACCAGTGGTCGTGTTCGTGGTGGAAACGTAATAGTTGTTCCAGTCACGATCGATGTAGTCGGCGCGGACATAACCGTTCGGGCCGATCTGGAATCCGGCGCCGAGGGTGTATTCGCGCATACCCGGCGACTTGAGCTTGCCAGCGAGGCGGGTGCTGAATCCACCGACCTTGATGACGTCAGCCGACGCTTTGTCCGGCTGGCCGTTCGCGAAGCGATTCGCTTTCAGCCAGTCGATTGCGGCCTTGACGATCTGCGCGGAGGAGCCGCTCGTCGTCGGGCCGTAATAGTAGTAGTAGTAGCTGGCGGGCTCACCCGCGTTCGAGCCGGAGCCCTGAACGGTCTCGGCGAGACGGCCAACATACTTACCGTAGGTTGCATTGAGGCGGATACGACCGTTGCCGGCGACGTCATAGATCGCGCCAACGCGCGGGCTGAACGTCGAGTCGTCAGAGGTCTTGTTGCCTGCGCTGTCGACTGCCTTGGTGACGTCGTAACGACCACCGAGGTTGAACGAGAAGTGGCTGTTGAGGTCCCACTTGTCGTTGACGAACGCCGAGTTCGTCTTGAGATCCGAACCGATCGACGGAATCTCGACCGGGTAGTACTCGATGTCGTCACCGCTGCCGCTGTTGATGAAGTACGTCACGCTGCCGTCCGCATTGCGGGTCGGAGCCTGCGAGTACGTCCACACGGTCAGGTTGGTCGGCGACTGGTAGTTGTTCGCGAGACGGTTTTCCTTGTAGCTCTCGAGACCCGCGACGAGGTTGTGGGTGCCGAGGGCTTTGGTGCCGAGGAAGTACGTCGCCTTACCGGTCCAAAGCGTGTTGTCGCGCTTCTCGTTGTCGCAGTTGCCGCAGAAATACGGCGCGTTGGCGACACCACGAAGCGAGGCCGAGCTCGGGTAGGCGATGAGCGGCGTACCGGCATAGATGTCCGGATTGTCGCCACCGAAACCGATGAAGGTGAAGCGGCGGTTCGACCAGTTACCTTCGATGAGGAGGTTGTTGGTCAGGATGCCGTTGTAGTGCGCGCTCTTGAAGTCTTCCGCCTGGCGGATGTCCGGGTCGAGTCCGGCCTGTTCCCAGGCGAAACCGATCTGGTTGTTGTTCGTCGACTTCAGCGGCGAACGGAGG
>JAOBAU010000314.1 GCA_025463165.1 Acidobacteriota bacterium | reverse complement strand
GCCATCGCCAACGTCTACTCGTACACGAACAAACCTCCCGAGCTGTACATCGGTTCGAAGCGCGTCACGACCTCGCCCGCGCCCGACTTCGCGAAGCAGGCATGGCTCGACGTCCCGATCGTCAACGTTCCTGCGCGCGACGGCGTGAACGTTCCGGCCCGCATCTACAAGCCGGCGAACTGGAAGCCGGGCGGCAAGGCGGTGGTCTTCGTGCACGGCGCCGGCTATCTGCAGAACGTTCATCGCTGGTGGTCGAGCTACTCGCACGAGTACATGTTTCATCACCTGCTGATGGAACGGGGTTACATCGTGCTCGATCTCGACTATCGCGGCTCCGCCGGCTACGGCCGCGACTGGCGCACGGCGATCTACGAGCAGATGGGCGGCAAAGATCTCGACGATCAGGTCGATGCCGCGCAATGGCTCGCATCGGAGCACGGCGTCGATCCGAAACGGATCGGCATTTACGGCGGCAGCTACGGCGGTTTCATCACGCTGATGGCGATGTTCACCCGTCCCGGCGTCTTCGCCGCCGGCGCGGCGCTGCGGCCGGTCACCGACTGGGCGCATTACAACGCGCCGTACACGTCGAACATCCTCAACAATCCGCAGAGCGATCCCGATGCGTACCGCCGCTCGTCGCCCATCTACTTCGCCGACGGACTGCAGGGAGCGCTGCTCATCTGTCACGGCATGGTCGATACGAACGTGCACTTCCAGGACACGGTGCGGCTCGCACAACGGCTGATCGAATTGCGAAAAGAGAACTGGGAGCTCGCGCCGTATCCGGTCGAGAACCACGGCTTCATCGAGGGAGCGAGCTGGGCCGATGAGTACAAGCGAATTTTGAAACTGTTCGAAACGACGTTGCGGCACTAAGTTGTTGCGGCGGAGGTGTCGCATGACACGTGCGCTGCTGTTCGCTCTCGTTCTCTCCACTCCGCTGGCCGCCGCCGAATACGAACGGGTGATGCTGCCGATCGCCCCGATGTCGATGAACTGCGCGTACGACTCGCGCTACGACGTCACGCTGATGATCTACAACGCCGGCGATCACGCCGTCGCACGTCCGTGCGGCGACGCGTCATGCGGCGAGGTCGCGGCGAAGAGCGCGATCGCGATCACCAGCTCGCCGATGCCGACGCCGCAGCCGTCGTTCATCTATCTGCCGAAAGCGGATGCTGCAAATCTGCAACTGGTGCTGCGGACCGAAAGCGGCTCGATCGATCGCAACGAAGATCGCCGCTTCTTCACTGAGCTGCCGATCATCCGCGACAGCGATTTCAAAACGGGAAAGATGGAGTTCGTCGGCGTTCGCATCGATCCGAACTGGCGGCAGTCGCTGCGGCTCTACGGATTCGACGGCCACGACGTCGCCGACATCGTCATGCGCGTCTATGCAATGAACAGCGGCGCGCTGATCAAAGAAGACACGTTCCACCTCTGGCCTCTCGCCTGGTCCAACGACCTCGGCCTCGCGCCGGCGCCGAGCTTCGCGATGGAATGCGATCTGAGCGAAGACCCGACGCTGATCGGCCAGCTCGTGCGAATCGAACTGGAGCCAGCAAATGCCGCAACGAGATACTGGTCGTTCCTGTCGATAACCAGCAATCGGACGCAGCACTTTTATACGCAATTGCCCGTGAACTAGACCGTCTTTGGAAGTCCTGAGTCCTGAGTCCTGAGTCCTGAGTAACGCTCCGCGTGCGCGATGCTCCTCGCGCAGTGGGTCGAGCACTCAGGACTCAGGACTCAGGACTCAGGACTTCGTAGTTCAGCGGACCGTCGCCGGCATCGCACTCGGCGCTGCCGGCCAGTCGCGGCGATCTTCCATCTGCGCGTATGGCGTGTCCACCACCGGCACGAGCTGGCCGTTGATGTTCGCGGTCGCGCCGGTCGGCTTCGCTTTGTCGATGCTGGCGGCGAGTCGCACCTTCACGTCCTTCGGCTGCAGCAGCGTTACGCCATCCTTCTTCAACAGCAGCGCGGGGACGAAGACGTCGGCGTTGCCGGGGACGTTCTGCATCACGAGGCGGGCGGCGGGAGCGCCGGGCGCCTGAAAGACGACGGTCACTTTTCCGGGCGGCACGTCGAGCAGCAGGAACGAGCCGTTCTCCGCCATGCCGCCGGAAACGTACGGCGAGTTTTCGACATAGACGTTGATCGACTGGAAGAGGTGTATGCGTCGCGCCGCTTCCGTTTCGACCGTGCGATACGTGGTGCCGTCGCCGCCCGCTCCTTCGACATCCGCGACCCAGCCGCGGACGCTCACCGGCTCCGCGCTCATTACCGGCTGTCCATTTTTCGGCGGTTTTTTGCTGCAGGCAACGAGCAACAACACGAGACTGGCGGCGACGCGGATCCTCATCGCGAAAGAGCGTACCACGCGCTTCCGATCCACTCGTGCAGCGCGGAAGTCGTCGCTCCGAGCGACGTTTCATCGGGCAGGATCGAGTTGATGTACAGCACGCGATCGATGCGGCGCGCCGGCACCGGATGGACGATCACGGTGCGGAAATGGCGGCGGAACTCGTTCACCGCGCGGCGCATGTGCCACGCCGAGCTGACGACGCCGACGCGCGTGTTCGGCGTGATGCCGCGCAGTTTCAGCAGGCCGAGCGGATGCTCGCGCGTCGACGTCGACCACGTCTCCAGCTCGATCGCGGACGGCGGCACGCCGTGCTCGATGGCGCGATCGCGCATCACTTCGAGCGAGCGCGTCGAGCGGCCACCCGGCCACGTGTCGGCGCCGGCGAGCACGAGTCGCGCGTGCGGATATTGGCGCCACCACTGCACGCCGGCGATGATCCGCGCGTTGCTGGCGTACGACGGCGTATCGAATTCAGGATTGGCTCCGAGGACGACACCGCCGCTGGCGACGACGATCACGTCGGGCGCCACGTCAGTCGCATCGGGCGTGATGAAGAGCGAGCGAGTCAGCAGTCCGGAGACGAGCGGCGTCGACAGCAGCCAGAGCGCGATCGTCAGCAATATTGAGATGACGATCAGTCGTCGAGGGTTGCCGGACGTTCGCCGCGCCGCGAAGAAGAGCAGGATCGCCGCGAGGGTCAGGATGACGAGCAGCGGATCGGTGAGCGTCTTGCCGGCGCTGAAGATGGCGATGCGGAGCAGCATGCGGGCCGCCGCGGACGATAGCACGCGCGGCCTCATGCGATAATCCGCGGCGCCCCTCAGGCTCTCGACTATGAAACGATTTCTCCCGCTCCTCGTCCTCGCTCTGCTCGCCGCCGCGTCCATCCTGCTCGCGCAGCCGGCGAACCAGGCGACGCTTCGCCTTCCCGCCGGCGACAAAGCGGTGACCATCGCCAGTCAGAACGGCCAGACGTACTTTTCCGCCGAGGAGGTCGTGACCGCGATCGGTGGAACGGTGGCGCGCGATGCGAACGGCTTCCGCGTCACGGCCGGCAATTCAGTGGCGGCATTTGCGCCGGACAGCCGCTTCGGCGTCATTCGCGACGACCTCATCGAGATGCCGGCTCCGCCGATCGTGATCGACGGCAAGCCTTACGTCCCGTGGCAATTCTTTCAGGGCTTCCTGAGCCGCGCCTCCGATCAGGAAGTGCTGTGGGACGGCGCGACGCGCGTGCTGACGATCCGTCCGCAGCAGCACAACGCGGTTGGCGTGCAGGTATCGGTCGCGAACATTCAGGGAATCTCGAAGATCGTCATCACGACGACGGCGCCTGTCGATTACTCGATCATCAAAGAGCAGGGAGCGTACACGGTCCGGTTTAAGTCGCCGATTCGTCCGCCGTTCGTCGAGCAGGCGTTCGAAGATGCGAACGTTGCGAAGGTCGTCTTCGCCGGCACCGACCTGAAGATCCTGCTGACCGCCCCCGACGTCGCCGGCGATGCGTACAAGCTCGAGAATCCGTTCCGCATCATCCTCGATCTGCGCAAAGGAGCGGCCGCGCCGCTCGGCGTCGTGCCGCCGTCCGGCCCGTCGAAACCGGTCGACCTTCCCGGCATCCACACCATCGTCATCGATCCCGGTCACGGCGGCCGCGAAGTCGGCGCGATCGGTCCGGGCGGACTGATGGAAAAGGACGCGACCCTGGCCGTTTGCCGCAAGCTCGCCGAGGCGCTGGCGAACAAGCTCAGGGCGCGGGTGGTGCTGACGAGGACCGATGACAGCGTCGTCTCGCTCGATCAGCGGACGGCCATCGCGAATCAGTATCACG
>JAOBAU010000302.1 GCA_025463165.1 Acidobacteriota bacterium | reverse complement strand
CAGGTCTGGAAAGTTGACTTTAGCCGCTAAAGTCAACTTTCCAGACCTGACCCCCGACTTTGACTTTACTCACTTACTCTTCCCGGCTGGAGCGGCATCGTGGCGATGTTGCTCGGCTCACCGTGCGCGAGCGGCGCATTTCGATGGCGCGACTGGCTTCGATTGCGCTCGCGTTCGTCGTGGCGTGGTTTGCGCCGATGTGGGCGCTGCTGCCGGTTGGCGCGTTCATCGTGCTGCTGTTCGTGCATGAGCCGGTGATTGCGGGGCGGCGTCGCGCGGCCGCGGCGGCGGTGTTTTGTGAGCGCGGCATTGCGCGGATGTCGAACGCATGGCACGGGCGCGGCGATCGCGGGGACGAGTTCGCGAACGATCATCATCCGTTCTCCGGCGACCTCGATCTCTTCGGCGAAGGGTCGTTGTTCGAGCTCGTCTCCATCGCGAGCACCGCGGCGGGACGTCGCATTCTCGCGGAACTCTTCCGCGCGCCGGGCGGCGACATTCGCGGGCGTCAGCAATCGGTCGACGAATTGCGCGATCGGCTCGACCTCCGCGAAGAGCTCGCGATTCTCGCCGGCGAAGTGCGTGGCGACATCGAATCGGCTGACCTCGGCGCGTGGTCGGCGGCGCCGGTGCAACTCGTCTCGCGCGGCGAACGGCTCGCAGCGCTCGTCATCGCAGTGCTGAACATCATCACGCTCGTGCCGGCGATCATCGCGTTCCTCAACGCGACTGCACCAGGTTTCGTCAACGCGCGCGGGACTATGTGGCCGTTCGTCGTGATGCTCATCGTGACGACGATCTTCCGGCGCCGCGTCGTCACGCGCGTCGACGACGCGATCGGCGCCGTATCGCGAAGAGAGCCCGCACTCGCGCTCCTCGCCCGACTCGTAGCGCGACTCGAGCGCGAACGCTTCACGTCGCCGCGCCTCGCGAAACTGCATGCCGCATTGCAGCGCGAAGGCGAGCCGGCGTCGAAACAGATCGACCGGCTGCGGCGACTCGTCGCGCTGCTCGACTCCGCGCGCAATCAGATGTTCGCGCCGTTCGCGGGGCTCCTGCTCTGGAACTATCAGGTGGCCTGCTCGATCGAACGCTGGCGTGCGCGCGCCGGAGGCAGCATCGTCGAATGGATCGATGCCGTCGGCGAGCTCGAAGCGCTTTCATCGCTCGCGTCGTTCGCGTTCGAGCATCCGTCGTTCGTGATGCCGGAGATCATCGACGGACCGGCGCTCTTCGACGCGATCGGCGCCGGCCATCCGCTCATCGACGAAGCGAAACGCGTCACGAATGACGTCACGCTCGGCGGCGAGTTGCGGCTGCTCATCATCAGCGGCTCGAACATGTCAGGGAAGAGCACGATGCTGCGGACGATCGGCGTCAACACCGTGCTCGCACTGGCCGGCGCGCCGGTCTGCGCGACATCGCTGCGCATCGCGCCGATGGCGGTCGGCGCGTCGATCCGCATTCATGATTCGCTGCAGGAAGGCGCGTCGCGTTTCTACGCGGAGATCCTGCGCATTCGTCAGGTGCTCGAGCTCGCGAACAGCGGCCGGTCGCTGCTGTTTCTGCTCGATGAGATTCTGCATGGCACCAACTCGCACGACCGGCGCATCGGCGCGGAAGCGATCGTGCGCGGACTCGTCGAGCGCCGCGCGATCGGCTGCGTCTCAACACACGATCTCACGCTCGCCGAAGTTGCCGACGCGCTCGCGCCGCGCGCCGCGAACGTTCACTTCGAGGATCAGTTCGAAGCAGGGGAGATGCGCTTCGATTACAGGACGCGGCCCGGCGTCGTGCGGCGCAGCAACGCGCTCGCGCTGATGCGGACCATCGGCATCGACGTTTAGCGCCCGGCGAAGCTGTAGCGCAGTTCGGCCGCCACGCGCCGTTCATCGCCCGCCACGATCGCTTCGACGCCCGCGCGCAACTTTCCGCGCGGCGACCAGAACACCGCAGCGGTCACGGCGTGACGACGTTCGTCGTCACGCGAAAATTCATCACCGCGAACGGAGACGCGCCAGTCGTCGATGCGCCGCGAGACGAGCACGTAGCCCGCGCTGATGTCGGTCGGATAGGTCACGCCGCCGAAGGTCACGCGCGTCACGCCCCATCCGTACTCCGCGGCCGCGGTCCAGTCACCGATCGTGTAGTCGCCACCGGCGATGTCGAATTGCGTGTTCCAGTTCAGCAGCTCGCCGTGATCGAGCGCGTCGGAGCGATTGTCGATGTGCGTCAGTTGTACGGTTCCGTGATCGTTGTTCCATCTTGCGCGTCCCGCCCAGCCGAGCGTGCCGTCGGTCTCCGCGGAAACGGACGTGAAGTATTCGGAGTCGACCGGCACGTGTTCGCCGAGGACGGTCCAGCGATCGTGCAGCGCCCAGCCACGTTCCGGCGGCAGCGCGCCAAACGTATCGTTGCCGCGATAGACGGTCACGCCGGCGCTCCACTGGTGGCGCAACGTGTACGACGCATCGATGCCGATCGGACGGAACTCTTCGCCGAGCCAGCTGTTCAGCGCCGACGGCGTGATCGTGTACGGCGATTCCCAAAGCGCGTCGACGTTCTCGCGCGAGCTCGGCAGGAAGAACGCTCCCTCGAGGAAGTGGAAACGGTGCTCGCCGCGGACGAGATTCTGCTCGAGGTACGCTTCGACGATGCCGGCGCGTCCGCGCCGCGAGCCGTCGTCATCGTTGCGCGCGAGGAGATGCAGATGCGCGCCGAGGATGAGGGAAGGACGCCAGTCGATACCGAGCTGGACCTGAGCGGTCACCGCGTTGTCGTCGAGCGGCAGCGCGACATTCGAATTTCCGCCGCGCAGCAATGCGAAGCCGCTCCACTGCAGTGAATCCGAGCCTGCGGCCGGCAGCGCGAGCATCGTCGCGGCAAAAAGTCCCATCGCAGCCATCCGCATTTGCACAATCATCGCACTCTCGACGAAATGATGGCCTCCTGCTTGCGCGTTCCGTTCCGCATGCGCTCATTGCTCGCCATCGCCGCCGCTTTCGTCACGCTCCCGCTCGCTGCCGCCACGATCGACGTTCGCGTGCAGGATGCGCGTGGCGGCGCCGTCCGTGATGCCGTCGTCTACGCGGTTCCGGAAGGACGTTCGCTGCCGCTCGCCAAGAAGACAGCGGTGATGGATCAGAAGAATCGGATGTTCATCCCGCACGTCCTCGCGGTGCAGACCGGCACGTCGATCCGCTTTCCGAACAGCGACGACATCCGCCATCACGTCTACTCCTTCTCGCCCGCGAAGCCTTTCCAGCTGCCGCTGTACAAAGGAACGCCGGCGAATCCGCTCCTCTTTTCCAAAGCGGGCGTCGTGACCCTCGGCTGCAACATTCACGATCAGATGAGCGCGTTCATCGTCGTCGTCGACACGCCGTATTTCGAGAGGGCCGACAACGGAAAGGCGACGCTCGCCGGCGTCGAGCCCGGCCGCTACACCGTGCGCGTCTGGTACCCGGACATGCGCGACGAGCCGCGGCCGCAGACGATTAACGTCACCGGCGATGCGCGGGTGGCCGTATCCTTTGTGGCGGGACACGCCGCGGCGCCGCCGGCCGCGGACCACCACGCGCATGGCAATCCGTAGTTTTCAGGCGAGACTCATCTACCTGCTCATCGCCGTTCTCGTGCTTCTCGAAGCCGGGACGCTGATCTCGCTGTATGTCGCGGGACAGCGAACGCTGCGCGGCATCATCGTCAATGAATTGCGCGTCGGCGCGCGCGTGCTCGAACGGATTCTCGACACGCGCGCGAAACAGCTCTCCGATTTTCTGCGCGTCCTCGCGCTCGACTTCGCGTTTCGCGAAGCGATCGCATCGGGCGATCAGCCGACCATCACGTCAGCGCTGACGAATTCGCGCTCGCGCATCGACGCTGACGCCGTCGTGCTGATCGGTCTGGACGGCACCGTCACCGCCGACACGCTCGGCGGCCGGATGGCCGGGCGCAAGTTCCCGTTCGCGTCGCTGCTGAAAATCGCGGAAGAACGCGGCGAAGCGTCGGGGACCGTCTCGTTCTCCGGCCGGCCGTATCAGTTCGTGATCGTGCCGGTGCTCGGGCCGCGACCGATCGCATGGATCTGCGCCGGATTCGAGGTCGAAGACCGCGTGCTCGCCGACGTCCGTCATCTGACGTCGCTCGACGTTTCGATCTGGACGAGCTCCGCGGGCGGGATTCCGGCGCTGATGTCGACGCTGCCGCCGGAAGAGCGAAACGATCTCATCGCGCAGATGAGCGGGATGTCGAGTCCGCTGCAACCGGTCGAGACGACGATGCAGCTCGGCAACGCGACGTACGCGACGCTCATGCAGTCACTCAGTACGGCCGACGGCTCGCACGTCAACACGCTCCTGCAGCGCGATCTCGAAGAAGCACGGCGGCCGTTCGCGCGACTGGAGCTGCAGATCATCGCGCTGTCGGTCTTGTTGTTGCTCGTTGCGGTCGCCGCCGCGGTGACGTTCGCACGAACGGTGACGCGTCCGCTGCGCGTCCTCGCGGAAGGCGCGGGACGCATCGAGCGCGGCGACTACGTTTCGCCGATCGTCCTCAAGCAGCAGGACGAGATCGGCCATCTCGCCACGGCCTTCAATCAGATGCAGTCGGCGATCGCGGCGCGCGAAGACCAGATCATGTTTCAGGCGTCGCACGACGCGCTGACCGGACTGCCGAATCGGACGCTGTTCATCGATCGGCTGTCGCAGTCGATCATCGCGGCGCGGCGCTATGGTCCGTCGGTCGGCATGATCATGATGGACGTCGATCGCTTCAAGGACATCAACGACACGCTCGGACATCACTTCGGCGATCAGCTGCTGATCGAGATCGGCCGCCGGCTCGAACAGACGATCCGCACCAGCGACACGGTGGCGCGACTCGGTGGCGATGAGTTCGCGGTGAAGTTCACTGCCGACAACGCCGAGCATGCGGCGCAGGTCGCGGCGCGCGTCGGCACCGCCTTCGACGCGCCCTTCGTTCTCGGCGACGTGTCCATCGACGTCAACGCCTCTCTTGGTATCGCGCTCTTTCCCGATCACGCCGACGATCCCGACACGCTGATGAAACGCGCCGACATCGCCATGTACGACGCGAAGAAAAATCACAGCGAGATCGCGATCTACGAGCCGGGACGCGACGAGCATTCCATCCGCCGGCTGTCGCTGATGATGGAACTGCGCCAGGCGATCGTGCGCGATGAGCTGGAGTTGTACTTTCAGCCGAAGATCGACGTCGTCACCGAGCGCGTCGTGCACGCGGAAGCGCTCATCCGCTGGAACCATCCGAAGCACGGCGTCATGCGGCCCGACGAGTTCATCCCGCTCGCCGAACAGTCAGGCAAGATCAGCCTCGTCACGAAGTGGGTGATCCGCAACGCGATCAAGCAATGCGCGGAGTGGAAGCGGAACGGAATCGATCTGACGGTGGCCGTGAATCTCTCCGCCCTCGATCTCTTCGATTCGGAGCTGCCGACGTTCATCACCGGACTGCTTTCCGACGCCGGCCTCCCGCCGGAGAAGCTGATGCTCGAGATCACCGAGAGCGCGATCATGAAGGACGCCGCGTACGCGCAGCGCATTCTCGCCGAGATGAAGCGCCGCGGAATCTGCCTGGCCATCGACGACTTCGGCACCGGGTACTCGTCGCTCGCACATCTGAAGCGGCTGCCGGTCGACGAGTTGAAGATCGACAAATCGTTCGTGCTGAATTTGACGGAGAGCGCGACCGACGATCTCGTCATCGTCCGCTCGACGATCGAGCTCGGACACAACATGGGACTGGTCGTCATCGCGGAAGGCGTCGAGACTCAGGAGTCGTGGTCGATCCTCAAACGCCTCGGCTGCGACATGGCGCAGGGTTACTACATGAGCCCACCGCTGCCGGCGAGCAAGTTCAGCGAATGGCTGGCGAGCTCGCGCTGGGGAACCGGAAACGGATGACGTCGTTTCGATGTGTAGGGCCGGCCGAAGCGGCCGGTCCCACATTCGACTGTTAGCGGTTGTTCACGTCGCGCACGAGCGTGATGCGGTCCGCGAAGTACGTGCTGCTGTTCGTGTTGCGATCGACCTGCACGTCGACGACGTCGCCGCGCTCGAGGCCGCTCACGGCATTCGCGCGTCCGCCAACGTCGACGGATGCGTTCGTGCCGTACTGCACGATGATCGTGTTGTTGTTGCTGCCGTTCGGATAGCCGGTGAAGCCGGAGCTCCAGCTGGTCTGCTCGAGCTCGATCGTGCGGCGCGCGGTGTCGACGTAGCGCACGGTGCCGCGAACGGTCGCATAGTTGCTGTTGCTGCTGCTGTTCGGATACGACGGATAGGTTGACGAGCCCGATGCCTGCGAAACGTCGCGAAGCACCGTCACGGCGTCGGCGACCATCGTCGAGCCTGACTGGTTCACGCGAATTTCGACTTCATCGCCGCGCTCGAGGTCTTCGGGGCGGTGATTCTGTCCCTGGTAGACCACGGACGTGTTGTTGTCGTATGCAACGCGCACGCTCTGACCGCTGGAGCCGCCGTTTGCGAGATTCGTGTTGTAGTTGGTGTTGACGAGATAGATCGAACGGTTGTTGACGTCGACGTAATCGACGGTGCCGCGGATCGTGTTGTTGTAGGCCCCCTGATTGGAGCCGCCGCCGAGGATGTCGCCGAGGCCGCCGCCGGAAGAGCAGGAGGTGGCGAGCAGAAGGGCTATGGCCAGCCCGATGTATGACAGATTTTTCGTTCTCATAGTCGTTGTCTCCGGGGTGAAAAAGAGCAGGAAGCGTGCCCTTTGCGGCACGATCGCGAATCGATATGGATGAGCCACCGATCGTCGCAACTCGCAGTGGTGTCGCGGTCCGCGATCGCGCCGCGCTGGCGGAATTGCGCGACGTCTTTGCGCGCGAGCACGTCGTCCGTTTGCGCGGGCTGCTTGCGGATGAGCTGCTCGCGCGTGTGCTCCGTTCAATCGATGAGGGGACGTTCGCGATTCGCGAGGATGCCGGGATCGCTGTCGAGCTCTGCCTGGAGCCGAATCGCGCATTCGATCTGCTGATGTTCGTGATGAACGCGCCGCGGATGCTCGAGGCGATGCGTGAGCTGACCGGCTGCACGTCGATTACGTCGTTCAGTGGTCGGATCTATCGCTTCGATCCCGCGGTCGCGCATCACGATTCGTGGCACGACGACACGCAGGACGGCACGCGGTTGATCGGGATCAGCCTCAACCTTGGACGCGTCCCGTTTTCCGGCGGTGAGTTTCAGCTGCGTCCGAAAGAGGAGCCGGAGCGAACGATCACGATCGCGAATACCGGTCCGGGCGATGCGATCGTGTTCCGCATCGATCGCGCGCTCCAGCATCGCGTTCGTCCGGCGGTCGGAGACGTTCCGAAGACGGCGCTGGCCGGCTGGTTCACCAGCGGCGACAACGATTACTGGTCGATGCTGCGATGAGCGGATTTGCGAGCGTCATTTCGTTCAGCGGTGCGGTGGTTGATCGCGATCTGTTCGCGAAGATGCGTGCGTTGCTCGCGCGGACCGCGCCCGATGGCGGTGGTGAGCGAATCGAAGACGCGGTCGCGCTCGCGTATGCGCATTTCAATTCCGATCCGGAGCGTCCGACGAACGTGATGCCGGCGAAGCTCGGCGGCCGGACGATCGTCGGCGATCTCCGTCTCGATGAGCGCGATGCGCTGCGCGATGCGCTCGGACTTTCGGGCGTCATCGATGACGCGACGCTGGTTTTGCACGCTTACGCGCGGTGGGGGAGTGACTGCGTCGCGCATCTCATCGGTGATTTCGCCTTCATGATTTGGGATGCGGACGCGCGAGAGGTTTTCGCCGCGCGCGATCCGTTCGGCGTCAAGCCTTTCTACTACGCGTATCGCGATGAGACCTTCATCGCATCGTCGGCGCTCGGAGTGTTGCGGCTGCATCCGCTCGTTCGCGATCTGCTCGACGACGATGCCATCGCCGACTTCTTCCTCTTCAGCATCGTCCGCGATCCGGCGCGAACGACCTTCGCCGACATCCACACATTGCCGGCCGGACAGACGTTGCGCGTTCGCGTGGGCGGCGTGCACGTCGCGCGCTGGTG
>JAOBAU010000298.1 GCA_025463165.1 Acidobacteriota bacterium | reverse complement strand
CTCGCGCTCGACCTGCCGAATCCGATCGCGCTGCGCGTGAATCCCGACATCGGCGCCGGCCATCATGCCGACGTCGTCACCGCCGGCGCCGGCGTGAAGTTCGGGATCGACCTGGCTGAGATCGATGAAGCGCGCACGGTCGTCGAGGATTCGGGCCGGCGCGTGGTCGGATTGCACGCGCACATTGGCTCCGGCGTCGATCACATTGCGCCGCTGCTCGAATCGGCGCGGCGGCTGCTCGAACTGGCCGGCTCGTACGCGAATTTGCGCTTCATCAACTTCGGCGGTGGGATGTCGATCCCCTACCGGCCGGGCGAAGCGGAGTTTCCGATCGAAGAATATGGCGACGAGCTGACGCGCATCGCCGATCACTTTCTGCGCGCGCGCGATCTCACCGCGATCCTCGAGCCGGGACGTT
This sequence comes from Acidobacteriota bacterium, assembly GCA_025463165.1. GTDB lineage: Bacteria > Acidobacteriota > Thermoanaerobaculia > Gp7-AA8 > Gp7-AA8 > JAOBAU01. The sequence goes on along the minus strand of JAOBAU010000298.1, from coordinate 5,928 downwards.
ACGTCGTCGCGCAATCGGGCGTGCTGCTGGCGACGGTGACGTCGAAGCGGATCAGCACCGGCATCGAATGGATCGGCGTCGACACCGGCTTCAATCACCTCGTGCGGCCATCGAAATACGGCGCGTATCACCACATCATCAATGCGACGAATGCCAGCGATGGCGCGCTGCGCGAGTCGTTCGACGCATCGCAACTGAGCGAAGAATGTGTCGTGGCCGGCAACATCTGCGAATCGAGCGACGTCTTCACGCGCAGCGCTTCCGGCGCGCCGGAAACGCGTCGCATCGATCGGACGAAAGTCGGCGATGCGATCGCCTTTTGCGATGCAGGCGCGTACGGCTTCTCCATGGCGTCGCACTACAACGCGCGGCTGCTTCCGCCTGAAGTGCTGATCGACGGCGCGTCGATGCAGCTCATTCGCGAACGGCAGACGTTCGAGGATCTCGTTCGAGGACAGCGATGAACAAATCAGTGCTGAGTGCTGAGTGCAGAGTGCTGAGTCTTCTCGCTGCGCTCGTTCTTGTTGCAGGCTGTGCGACGACCACTAAGCAAATGCTCGATTTGAAGATCACCAATGGACGCATCCTCGATGGCACCGGCGCGCCGTGGTATCGCGGTGACGTCGGCGTGCGCGGCGACACGATCGTTGCCATCGGCGATCTGCACGACGTTCCCGCCACCACGACCATCGACGCGCACGATCGCATCGTCTCGCCGGGCTTCATCGATCTGCTCGGGCAGTCGCAGAACTCCGTCTTTGCCGATCCGCACCTCGAGCCGAAAGTGCGGCAGGGCGTGACGACCGAGGTGACGGGAGAAGGAAAGTCGCCGGGACCTTCGAAGGATGGGAAGTTCCACTCGCTCGCCGATTACTTCACCGCGGTCGAAAAGAATCGCAGCGCCATCAACTTCGCGCTGCTCGTCGGCGCCGACAATCCGCGAGAGATGGTCATCGGCGACATCAATCGCAAGCCGACCGCCGACGAGATGCGCGAGATGGAACGGATCGTCGACCAGGCGATGCGCGAAGGCGCGATCGGCATCTCGACGTCGCTCATCTACGTGCCCGGCATGTTCTCGACGACCGACGAGCTGGTGAATCTCGCGCGCGTCGCGGCTGCGCGCGGCGGCGTTTACTTCACGCACATGCGAGACGAAGGCGATCAGATCGACGACGGTCTCGACGAAGTGTTCCGCATCGGACGTGAAGCGAAGATCCCGGTGAACATCTGGCATCTCAAGACCGCCGGCCGCGCGAACTGGGGACGCATGCCGCACGTCATCGATCGCATCCTTGCTGCGCGCGCTGAAGGAATCGACGCGGCGGCGAACGTCTATCCGTATCCGGCGTCGGGCACGTCGCTGTCGACGCTGGCGCCGTCGTGGGCGATGGAAGGCGGCTACACGGAGCTGCAGAAGCGGCTCACCGATCCGGCGCTGCGCGCGAAGATCTCCGAAGACCTTGCGCGCCAGTACGCGAAGCGCGGCGAGAAAGCGATCTGGGTCGGCGCGATCGGGCCGGGCTTCGAGCAGTATCAGAAGAAGTTCATCGAAGAGATCGCGAAAGAGATGGGCGTCGCGCCGGAAGAAGCGCTGATCCGGCTTTTCAGCGGACCGCCATACTCGCCGCAGGTGATCTTCTTTTCGATGAGTGAAGACGACGTGCAGTACGCGCTGAAGCAGCCGTTCGTTTCGGTCGGCGCCGACTCCGGCGCGCCGCCGCCCGCCGCGCGGCTCGCGAACGCGTCGCAGCATCCGCGCGCGTACGGAACGTTCGCGCGCGTGGCCGGACACTACGTCCGCGACCTGCATCTCTTCACGCTCGAAGAAGCGGTGCGCAAGATGACGTCGCAGGCGGCGGATCGTTGCAACTTCGCCGACCGCGGCATTCTGCGCGCCGGGATGAAGGCCGACATCGCCATCTTCGATCCGAACGCGATCAAAGACATCGCGACATTCGCCGAGCCGCATCAGTTCGCGGAAGGCGTCAGCGACGTGATCGTGAACGGCGTCCCGATTCTGCTCGACTCGAAGATGACCGGCGCGTTGCCGGGCCGCATTCTGCGCGGCAAAGGATACGAGGCACATTGATGACGGAATCACCAATGACGGAAGCGCGGTCGCAGAGCGGCAAACTCGTTCGCACGGTCGGCTTCTGGGGCCTCGTGGCGATGTGCATCAATGCGGTCGTCGGCAGCGGCGTGTTTCTGCTGCCATCCGAGTCGTACAAGCTGCTCGGTCCGTTCTCGCTCTGGGCGCCGCTGCTCTTCGCGATTCCGGTTTTCATCCTCGTGCTCTGTTTCGCCGAAGCGGCCAGTCATTTCTCGGAACCGGGCGGCGCGTATCTGTATGCGCGCACGGCGTTCGGCGACTTCATCGGATTCGAGACCGGCTGGATGAACTGGATCGCGCGTCTCACGTCGCTCGCCGCGTTGTCGAACGGCTTCGTCGTTTCACTGGCGCTGCTCTGGCCATCGCTTCGCGCACCGGTCCCGCGTCTCAGCATCATCGCCGGCTCGCTCCTCATCCTCGGCGCGATCCACTTCGTCGGCGTCCGCTACGGCGCGGCATCGATCTACGTGTTCACGCTCGGCAAGCTCGTGCCGCTGGTCGGCTTCATCATCGTTGCGCTGATCGCGTGGCGCCACAATCCGATTCCGTCGTCGTTCACGATGCCGGCCGCGAACACCAACTGGAACGAAGCGGCACTCTTCATGTTGTTCGCGTACGCCGGCTTCGAGAACATGGGTGTGCCGGCCGGCGAGTTCCGCAACCCGCGCAAGAACTTGCCTGGCGCGCTGCTCGTCGGGACGCTGGCGATCGCACTCGTCTACGTGCTCGTGCAGCTCGGCGCGATGTCGGCGGTCGACGATCTCTCGCAAACGAAAACGCCGATCGCCACCGCGGCGGCGGCGCTCATCGGACCGGTCGGCGCGATCATCATCACCGCCGGCGCGCTGCTGTCGATGGCGGGCACGAACTCCGGCACCGTGCTCGAAGGCTCGCGGATGTTGTACGCGCTGTCGCTCGGACGCAAACGGATGCGCGCCGTCAGCTACGTGCATCCGCGCTACCGCACGCCGTCAGTGGCGATCGTGATTCACGTCCTCGTGGCGACCGTGATCGCCGTCGGCGCGAACGTCATCGCGGATCCGGGTAAAGAAGGAGAAGCGTTCGCGAAACTGGCGCTGCTCTCCGCCGTTGCGCGACTGGCGACGTATCTCTTCACCTGTGCCGGCGTGCCGCGTCTTCGCAAGTTGAACGAGGGTTTCCGCACGCCCGGCCTCATCGTCCCGATCCTCGGCACCCTCGTTTCGCTCTTCTTCGTCGTCACGCTGAACGGTCCGAAACTGATCGGTGCAACGATCTGCATCATCACCGGCGCACTCATCTGGCTGGCGGCGGGAAAACCGGATGAAACAGTGGTCAGTGAAGCGGAGTGAGCGGCACTTCGTGGCGCGCGCGTTGCTGCATTCAGCAGCATGAACGACCATGACCTTACCCTTCGCGAAACCGCCCGCGGCATCGCCATCCGAGCCGCGGTGATCGGCGCCGGCAGCCTCATCCTCACCGCCGTCGTCGCAGCCGAGTCGATGAGAATCGCCGGGACGATGATGAAAGTCGCGGCCGGCACCGGACTGCTGCTCGTTGGCGGCGGCATGGCCGCGTGGGAAGTGAAAAAGATGAAGCGCCGGCTCAGCGCGCCTCCCTCGCGGCCGGTGCTCGTGTAACTACGCGAACATCCAGGTGCAGACGGCGACCGCAACGATTGCGGCAACGACATCACCAACGAGCGCGGCCGGAATGGCGTGCCGCGTTCGTTTGACGCCGATCGCGCCGAAGTAGACGGCCAGCACGTAGAACGTCGTCTCCGAGCCGCCGTACATCGTCGCGGCCATTCGTCCCGTCAGCGAATCGGGTCCGTAATTTTTGATGATGTCGGTGGTGAGCGCGAGCGAGCCGCTGCCGCTCAGCGTTCGCAGCACGACGAGCGGAAAGAGCTCGGTCGGAAATCCGAGCGCGGTCATCATCGGACGCAGCGCGTTCGTCAGCAGATCCATCGCGCCCGAGGCGCGGAACATCCCGATGGCGACGAGAATCCCGACGAGAAACGGGATGATGCGAATCGCGACATTGAATCCTTCCTTCGCCCCTTCGATGAAGACGTCGTAGACCTTGATGCCGCGAATCAGTCCGACGAGCGGAATGCCGACGAGGAGGATCGGAATCGCCCAGCGCGAGATCGCGCCGAGTATCTCGCGAATCATTCCGCCACCTCGGCAACCGCGTTGCCGCGATACGGAAAGAAACGCTGCAGCACTTTCGCGGTGATGACGGCGGCGATCGCGCCGCACAGCGTCGCGGCGAGTGTCGTCGAGATGATCGCCGTCGGATTCTTCGCGCCGGCGGCGGCGAGCACGCCGATGATCGTGGCCGGGATGAACTGAATGCCGGCGGTGTTGAGCACCATGAACGTCACCATCGAATCGGACGCGGTCTCTTTCTCTTCGTTCAGCGTCTGGAGCTCTTCCATCGCCTTGATGCCGAGCGGCGTCGCGGCGTTGGAAAGTCCGAGCATGTTCGCGGCGACATTCAGGATCATCGCGCCGATGGCCGGATGATCGGGCGGAATCTCCGGAAAGAGAACGCGGCTGAACGGTCGAAGCAGACGGCCAAGCATCGCGATCAGTCCGGCCTTTTCCGCGACGCGCATGATGCCGAGCCAGAGCGTCATGATGCCGACCAGGCCGAGCGAGATCTCGACCGCGACCTTCGCCGAATCGACCGCGCCTTTCGTCACCGCGTCGACGGTGCCGGTGAACGCCGCCACGATCAGCGCGATGGCCATCAGTCCGAACCAGATGTAGTTGAGCATGTCGGCGAATGATACAAGTACGTCGATGCCCGAACGCCGCCTGCTCGCGCTCCTGTCGCTCGCATTGATCGCCGGCTGCACCAGATCGGAGGCGCCGCCGAAGCCGGCCGCCGCGCGACCGTCGATCCTGCTCGTCACGCTCGACACGACGCGCGCGGACGCGATCGGCTCCGCGACTCCATCGTTCAACGCGCTCGCCGCGCGCGGACGACGTTTCGATTTTGCGTACGCCGCGGTGCCGCAAACACTCCCCTCGCATTTGTCGATGCTGACCGGTCTCTACCCTGCCGGCCACGGCGTGCACGAGAACGCGCGCAACTTCTCCGCCGAGCGCGTCGTGCTCGCCGAGCGTTTGAAAGAGGCCGGCTATGAGACCGGCGCGTTCGTTTCCGCATTCGCACTCGCGCGACGCTTCGGCGTTGCGCGCGGCTTCTCGACGTACGACGACGACTTCGGCGCCGAACGCGCGGAGCGGCCGTCGCGTGAAACGACCGATCACGCACTGGTGTGGCTCAGCGCGCAGAAATCACAGCCGCTGTTTCTCTGGGTGCATTACTACGATCCGCACTTTCCGTACACGCCGCCGGAGCCGTTCCGTTCGCGTTACGCGACCAATCCCTACCTCGGCGAAGTTGCCTCGATGGACGAGCAGCTCGGCCGGCTCGTCGTCGCGTTCGAACAGAAAGCGGGCGGCGGTGCGGCGATCGTCGTCCTCGCCGATCACGGTGAAGGGCTCGGCGATCACGGCGAAGCGCAGCACGGCAATCTGCTCTATCAGTCGACGATGCACGTGCCGCTGCTGCTCGCCGGTCCGGGAGTTCCGCACGGCGTCGTCAGCGTGCCGGTCAGCACGCGCCGCGTCTTTCACACGATCCTCGACTGGGCCGGCATCGATGCCACCAACTCGCTGCGCGCCGCGAACGCGGAAGTCGTCGTCGGCGAAGCGATGAAACCGTTTCTCGATTACGGATGGCAGCCGCAGGTGATGACGGTCGACGGTCGGCAGAAGACGATCCTCGCCGGACATACGACCCAGGTGTATGACGTGGTG
>JAOBAU010000287.1 GCA_025463165.1 Acidobacteriota bacterium | reverse complement strand
ATGCAGTCGCGCTGGCTCAATGCGAACCGGATTTACAGCAGCGACCAGGTCCTCACCGCGCCGGCCGCCGGCATCGGCGTCTGTTTCCAGACGTGCATCCCGTACAAGCAGGTGAAATGGCCGTCCGACTGCAAATCGGATCTCATCAATGCGCTGAAGAAAGCGGCCGGACAGCCGGACGCGCGCGGCATCATGATCCGCTTCACCGGCTACGTGAACGTCTATTTCGCCAACGGCAAGCTCAACGACGAAAAAGCGACACCGCGCAATTTCAAAGACCTCGCTGCCGACCTGAAAGCGGGCTGGGATACCTACAACAACAGCGGCGGAAAAGACACGTCGGGATTCTTTTCCAATCCCTGCTACAGCCACATCGTCGGCACGATCGGCGTCTGGAATGACGGCGAGCTCGCGAGCGTCCCGAGCGGACGCACACTCAATGCCGACGTTGCGGTGCTGCCGATGGGCATCACCAACAGCGCGCCGAACGCGGCACCGCAGGCCGTTCGCATCGTCGGCCACGAACTGAAATCAAATTCAATCGCCGTGACCGGCTCGCCGGTGCCGCTCGGTCCGGTCGCCGCCCACATCGATTACAAACACAAACTGATCTCCCTCGACCTCGGCTCGACGATGCCGGAGAACGGCACGCCCGGTTCCTGGCCGTCCGATCTGATGAAGACCAATTTTGGACCGCTGACGTTCGGCGTCATGAACGGCACGACGTTCACCGGCATCGCCACCATCTCTTACGAAAAATACGCGCGCGCTGCCTATGAAGCGCGCGCCGGAATCATCGACCTCCCCTTCCCCGATTCCGGCACTGAAGCACTGCTGAAATCGGGCTCGCTCGCCATTCAGGTGCAGGGACAGACAGCGCTCCTCGAGCAAAACCTCACCGCAGAGACCGATCGCCGCGGCATTTATCTCAATCAGGGCGAACGAACAGAATTCGAAGTCGTGGTTACCAATAACGGCGCGCGCGCCGCCGGCGTCAATGTCCTGATCGCGCGCTATGACGCCGGTCTTTCGCTGATCGCCACCGGCCAGCCGGGCCTGGTCAATTTCACGAACGGAACCGCGGCGAGCGTCACGGTAACGAACGGCAACCCGCCGCCTCCCACCATCACCGCCGACGTCATTACCGTGACGACCGACAGCCACGGCTCCGCGAAGGTCGGCATCATCGCGCAGAGTCCCGGATTTCCGGTGCTCGGTTTCTATCCCTATACCGGCAGCACGCTCCCACCGCCGGCAGCGTCGTTCAATTTCACCGATAACGCGTTCTACACGACGGTCCGCGTCCTGCCGTTCGACAATCTCGTGCCGCAGGCGTTCATCGATGACTGGAAAGCGCACAAGAGCTCCGACGCGGCGTGGTCCTTCGTCTACAACAAAATCCTCTACCTCTACGACATGCTCTTCAACGTCATGCTCGAGCACGTCAACCTCGGCAGCCGCGCGGCGGTCGAGAAAAACATCGGCCCGATCTGGTCGGCAATTTCGGCGCCGGCCGCGGTCGAAAGCACGTATGCGATGCCAATCACGCGCGACCTCTCATCGGGTAAGCGGCTCACGCTGCAACTCTGGATTTACCTCGTCGCCAATCACTACAACGTCCCGAGTTTCAGCGTGAATTCAATTCCGGCCGGCTGGACCCCGCCGGGACGGAAACATTAATGCTCACAATCGCCCTCCTGTTATTCCTGGCGACGGCCGACGACGCCGTCCCGGTCGTACACAAAGAGATCGTTGTCACGCCGGAGCGCGGCGCCGCCGCGCGCGATCAGGTCGCGGCGCCGGTGACCGTACTGACGCGCGAACAGATCGAGCGGTTGCCCGCCGAATCGCTCGCCGAGATCGTCAACACGATTCCCGGTATGACGATGTACTTCGACGCGCCGGGCGCAGGCGCGCCGATGATCACCTCGCGCGGCTTCTTCGGCGGCGGCGAAGTCGAATACGTGAAATTGCTCGTCGACGGCGTACCGGCCGGCGACGTCGAATCAGGACTGATCGACTGGCGGCGCATTCGCGTCTCCGACATTGAGCGGATCGAAGTGCTGCGCGGTCCCGGCTCGTCGCTCTACGGCGACGCGTCGATGGGCGGCGTCATTCAGGTATTCACGCGCCGGAGCACGAACGGTTCCGCGGAAAGTGGTGACCTCCACCTTTCCACCGGCGCGCTGGGCAGCCGTTCCGCCGACGTCTTCGTGAAACACGATGCCGGCGCGCTGCGAATTGCGCTCAATGGATTGCTGGCGACGTCGGATGGATACCGCGCGCATTCCGCATCACGCGAGAGCGGCGGCGATCTCACAATCCAGCGCATCGACGATCGCAGCCGGCTGCAATTCACGGCATCGCTCGCATCGCTCGATCGCGAAGAACCTGGACCACTGACCGCCGGCGAAGTATCGACGAATCGTCGCGGCTCGAATGCGGCGTTTCGACTCGATCGCGAGCAGAGCGATCGCCACCGCTTTGCGCTCAGCTATGACGCGTTCGGCGCGCTGCCGGTTCGAGCGGCGATTTATGCATCGGATCGCAACACCGATTTCCCGCGGACGCTGCTCTTCGCGCCGGGATTCGGCAGCACGCTCGAACGCCACATCGACACCGACAGCGTCGGCGGACTGTTCGAGGTTGCGCACGAATGGCGGAACACCTCCCTTCGCGTCGGTACCGACGTCCAGCGCGCTTCGCTGCGCGCGCATTACGACGACGCGCACGGCACGCTGGTCGGTTCCGCCGACGCGCATCGCGAGCAGCAAGCGTTCTTCACGACCGGCGACTGGCAGGCGGACGAGCGTCTCCGAATCAGCGCCGGACTGCGCTTCGACGACATTCGCGACGAGCGCGCCGGCACCGAACATCGCTCCGCCTGGTCGCCGCGTCTCGGCGCCACCTTCCGCCTCGGCGCCACCAACGCGTCCGCGCCAATCGTGTTCTTCGCGCAGCTCGCCGGCGCCTTCAAAGCGCCAACGCTCGATCAGCTCTTCGATCCGCGGCCGTTCCCCGGTCCGGACGGCTCGAGCTTCACGATCTCCAATCCGTCGCTCCGACCGCAGCGCGCGCGCAATGCGGAGATCGGCGTCAGCCAAACATCCGCCCGCGCGAACTGGATGATCAGCGCATATCGGATGAACGTCGTCGACGAGATCGATTTCGATCCGCAGACGTTCACGTACAGGAACATCGGCCGCAGCAAACACACCGGCGTCGAAGCGATGGCGGAGCTGACGCGGGGAATCGTCCAGCCGACGATCACGTGGGCGTGGACGCGCGTCGAATCAGGCGATGCGCCCGGCACGCAGCTCAAGAACATTCCGGAGCACGTCGCGCAATTCATGCTGCGCTCCACGCTGCCAGGCGCGGTCGGCGCGTCGATCGGCTATCGCTGGGAGCACGGCCGCTTCGCCGACGACGCCGGCCAATACGCGCTGCCGGACATTCACAACGTCAGCGCGAAACTCGAGCGCGCATTCGGCCGTCTGCGCGCCGAGCTCGAAGTTCGAAATCTGCTCGATAGTCACGACTCATACCTCGGCTACACGCTCAGCGACTTCGCCGGTAATCCGACGCTGATGGAGTTTCCGGCGCCGGGCCGAACGGTGCGCATCGGTTTGACGTGGCGATTCTGAACCGCCGCCTCAGCCCTTCTTCCTGACCTTCAGACACCACGCACGCAGCAGCTTCCGGCGGCTCTCCGACATATCACGCGTGCGCGGCATGTAATGCGTCGTCATCCAGAGCGACTTCTCCGTCGCATCGAGGATCGCCTGTGCGTTGTCTTTCACTGCCTTTTCCGAACTGAGGTCGATGAACTTGTTCATGACCGGATAGAGCAGGTAATACGTGCGCAGCACTTTCGCGTAAAGGACCTCGAACGTCAGCTGCTTATTGCCGACCGGTTCCGGTCCCGCGGGTTCGACGTAATAACGCGAGAAATCCTCATCATTCGGCAGAATGCGCAGACTGATGGCGGGCGCGTTGGTCACCCACGGCGGATTCATGAACGTGCTGTAGCTCAGCGGTGGATATCCGGCCGGCGGCACGGAACCGGGCGCCTGCGCGGTAAACGTAAAGAGGTAATTTCC
>JAOBAU010000286.1 GCA_025463165.1 Acidobacteriota bacterium | reverse complement strand
GGAACCGCCACGACCGTGAACGCATTCAGCGACGACAGCGGACGATTTTCAATGTCACTTCCTGACACTACACGTCGTGCGCTCTTCACCGTCGCTGCGCCCGGCCGGACCTTGCAGTCATTCGACGTCGTCATCGGCGACGCGCCGATCCGGCTCGTGATCGCGCCGGCCGGTGGCGTGCTCGAGGTCAGCGCAGGCCCGCCGCCATTCACTCTTACGCGCGATGGTGTGCCGGTCTACATCAACGATTTGCTGAACTGGATGCGCGCACACGGAGACCCGCTCCACGACCTGCCCAATCTGCGCGTTCCCGATGTTGCTCCCGGACGCTATGAGCTCTGCGCGCCGCGGAACGGATCGCCGAAATGCGTCGCGGGGGCGCTGGCGCCCGGCGGATCGCTTCGGCTCGCCATCCCCGATTGACCGCGCATCCGTCACGAAACAGCAAACGCCCGCGCACGCCGGGCGCGTTTCGTGTTATCCCCTCCGCGTATGCGCAAACTGACGCTTCTTCTCGCACTCGTTTCGGTCTCCGCGCTCGCGCAGGAGACGCGGCTGCTTCGCCAGCCGGACATTCATGGCGATTCGGTCGTCTTCAGTTATGGCGGCGATCTCTGGCTCGCATCCGCTTCCGGCGGCGACGCGCGGCGGCTCACGTCGGATGACGGCAACGAATACTTCCCGAAGTTTTCTCCGGATGGCCGCACGATCGCGTTCACCGGCGAGTACAGCGGGACGAAGCAGGTTTACGTCATGCCGGCCGACGGCAGCGCCGCGCCGAAACAGCTCACGTTCTACAACGACGTCGGCGCAATCCCCCCGCGCGGCGGCATCGACAATCGCGTCCTCGGCTGGTCGCCGGACGGCAAATACGTCGTCTTCAATCCGCATCGGCAGCCGTGGAACGATCGCATTCCGCGTCACTATGTCGTCCCGGCAAACGGCGGGATGGAAACGCCGCTCGCGATGCCGGAAGGAAGCGGCGGCATGTACTCCGCGGACGGCACGAAGTACGTCTACACGCCGATCACGCGCGAGTTCGCGACGTGGAAACGCTATCGCGGCGGACAGGCGCAGGACGTCTGGATCTACGACCTCGCGAACAACAGCTCCGAGCGGCTGACGAACGATCCGGCCACCGACAACCAGCCGCTCTGGATCGGCGACACGATCTACTTCACCTCCGATCGCGAAGCGGGACGCCTCAACCTCTACGCGTACGATCTGAAATCGAAACAGACGAAGAAAGTCACGAGCCACGGCGACTACGACGTGCTCTGGCCGAGCAGCGATCGCCATTCGATCGTCTACGAAGTCGGCGGCTCGATCTGGCGTTTCGATCCGGCCGCGCAGCGCGACACGCGCATCCCGATTCGCGTGATCGGCGACTTCCGCAACACCATGCCCTACTTCAAGAACGTGCGAGGCAACATCAGCTCGTACACCGTCAGCCCGAGCGGCGCGCGTGCACTCTTCGAAGCGCGCGGCGACATCTTCACGGCTCCGGCGAAGAACGGCGAGGTGCGCAACCTGACGCAGACGCCTGGCATCCGCGAGATGAATCCGGCGTGGTCGCCCGATGGGAAATGGATCGCGTATCTGAGCGACAAGGCTGGCGATGAATACGAGCTCTTCGTTCGACCTGCCGATGGCGCGGGCGGTGAGCGGCAGGTCACGAGCGGCGGCAAAGCGTGGAAGCTCGATCCGGTCTGGTCGCCCGATTCGAAGTCGCTGGCGTACGGCGACAAAGAGCACACGCTGCACATCGTCGACGTCGCCAGCGGGAAGACGACCGACGTCGATCGCGGCGAGTACGGCGACATCAACACGTATCGCTGGTCGCCCGATTCGAAGTGGCTCGTCTACACGAAGAACAACGAGACCCGTTTCTCCGTCATCTGGCTGCACTCGCTCGGCGATGGAAAGAACTATCAGCTGACGAGCGGCATGACGGACGACAGCGATCCCGTCTTCGATCCGAAAGGACGCTATCTCTACTTCGAGTCGAATCGCGATTTCAACCTGACGTTCAGCGCGTTCGAGTTCAACTACGTCTACACCGATCCGACGCGCATCTACGTCGGTGTGCTCGCGCAGGATGGTCCGGCGCTCTTCCTGCCGCAGAGTGATGAAGAGAAAGTCGCGGCCGCGGAGAAGGACAGCAAGTCGGCCGATAAGACTCCCGCACCTGAAACCGCGAAGCCTTCCGCCGATACGAAGCCGGTCGCGGAGACGAAAGCGGCGACCGCTGCCGACGACACCGCGCCGAAGAAAGGCGTGCCGCCGGTGAAGATCGACGTCGCCGGATTCGAGAAGCGCGTGCGCGCCATTCCCGGTTCCTCCGGCAACTATCGGAGCCTCGCCGCGACCGCAAACGGTCCGCTCTATCTGCTCGGACCGGCCGGCAAAACTTCGCTCAAGCTCTACAACCTGGAGGAGCGGAAAGAGGAGACGGTCCTCGACAACGTGCGCGGTTACGAGCTCGATGCGAACGCCGACAAGCTCGTCGTCCGCGCCGGAAACGACTTCGCCATCGTCGCCGCGAAAGCGGGGCAGAAGACGGACAGTCCGATCGCGCTCGACCGGATGGAGATGAAGATCGATCCGAAGGTCGAGTGGGCGCAGGAGTTCGGCGATGCGTGGCGCATTCTGCGCGACTGGTTCTACGACCCGAACATGCTCGGCAACGACTGGAACGGCGTGCGCGCGAAGTACGGACAGCTCGTGCCGTTCGTCGCGTCGCGCGGCGATCTCGATGAAGTGCTTTCGCAGCTCGCCGGCGAAGTCGGCGCCGGTCACGTCTACGTCAGCCCGTCCGACGACTCCGGCGTCAAGCGCGTCGACAACGGTCTCCTGGGCGCGGAGATCGTCGCCGACAACGGCTACTACAAAGTCAAACATATCTACCCCGGTGAGAACTGGCACGAGCGCGCCCGCTCGCCGCTGACCGAGCCGGGAGTAAAGGTTCGCGAAGGCGACTACATCCTCGCGGTCGACGGCGTGTCGTCGAAGGGCGTCGACAACTTCTATCGCCTCCTCGAGAACAAAGCGGGACGCGTCATCACGCTCAGCGTGAATGCGAAGCCGGAAACTGCCGGCGCGCGCGACGAGAAAGTGCGGCCGATCGCGAAAGAGAACGAGCTGCGCTATCTCGAGTGGGTGCAGCAGCGCCGCGACTATGTCGACAAAGCGTCGGGCGGACGTATCGGCTACATCCATCTGCCGAACACCGGACCGGAAGGAAACCGCGAGCTGCAGAAGTACTTCTATCCGCAGGTCACCAAAGACGCGCTGATCATCGACGATCGCTACAACGGCGGCGGCTTCATCCCCGATCGAATGATCGAGATGCTCGACCGCCCGCTCCTCAACTACTGGGTGCAGCGCAATCAGAAACCGTCGCTCACTCCCGCGTACGCGCATCAGGGACCGAAGGTGATGCTGACGAATGGCTACGCCGGTTCGGGCGGCGACGCGCTGCCGTATTACTTCCGCGAGCGGAAGCTCGGCACTGTGATCGGCACGCGTACGTGGGGCGGACTGATCGGACTTTCCGGCAGTCCGTCGCTGATGGATGGCGGCAGCGTCTCCGTGCCGACGTTCCGCTTCCTCGATCCGTCAGGAATGTGGGCGGTGGAAGGAGCCGGCGTCTCGCCTGACATCGAAGTGCTCGATCGTCCCGAGCTCGTCGCGGCAGGGAAGGATCCGTCGCTCGAGAAAGCGGTCGAAGTGCTGCTGCAGCAGTTGCAGGAACATCCGCCGGCGAAGCTGACGATTCCGGCGTCACCCGGCAGCCGCTAACGTTCACGCATTCGAGCAGCGGCGGCGTCGTGTCGCCGCTGTTCGAAGATCGCGCGAAGCTCGTCGACCGCGATGCCGAAGTTGTCGGGAAGCATTCCGTCGACGCCGGCCATCACACGATTCGCACGCGCCAGACGCGATGCCGCTTCGCCGCGCAGCAGATAGCCGACGAAGCGACTGCGGCGGATTTTCACCGTCCGAAATTCTTCGACGTCACGCCATGCGATGGCCGTCTTGCGCCACGTCGTGCCGATGGTGAAGGAATCCGGCTCGAGTTGCAGATAGTTGCCGCGGCCTGTGAACTGGAGCAGCGAAGCCGCGATGCCGAGTCCGAAGAAGAGAACCATCAGCCATCCGATCGGCTCGCCCTGACGGATCATCACCACACCGACGCCGATGGCGGCGCTGAAGAACAACAGCATCAGCGTCCACTTCACCTTGCTCGGATACAACGTGATCGTCTGTCCGGGATTGTGTTTCAGCGCCGCGATCGTGCTCGCATCCATCCGGATACAATAGCGCCGTGTCACTGCGCGGAATCGTTCGTTATGCCCTGAGCACTGTGACCGGAGGTGCGCCGATGTTGAATGTGGGTGATGAGGCTCCTGACTTTGAAGTGCTCGACCATCATGGCAAGCCGGTCCGCCTTTCGGACCTGCGCGGGAAGCGTGTCGTGCTCTGGTTCTATCCGAAAGCCGACACTCCCGGCTGCACGATCGAAGGCTGCACGTTCCGCGACCTGGCCTCGGAGTACGCGGCGAAGAACGTCGCGATCTACGGCGTCAGCTTCGACAAGCCCGAAGACAACGCCGCATTCGCCGACAAGTTCGGTTTTCGTTTCCCGCTGCTGAGCGACGTCGATCGCAAGATCGGACTCGCGTACGGCGCGGCGTCGAGCGAGAAAGACGAGTACGCGAAACGGATCGCGTATGTCATCGATGAGAACGGACGGATCGCCGAGGCGCATCCGAAAGTCGATCCGAAAACGTATCCGGCCGAGCAGCTCGCGCGGCTCTGACGCTCAGCTGAGCATCGACTCGTACTGCTCGTGGACGATGCGATAGCACTCGCACGCCGCCTCCTCGAGCTCCGTGCGATTCGTGATGGCGATGAAGCCGCGGCGATACTGAATCAGTCCGCGTTCCTGCAGCGCGAGCGCCGCTTCCGTCACGCCCGCGCGGCGAACGCCGAGCATCGTGGCGAGATACTCCTGCGTGATGGCGACGTCGTCGGAGCCGATGCCGTCGCTGCTCATCAGCAGCCAGCGCGCGAGCCGCTCGTCGACCTGATGGCGCCGATTGCACGCCGCCGATTGCGACGCGACGATGAACGCCGTATTGACGTAGCGATTGAGCAGCGTCTGCGATGCGCCGCCGCGCGCGTACAGCTCGCGGATCACGCCTGACGGGACGCGCAGCGCGTCGCCGGCGACCTGCGTAACGGTCTGCATCGGAGTCGACTCGGTGCCGAGGAGGATCGGGATGCCGACCATTCCCTCGCGTCCGACGGCGCCCGATTCGACCGTCGAACCATCTTCGAGCACGATCACGAGCGACGCCAGCGCCGTCTCCGGAAACCAGACGTAACGCACCGGCTCGTTCGGCTCGATCAGCGGATCGCCGACCTCGAGCGCGATCCGATCGACATGAGTTGCAAGCGCAGCGAGATCGGCGGCGCCGAATTTTGCGAAAAGGCGGTTCCCGACGTTGCTCGTGTCGATCATCTGGCTGGCAGCCGTAGACCAACATTCGTGCCAGGCGCGACGGTGTCGATCTGCAACCTTTCCTCGGCCGCTTCGAATACACGCTCATCAACCTGTGAGGTAAGACATGAGCGGATCGAAGCGGAAGAAAAAAGTAGCGGTCTTTTCACTGATTGCGCTGGCCATCGCCATCGTCGTCGTCTTTGTCGCCATGAAAGCCAAAGGCGGTAAGCAGGAAGTGAAATACCCGGTCAAGACCGGTAAGGCCGAAATCGCCAACGTCCAGGTGAAGGTGACGGAAGTCGGCACCGTGCAGCCCGAGGTCAAAGTTGATGTGAAGAGCGCCGTCTCCGGAAAGGTGACGGAGATTCTGCACCGCGACGGCGATCAGGTGCGGCGCGGCGACGTCCTCGCGCGAGTAGAGCCCGATCTCGCCCAGGCGCAGTCACTGGCCGAGACCAAGAACGCGCTCAGCGCGGCGCAGATCCGCTACACGCAGTCGAAGAAAAATTACGACGCCGATCACTCGCTCTTCACGCAGGGACTCCTCGCCACGAAGCAGAATCGCGACAGCGAAGCCGAGTACCTCGCGGCCAAGCAGGAGTTCGACAAGGCGCAGGAGAAGTACACGATCGTCGAGAAGAGCGGCATTCCGATCAATCAGTCGCCCGAGAAGTTCCAGGGCTCGAACGTCGTCGCGCCGATGGACGGAACGGTCCTGACGAAGAACGTCGAGATCGGCGAGTCGATCACGTCGGGCGTCTCGTCGTTCAACGCCGGCACGGTGCTCTTCAGCGTCGCCGACGTCTCGAAGATGATTGTGAAAGCGGGCGTGAACGAAGTCGACATCGGCAAGATCCGCGTCGGTATGCCGGTCAAAGTGACTCTCGATGCGTATCCGAAGATGGCGTTCCCGGCTCGCATCGAGCGGATCGCTCCGGCAGTTCGTCTCGATGACAAAGTGCGCGTGTTCGACGTCGAAGTCCGCCTTGACGCGCAGGGCAAAGAGCTGCGGTCGGGCATGACCGCGAACATCGAAGTGGCCGGCGAGCGCAAAGAGAAAGTGCTGACGGTGCCGGTGGAGTCGGTGTTCCAGCGCGACGAGGGCGAGATCGTGTTCGTGAAGAAGACGATCGATCCGAAGGTGCTGGCCGAGCAGGCGAAAAAGAAGAAGAGCGACGACGAAAAGAAGGATGACTGGAAGCAGTACTTCGAGAAGCGCGTCGTCGTGACCGGCCTGTCGGACAACGCACACGTGCAGATCATCAGCGGCCTGAAAGCCGGCGAAGAAGTGGCGCTCGAAGATCCGTCGCTGCCCGCCGACAAGAAGAAGGAAGACAACGACGATTAGCGGGCACGGCCCGCGGCGCTGGTTGGCATAGCCTCAGCGCCCCTTGCCGCACGTGGGAGACAGCAATGAGCGCAATTTTCAACTACGACACACCGGCCGCCGAAGCGCCCAGGCCGGTCGCCGTCACTGACAAAGCGTTAATTCAACTCGACGAGGTCACGAAGACGTACGACTCCGGCGAGAACGAGGTGCAGGCGCTGCGCGGTGTCGACGTCGCCATCAATCGCGGCGAGTTCGTCTCCGTGATCGGTCCGTCCGGCTCCGGCAAATCGACGCTCATGCACATCCTCGGCTGCCTCGACACGCCGAGCAGCGGCAAGTACTGGCTCGACGGCGAAGACGTCGCGGAGATGTCGAGCAAACAGCTCGCACGCATCCGCAATCAGAAAATCGGCTTCGTCTTCCAGACGTTCAATCTGCTGCCGCGCGCCACGATTCTCAAGAACGTCGAACTGCCGCTTTTGTACGCCGGCATCTCGACCTCCGATCGCCGCGAGCAGGCGATGGAAGCGCTCAAGCGCGTCGGACTCGACAAACGTTCGAAGCATCGTCCGAACGAACTGTCCGGCGGCCAGCGCCAGCGCGTCGCCATCGCACGCGCGCTCGTCAACAACCCCTCGCTCATCCTCGCCGACGAGCCGACCGGCAACCTCGATTCAAAAACCGGCAGCGACATCATTCGCATCTTTGAAGATCTCGCCGCCGCCGACGAAACGATCGTGCTCGTCACGCACGATCCGAGTATCGCGGCGAGAACGCAGCGTCGCATCACGATTGTCGATGGAAAGATTGTGGACGGAGAAGGACTGAGTACTGAGGACTGAGGACTGAGTGGGGCTGACGCGAATGCGACTCAGTCCTCATTGCTCAGTCCTCAGCACTGGAATCTAAATGATCATCCTCGAATCGATCATCGACGGCATCCGCGACATTCGCGATCACTTCGGCCGCACGCTGCTGCAGCTGGTCGGGATCATTCTTGGCGCCGCTTCTATCGTCGCGACCTTCTCGCTCTCCGTCGCCGGCAAGGCGCAGTCGATGGAGTACTACAAGGTCAGCGGCGGCATCCAGAAGATCTGGGTCTCCGACAAGCCGACCGGCAAAGTCACGCTCGATGCGAAAGCGCTGGCGTCGAAAGGCCTCACGTACGCCGACGTCGTCGCGCTCAAGCGCGAAACGAAAGAGATCGATCTCGTCTCGCCCGTGTCGAACAGCGACATGGACATCCGCTATCGCAACATCGAGAAGCCGCGATCGGTCATGGGCGTCACGCCCGCGTACTCGCCGATGAACGACTTCCACTCCGGCAGCGGACGTTTCATCACCGACGGCGATCTCAACTCCGCCGCGCGCGTCGTCGTCCTCGGCAGCGAGCGCGCGCAGGAATTCTTCGGCTCCGACAATCCGATCGGCAAGACCATCGCCATGAACGGCGCCGGCTACCTGGTCGTCGGCGTGATGGAAGAGAAGTACTTCAGCTTCGATCACAAGCGCAACGTGATGCGCTGGATGAACCGGCAGATCTACATCCCGATCACGACGATGGTCACGCGCAAAGGCGAGCCGCTCACCAGCGGCAAGATCTCGTTCATGCACGCGCGGATGCGCGACATCAAGAAGAACGAAGAGGCGGTCGATGAGATCAAGACGATCCTCGCGCGGCAGCACGGCGTGGTCGACTTCGAAGTTTTCTCGCGCATCGCCAACCTCCGCCGCAACGAACAGAACAACAAGATGTACGACATGCTGTTCATGGTCTGCGGGGTCATCTCGCTGCTCGTCGGCGGCATCGTCGTCATGAACATTCAGCTGGCGTCATTCAATGAACGCGTGCGCGAAGTCGGGACGCGAAAAGCGGTCGGCGCATCACCGGCGCAGATCTTCTTTCAGTTCCTGTCGGAGTCGGTGCTGGTCTCGATCTTCGGCGGTTTCATCGGTCTGTTCGTCGGACGACTCTTCACCGCCGCGATCTCACTGTTGCTGCGCAGCGCGCCGATCGTGACGATGTCGACGTGCATCTATGCGCTGACGTTCGCCGCCGGCACCGGCCTGCTGTTCGGCATGTATCCGGCGCTGCGCGCGTCGCGCCTCAATCCGATCGAAGCGCTGAGGACGGAGTAAGTCATGCAAATCGGCGAATCAATCCGCACCAGCCTCGAAGAAGTGAAGGGGCATCCGCTCCGTTCGTTCTTCACGCTCATCGGCGTGATCCTCGGCACTCTCGCCATCGTCGTCGTCATGTCAGTGCTCGACGGAGTCTCCGCCGCGGTCTGGCAGGGGATCGAAGATCTCGGGATGGACGGCGTGCTCGTGATGTCGTCGCGGATGCCGACCGATCGCGTCGAGCGCGCGAAGGTTTCCGTGTCGCGCGGAATGCGACTCGAAGATCAGCGGTGGTTCGAGAACAGCAATCTCATCTCGGCGATCGGACCGGTAGGGGAATCGCGCTCGGTCGTCACCTTCGGCAGCATCACGCGCCGCGTCCCGGTTTACGGCGTCACGCCGACGTTCGCGGCGATCAAGAATCGCAAGACCATGAGCGGCCGCTTCATCGGCGAGCGCGATCAGCAGTCGAACGCGCCGGTCTGCGTCCTCGGCTTCAAACTCAAGCAGCAGCTGTTCTCCGGCAACGACGCCATCGGCCAGCAGATCAGTCTCGGCGGACGGCGGCTGACCGTGGTCGGCGTCGGCACCGAATTCAACATGAAGTTCGTCAATGACGACGACATGCGCAAAGAGACCGGCGGACTCTACATCCCGTTCTCCGTCTATCAGGACATGTTCGGCCGCGCGAA
>JAOBAU010000256.1 GCA_025463165.1 Acidobacteriota bacterium | reverse complement strand
TTCGCGGCTGCGCGGAAGCAACATCGCCGGTGATCGCGCGGCACGATTGCGGCGATGTGTCTGATCGCGAGCGCTTCACGAAACAACTCGCTGCATTCGAAGAAGACGATGCCGTGCTCGTCTCCTGCGCGGCGCGTTACGTCGGACCGGGCGGCGAGCGGATGTACGACGTAGCCGGCGATGGCGACGCGATCCGCCGCAGCCTGCTGCACGACAACGTCGACTCGATCGTCGGACTGCCGCATCACGGCACGGCGATGTTTCGACGCGACACATACGAAGCGGCCGGCGGCTATCGTGCGGAGTTCCGGTTTGCGCAGGACGTCGACCTCTGGATTCGGCTCGCTGCTCGCGGGCGTATCGTCGTGCTCGACGACGTTCTCTACGAAGCGCGCTTCGAAACCAATGCGATCAGCGCACAGCGTCGCGATACACAGTTCGCACTCGCCGCGATCTCGATTCGTCTGCGCGATGGCGGCGATCCATCGCTGCTCGACGATGCGCTCGCAGTCAGCGCCGGCTCGCGTCCTCGCAAACCTCGCGACGAAGCGGGGGCGTTCTATTTTCTGGCCAGCTGTCTGCGGCGCAACGGCGATCGCCGCTATCGGCAATACGCACGCGCCGCGCTCCGCCGCAATCCGCTGCACCTCCGCTCGTGGCTCCTCCTGATGCGATGAAGCGACCTGTTTTCGATTCCGCCTGGCCGCCCGACGTCGTCGAGATCTATCGCAACGATCTTCGCGAGATGTGGGATCCGTCGATCGAGCGGCACATGTACAACGCCTATCAAAACCAGCTCGCCGTCTATCGCGGAATAGCGAAGCGGTACGGCGCGAAGACGGTGCTCGACATCGGCTGCGCGCAGGCGACGCTGGCGATTCTGCTCGCCGAGGAAGGGCGCAAGGTGACGGCGGTCGACATCCGCGAGCAGTTTCTCGATTACGCGAAGCGGCGCGTCGAACATGGCGACATTCGTTTCGTCGCCGAGAACGCGTTTGACGTTCCCGACATCGGCACGTTCGACGTCGTCTTCGCGAACCAGATCATCGAGCACCTCGTGCATCCGGCCGATTTTCTCCGGCAGCTCTCGCGGTTCGTCGCGCCGGGCGGCGTGCTCGCGGTGTCGACGCCGAATCATGATTACTTCCGCTCCTCGCTCCCGTCGTTCACGGAGCTCGGCGATCCCGAGCAGTACGCGGAGCGCGAGTTTTCAGCAGGCGGCGGCGATCACTTCTTCGCGTACACGGAAGAAGAGTTGCGGAACGCGGCCGCCGACGCAGGACTGATCGTGCGCGAGGTCGTCTACTTCGAAACGCCGTTCATCTCCGGACATGCGTTCGTCCGTTTCATTCACGGCGTCGTGCCGGTCGCCTCGCTGCGCGCGCTCGATCGCGCCGCGCTGCGCATCGCACCGCGCAAGCTCGCCCATCAACTGCTGATCCTGCTCGGGAGAACCGCATGAACATGCGCGTCGTGACCTCACGACTGCGCGCGTTTCTCCTGCGCCTCCGCGGTGCAAACATCGGCGCGAAGAGCGGCGCCGGCGCGCGCGTCGTCGTTCGCCATCCGCGCGGCATCCGCATCGGCACACGCGTCGAGATCGAGCACGACGTCTATCTGAAACTGACCTCCTCCGATGCGCGGCTGCTCATCGGCGACTTCACCTTCATCGGCGCGCAGTCGGTGATTCACGTCGCGCAGTCGGTGACGATCGGCGCACATAGCGTCGTCGGCGCCGGCGTCCTGATCGCCGATCACGCACACAACAGCGCGCGAGCGCTCCGCATCGACGAACAGGGCGTCCGCTCCGGCCCGGTCACGATCGGCGACGACGTGTTGATCAACCCTCGCGCAACGATTCTCTCCGGCGTCACGATCGGCAACGGCGCCGTGATCGCGGCTGGCGCGGTGGTGACGCGCGACGTCGCGCCATACAGCATCGTCGCCGGCGTTCCGGCGCGCGCGATCGGCGAGCGTGCATGAAGCGGCTCGCCATCGTCGCCTCGCACGTCATTCAGTATCAGGATCCCTTCTTCCGGCTGCTGGCGCGCGAATCCGACGTCGACCTGACCGTCATCTACTGTTCGCGCGCGGGACTGGAAACGTATCGCGACAGTGAGATGTCGACGACGTTGCGCTGGGACATTGAGCTGCTCGAAGGTTATCGACACCGCTTCCTCCGCAACTTCGGTTTCGGCCGCGGCTACACACGGCTCATCAATCCCGGCATCATCCCCACGATCATGCGCGGCAATTTCGACGCCGTGATCTTCATGCTTGGCTGGGGCTCGCTCTCCGCGCTCCTCGGCATCGCCGCCTGTCGTCTCTCCGGCACGCCGTTCTTCCTCTACGGCGACAGCAGCTTCCCGCCGGAGGCGCGCGGATTGCGCGGAAGAGTGCGCGAAGCATTCGTGCGCGGCGTCTTCCAACTCGCCGCCGGCTTCATGACGTCGGGCGTGTTGAATGCCGATTACTACCGGCACTATGGCGCCGATCCGCGCACGTTCTTCCTCCTGCCGTGGGCGGTCGACAACGAGCGTTTCGCCGCCGCCGGACAGCTCGCGCCGGGCGAACGCGACGCGATGCGCGAGCGCTACGGCATCGCGCGCGACGCGGTCGTCTTCCTCTTTTCCGCGAAGCTGTTGCCGCGGAAAGATCCGCTGACGCTGCTGCGCGCGTACGAACAGATGCAGCATCGCGATCGTGCGACGATCGTGTTCATGGGCGAAGGAATCCTCCGCGAAGAGCTGGAACGCTACACGCGCGAGCACGCGCTTGGCGACGGCATCCGCTTCATCGGCTTCGTCAATCAGCGCGACATCCCGAAGCATTACGCGATGGCGGACGTCTTCGTGCTGCCGTCGACCTACGAGCCGCGCGGCGCGGTGCTGAACGAAGCGATGGCGTGCGGCCTGCCGGTCGTCGTCACCGATCGCTGCGGCTCGCTCGGCGACATCGTGCTGGCGAACGACAACGCGTTCGTCTATCCCGCCGGCGATGACTCGGCGCTCGCACATCACCTCGACGCGCTCACCGCCGATGCAACGTTGCGCGCGAAGATGGCGGAACGGTCGCGAGAAATCATCGGCAACTGGGATTTCGCGCGCGGCGTCATCGGCGTGCAGACAATGCTGCAGTACGTGAGCGAACGGAAATGAGCCGCGTCTCGATCGCCATCCCGACATACAACCGCGGCCCGATCCTCATCGAGACGCTGGAACTGCTGCTCGCACTGACGCCGCGCGCCGCGGAGATCGTCATCGTCGATCAGACGAAGTCGTATCCGCCGGAGCTCGAAGCGAAGCTCGAGGCGTGGTCGCGCGACGGCTCGATCCGCTGGTCCCGGCTGCCGGAGCCGTCGATTCCGCACGCGATGAACGAAGCGCTGCGCCTCGCGTCGCAGCCGATCGTTCTCTTCGTCGATGACGACGTGATCCCCTCATCAACGCTCGCGCTCGAACATGAGCGCGCATACACGGACGACGTATGGGCGGTCGTCGGTCAGGTGCTGCAGCCGGGCGAACAGGTCGTCCATTTCGACGAAGCGAACATGCACGGCGGCCCGCTGCGCGATCTCGAGTTTCACTTCAACCACGACGTCGCCGGCGACGTCGAGAACGTCATCGCCTGCAACCTGAGCGTCGATCGCGATCGCGCGTTATCGATCGGCGGTTTCGACGAAAACTTCCTCGCCGCCGCGTATCGCTTCGAGAGCGACTTCGCGCGGCGCATCGTCGATGCCGGCGGCCGCATCCGTTTCGAGCCGCGCGCGAACATCGATCATCTGCACGTCCCGACCGGCGGCGTTCGCGCGCACGGCGATCATCGCCGCACCGCGGCGCCGACGCATTCGGCCGGCGATTACTACTTCGCGCTCTGGCACGTTCATCCGTTCGCGCGCTACGCACTGCGGCGTTTCATTCGCAACGTTGCGACGCGCTATCACCTGCGTCATCCGCTCACGATCGTGCCGAAGATCGTCGCCGAATTGCGCGGACTGGCGCTCGCGCGGCGCCTGTATCGCCGAGGCCGGCGACTGGCGGGCGGGGAATCTTTTGCAGCGCCGCCATCTTCCGGAAGCCACCGATGATCCCTCTGCTTTTTGCCGGTTTCGTCGCGCTCTCGGTGATCGTGTCGCTCACCGACTGGCGGCGCGGATGGCTGCTCGCGGTGCTCTGCGGCGCGCTGCAGGATCCGGTGCGCAAGCTGACGCCCGGCAGTCCGGTCGTGATGACGTTCACGATCGTGGCGATCTACATCGCCATCATCTTCGCAATCCAGTCGCGCATTCAGCTGCACCTCCGCGACTTCAGCCGCCGCTTCCCTTCGATCTGGAAAGCCTTCGGGCTGCTCTTCCTGCTCCTGATTCTCGCGGCCATCAACGGTCTCGCGACATTCGGCATCGGTTACTGGCGCGCGCCGATGCTCAGCCTTTTCACCTATCTCGCTCCGCTGCCGGCCGTGCTGCTCGGCTACATGTATCTCGATCGCGAACAGCGTCTCTACCGCTTCTTCACCTTCTATTCGATCATCACGTCAATCTTCCTCATCGGCTCGCTGCTCGAATATCTGCGCGTCGACAGTCGGACGCTCGGCATGGTCATGCAGGTCGGCGATTACATCCGCCACCTTCCCGGCCTGCAAATCCGAATGATCTCCGGCTTCTATCGCGCGCCCGACATCATGGGCTGGCATGCCGCGATGCTCACCTCGATCTCACTGGCGATGGCCGTTCGCTCCGAGCTCGGACGCCGCGCCATTCCGTGGATGCTCGGCGCCGGCTGGGGCTTCTTCAACTGCATGATCAGCGGCCGCCGAAAGGCGATCTACTTCGTGCTCGTGTTCGTGATCGCGTTCCTCCTTCGCTACATCCGCCGCATCAAACCGGCGCAGATCGTTTCGATCGCCGTCGCGGCCGCGGTGCTCGGCTATGTCGTCCACAACATCTCGACGAACGAGACGTCGTCGGTTTACGCAACCGGCGCGGTGACGACCGGCGATGAGGTCGCGCAGCGGCTCGAAGGCGGTCTCCTCGACACCATCGCGCAATTCGGTTTCATGGGCGCCGGCCTCGGCACCGCCACGCAGGGCGTCCAATATCTCCTCGGTCCCAAACAGACGATGGGCTGGCAGGAAGGCGGACTCGGAAAGCTCGCCATCGAGCTCGGTGTGCCCGGTCTTCTTGCCGCGATGCTGTTCGCATACACCGCGCTGCGGACGATGATGAAGATCAGCGCGATCCCCGATCATCCATACACATCGCAGATCGGACGCGCGACTTTGTTCGCGCTGATCGTGGCGAACATCGCCAACTTCGCGGCATCGGCGCAGGCGTATTCCGATCCGGTGCTGACGCTGATTACCTGCTTCATCGCCGGCTGTCTCTTCGCGACGATCACGCTCGACGAGCGCGCCGCAGCAGCCGCGGCTCCGCCGCCGGCGCTGCCGCAACTCACGCCCGTTCGCGCCTGAGGTACGCTGCGCAGACGTGAACATCCTTCACGTCGTTCCGACGTACCTTCCCGCGCGGCGCTACGGCGGTCCGATTTACGCGGTGCACGGACTGGCGAAAGCGCTCGCGGCGCGCGGCCATCGCGTCGACGTCTTCACGACGAACGTCGACGGCAGCGGCGTTTCCGATGTGCCGCTGGCGACGCGCGTCGAGCTCGATGGCGTCGGCGTTCACTACTTTGCCTCGTCATTTCGGCGGTTGTACTGGAGCGCGGCGCTGCGTCGCGCACTTGAAGAACGCGTCGCGCAATACGGCGTCGTCCATCTCCACTCGATCTTTCTCCATCCGACGGCGGCCGCGGCGCGCGCGGCGGAACGAAGCGGGACGCCGTATGTGATCGCGCCGCGCGGCATGCTCGTACCCGAGCTGATTCGCGGCCGGAGCCGCATCGCGAAATCGCTCTGGCTGCGGCTCGTCGAAGAGCGCAACTTCGCCGGCGCCGCCGGAATCCACTTCACGTCGGAGCGCGAGCGCGCCGACGCCGAACGAACCGCGATGCCGCTGCCGTCGCCGTTCATCGTGCCGAATGGCATCGACGTTCCCGAGCCGCTCAACCGTCGGCGCAACGAACGCGAGATTCTCGCGCTCGGGCGCGTCAGCTGGAAGAAAGGACTCGATCGCCTCATCGCCGCGCTGCCGCTGATTGACGGCGCAACGCTGACGATCGCCGGCAACGATGAGGAAGAGTTGACGCCGCGTCTTCGCGAACAGACGCGTGCGCTCGGTGTCGAATCGCGTGTGTCATTCCTCGGTGACGTCGCCAGCGATGCAAAATACGAATTGCTCGCACGGGCGGCAATCGTAGCGATGCCGTCGATCAACGAGAACTTCGGCAACGTGGTGCTCGAAGCAATGTCGATGGAAACACCGGTCGTCGTTACGCCCGAGGTCGGGCTCGCCGAGGAAGTGCGACGCGCCGATGCAGGCGTGGTCGTGAACGGCGAACCGCACGCGCTCGCGGCCGCGATCGATGAGCTGCTCCGCGATTCCGCGCGTCGCGCCGCAATGGGCGCGCGCGGACGGCGCGCCGTCGAAGAGCGTTTCACCTGGCCGCGCGTCGCCGAGCAGATGGAGGCCGCGTATGCGCGACTTCGCCGCTGAGGTCACGCCACTCGTCCTGACGCGCGACGAAGAGCCGAACATCGCTCGCACGCTCGCGCAGCTGGCGTGGGCGCGGGAAGTGATCGTCGTCGACAGCATGAGCGGCGACGCGACAGTGCCGATCGCGCAGAGCTTCAGGAACGTCCGCGTCGTGCAGCGAGCGTTCGACGATCTCGCATCGCAGTGGAACTTCGCGCTTGCGCAGGCATCGACGGAATGGGTGCTGACGCTCGATGCCGATTACTTCGTACCGCCCGAGTTCGTGCGCGAGCTCGCCGCGCTTGAACCGGCCCCGAACGTCAGCGCGTATGAGGCGACGTTCAAATACGCCGTCGGCGGCCGCCCGTTGCGCGCGTCGCTCTATCCGCCGCGCGCCGTCGTGCTGCGCCGCGCTCGCTGCACGAACTTCATGGACGGCCACACGCAGCGTGTCCGCGTCGACGGCGACACGCTGCCGCTCCGGACGCCGCTGATTCACGACGATCGCAAACCGATGTCGCGCTTCATCGAACGGCAGCAGCGTTACATGCGTGATGAAGTGGCGAAACTGCGTCGCGGCGGATCGCTGAACTTCGCGTCGCGCATTCGGAAGCTGCGCGTCGTGGCGCCATTCGCCGTCGTCATACACGCGCTGTTCGTCAAAGGACTGATCCTCGATGGGCGGGCCGGACTTCGCTACGCGTGGGAGCGCTTCGTGGCGGAGCTGATCCTCTCGCGCGAGCTGATGCGGCGCGGATAAATCCGGCGGCGCGTCTTGCCCGTAATCCCTGCATGTCCGAGACAAACAAAGCCATCGTTCGCAGACTGATCGAAGAAGCGCAGGAACAGGGCAATCACGCCACCATCGACGAGCTGCTCACCGACGACTTCGTCGATCACACGCCGCTGCCGGGCGTTCCCGCAAACCGCGACGGCATCCACATCCTCTTCGATGCGTTGCGCTCGGCGTTTCCCGATCTGCGCATCACCATCAGCGAGCAGATCGCCGACGAGCATCGCGTCGTGACGCGGAAGACGTTCAATGGCACGCACGGCGGCGCGTTCATCGGCATTCCGGCGAGCGGCAATCGCGTCGCGTTCGAGGTCGTCGACATCCTCGCGCTGCGCGACGGAAAGATCCTCGAGCATCGCGTGATCTTCGATCAGCTGTCGCTGCTGCAGCAGCTCGGCGCCGCGTAATCAGCGGCGCCAGATCATCAGGTCGCCCATCACGAGGAGATCCATCTTCGTCCGCAGGAAACAGTCGAGCGCCTGCGCGGGCGTGTTCACGACCGGCTCGTTCTCGTTGAACGACGTGTTGAGTACGAGCGGTACGCCGGTCAGCTCGCGGAACGCGTCGATCAGCGCGTAGTAGCGCTCGTTCTGCGAGCGCTCCACCGACTGCAATCGTCCCGAGCCGTTCACGTGCGTGACCGCCGGAATCTGCGCGCGCTTCTCTTCGCGAATCTGGTAGACCTGCAGCATGAACGGCACGTCGTAGTCGGTCTCGAACCACTCGCCGACCGCTTCGCGCAGCACCGACGGCGCGAACGGACGGAACGACTCGCGCCGCTTGATCTTCAGATTGAGGATGTTCTTCATGTCGGCGCGG
>JAOBAU010000255.1 GCA_025463165.1 Acidobacteriota bacterium | reverse complement strand
GGGTCGCCTGGCCCGACATTCCGTGGCGCCGCATCATTGGGCAGCGGAACGTGATTGCGCACAGCTATCTGGTCATTGATGACACGGCGATCTGGACCCTCGCTTCGGTACACATACCGGAGCTCATCCCCCGGCTCGAGCACATTCTCGCTGAGCTCACCGGCGAACCGTAACCGTCGTCCGCGCCGTCGTCGCCTGCCCGCTGTCGTCCGTCGCGTCGACCGTAATCTCCGCGGCCACGGTACCAAACAGACGATCATCCGGAACGCTGCGGCGCGGACTGAATTTGTATCGCAGCGTGCCGTTGGCGGGGATGCTCGTTGCGTAGCCGAGCGCGCGAATGCGCGCGGCATCGTACGACTCGTTCGCGACCTGGATGGCGCCGAAGGCGGTCACGTTGGCGGTGACGCGATTCACGTTCACGGTGTGACCGCCGCTTTCGTGCACGACGACTTCAAACGGGAAGTCGTAGGTGTCGTCGCTGACCTTCGTCGCGACGACGGGATTCGGGACGATCTCGATCGAGATTGCGCCGTGGCCCGGCGGAATGACGCTGCCGGATTGCGTCGTCGACGATGACGCGCAGGCGGCGAGAAGAAGCGCGACAGCGATGCTCAGTCGTTTCATCCGCGGCTCCGATGTGACTCGGAGCCGCGGAACTGCAGTACGCCTGCCATTAGTGGCTGGTGTGATCCATGTGATCCATGCCGCCTTCCATCGACTGGACGATGCCGCAGGCGATGCGCGCGCCGGCGTTGCCGCTCGGCTGCGTGGTGAGATCGTCGGCGTTTGCGTGCAGGATGATGGCGTGGCCGGCGACCGAGATCGGTCCGGGGCTGACGGTGATCGAGCGCGTGGTGAACGTCGTGTTCACGATGCCGTTTTCATTCGCCGTGACGTTGCCGAAGTCGCCAGCATGTTTCGATGCGGCCTCCGGTCCGGCGTGCGGCGCGTTGAGCGGGTTGTAGTGTCCGCCCGACGCCATGCCGTTGTCGCTGCAGTCGCCTTTGTCGTGCGCGTGGAAACCGTGTACGCCGGCCGGGACGCCGGTGAGGTCGACCTGTACCTCGACGCTGCCGTCGCGGTTTTCCATGAAGTGAATCATTCCTTTGGCGGTCTGATTGGCGGTCGGAACGAGCATCGCCATTGCCATCGGCATTGGCTTGGACGAAGAGCAGGCGGCGAGCGGGAGGATTGCGGCGAGTGCGATCAGCAGTTTCTTCATTTCTTCTCCAGTCGTGGTTTCAGGATGATCGTGACGTTGGTTCCCTTAGAGCAGTACAGGCAAATGACGCACCCGGATCGGAAGTCGGCGATGAGCTCGGCAGGCGGATCACGGCGCGAGCATCGCCGCGGATTCTACTGGCTCCACGCCGCGATCCGTTTGCCGATCGCACCGAGCCAGGAGCTGCCGAGGTCCTGGTAATAGAGCGACGCCACTTTTTGCGTGGCGTCGGCGAGCGATGGATAGGGTGAGATTCGTTGCGCGAGGTCGCCGATCTTCATCCCTTTTTTTCGCGCGAGCACGACTTCGGCGATGAGCGTCGACGCATTCGCGCAGAGCGCATGTGCGCCGAGGATGCGGCCTTTGGTGTCGCAGACGAACTTGATGAAACCGGCCGGCGTGCGATCGACGACCGCGCGATCGACTTCCGCCATTTCGACCATGTACGTCTTCACGTTGTCGTGCGCCGCTCTCGCTTCCGATTCGGTCATGCCGATGTGGCCGACTTCCGGATCGGTGAAGAGCGCCCACGGAATGTCGCTGTAATTCACCGCCGAACGGCCGGGAAAGAGCATGTTGCGGACGAGCTTCACCGCCTCGTACGCGGCGACGTGCGTGAATTGCAGGCCGCCGTGAATGTCGCCGCACGCCCAGATTCGCGGCACGCTCGTCGAGAGATATTTATCGACCGTGACGAATGACTTCTCGACCCTGACGCCGAGTTGCTCGAGCCCGAGGTTCTCGCTATTGCCGCGGCGGCCGGAGGCGACGAAAACTTCATCGACGTCGATCTCTTCTGTCTCACCGATCTTGTTTTCGATGCGGACGATTTTCTTTCCGTTCTCGCGGCGGACAGCCTTCGCCGCCCAGCCGGTGCGAAGCTCGATCCCTTCATCGACAAGTAGTTGACGAACGCGCGCGATGACGTCGTGATCTTCCCTGTTGATGATTTCGTCGAGCATCTCGACGACGACGACACGCGAGCCGAAGCGGCGAAAGATCTGCGCGAACTCGATACCGATGTAGCCGCCCCCGAGGATGACGAGCGAGGCGGGAAACGAATCCTGCGCGAGAAAGGAGACGTGATCGAGAAAGCCGTTCTCTTTCAGTCCGGCGACCGGCGGCACGTTCGTTCGCGCACCGGTTGCGAGCACGATGTCCTTCGCGATCAGCCGCCGTCCACCGACTTCCACCTCGCTGCGCGACACGAGCTTCGCTTCACCTTCGATGACGTCGATCCCGAGCTTGCGAAACTTCTCCGGATCGTCGTGATGTTCGATCGCACGCCGCTGCGCGCGCATCGATTCCATCACCGCACGCGGCGAGATCTCCGGCGCATGCGGCAACAGTCCATAGCGATCGGCATGACGCATCTGCGCGACAAGCTTCGCCGTCGCGAGGAGCGCTTTCGTCGGCACGCAACCGGTCCAGAGACAGTCGCCGCCGAGCTTCTCCCGCTCGATCATCGCCACGCGACGCCCAAGCCGCGCACAGCCGGAGGCGGTGACCAGGCCGGCGGTGCCGCCGCCGATGACGATTACGTCGAATTGTTCTGACATTCCTGAACCCTCGAAGGTGCTGAGTGCTGAGTGCAGAGTGCTGAGTCGGGGGGACGGGTTTTA
The DNA here is from genome assembly GCA_025463165.1 of Acidobacteriota bacterium. Taxonomy (GTDB): domain Bacteria; phylum Acidobacteriota; class Thermoanaerobaculia; order Gp7-AA8; family Gp7-AA8; genus JAOBAU01. The sequence goes on along the minus strand of JAOBAU010000255.1, from coordinate 24,003 downwards.
CTCAGCACTCAGCACTCAGCACCGTTTCTAAGTCACATACACAGTCACATCTCGTTCCCTGGGCCCATCCAGCTCAATGAAGTAAACGCCCTGCCACCGCCCGAGAACGAGTTTGCCTTTTCGGTAGGGCCATGAGAGCGATGTTCCGATGAGCATTGAGAGTAAATGCGCGTCGGAGTTGCCTTCGTCGTGGTCGAACTTTACGTTCGGAATCATGGCGCGGAGCGCTTTGGTCAGATCGCGCGGGACATCGGGATCGGCGTTCTCGTTTACGGAGATTGCGCAGGTTGTGTGCGGCGTGATGATCGTGCAGATTCCGTCGTCCCGCGTCAGGGCGCCGAGCGCGCGATCGACCTCAGCAGTTATGAGACGGATTTCTTCCCGGGCGGCCGTACGTATCGTAAATGTCTGTTCCTGCACTCGGGCATCTTATAATCGGCGCACCGAGGTCCAGCCCCCATGTCCTTCTTCTGCATTCATTGCAGATCGGAAATCGATCCGCGCTATAAAGCCTGCCCTCATTGCGGCGAGGCGGTAACCGATTTTCTCCGCAAGTATCTCGAGACGCCGATCGATGGGAAGTATCAGATCCTCTCGCGCCTCGGCGTCGGCGGCATGGGCGAGGTCTACAAGGCGCTGCACATCCACCTGAACTCGATTCGCGTCATCAAGCTGATGCGCGCGAACATCGCCAGTGATGCCGGCGCGCACGATCGATTCCTTCGCGAAGCGCGCCTCGCAACACGCATCAGCCATCCGAACGTCGCCGCGCTTTACGACTTCTCGACGCTCGACGACACCGCGCGGTACATGGTTTGGGAGTACATCGAAGGAATCAACCTGCACGAGCTGATCGCGCAGCGCGGTCCGCTTTCGCCGCGCTATGCCGCCACGATCGCCATTCAGGCGCTGCTCGGACTCGACGCCGTCCATCGCGCCGGCATCGTCCATCGCGACGTCAGTCCCGAGAACATCATGATCGCGCGCAGCGAAGACGGCGAAGAGCACGTCAAGATCATCGATCTCGGGATCGCCAAACAGGGCAACGGCGAGGACGACAACAAAACCAAGACCGGCATGTTCGTCGGCAAGTGGAAGTACTGCTCGCCCGAACACCTCGGCATGCTCGGCGAGAACGAGCGGATCGACGGCCGCGCCGATCTCTATTCCTTCGGCATCGTTCTCTACGAGATGCTCACCGGCGTGCCGCCGTTCCAGGCCGACACGCCGCACAAATACCTGATGCTCCACGCGTCGGAACGGCCTCGCGCGCTGCGCGAGGTGAATCCGTCGACGACCGCATCACCCGCGCTCGAAGCGCTGATCTTCAAGGCGCTCGAGAAAGATCGCGCGAATCGTTTCACAACCGCGCGCGAATTCTCGAAAGCGCTCGAAGAGCTGCTGCCGTCGCTCGACGACACGCCCGGCGCGCCGGCGCCGCTGGCCAGCGAAGCAGAGCTGACGTTCGAGCCGACGCGGATCTCGCGGCCGCAGCAGGATGAAGTAGCGACCGTGTTTACGAAGAGCGGACCGGCCGGCGCCGAGACGGTGAAGACGCTCAGCGGCGGACGGACTCCGGTCGACGATCGCGAGCTCGTGAAAGTGCAGCCCGCCGAATCGCGGCCTGCCGCGGTCAATCGCGGACCGATCGTGAAGTGGCTCGTGGCGGCGGGCGTTGCGGTTGCGATGACCGGCGGCGCGGGAATGTGGATGCGTCACAAGTCGGATGTTGCGCCGGCCGATCTGCCGGCGGTGGCAAGCCAGTCGATCGTGACGCCGGCCGCGCAGGGACACGTCGGCATCAACGCGTATCCGTGGGGCGAAGTGACGAAGATCCACAACATCGACACCGGCGAAGACTTCGAGCTGAAGGCGCCGCTGGTGACGCCGGCGCCGATCGACCTTGCGCCGGGGCATTACGAGATCACGCTTTCGAATCCGCAGTTTCGGCATCCGCAGTCCGGGAAAGTCGAAGTGAAAGCGGGCGTCGAGGAACAGGTCGACGTTCATTTCTCCGATCCGAACCGCGCGGAGCTGCCGCGCTTTGAAGGGAGCACGCAATGAAGCGGCTCCTGATCGCGATGCTCGTTTTTGCGGCGCTGCCGCTCGCGGCCGCCGACAAGCCGGGCGATGCGTACAAGCGCGGCGTCGATGCCGTGCGCGCGAAGAATTACGCGGCCGGCGCGGAATTGCTGCAGCGCGCCATCGCGGAGAATCCGACCGAGAACGCGGCGCTGCGGGTGCGCAACGAGATCATCACGTACGTGCCGCATTTCTGGCTCGGCATCGCGAAGCTGAATCTCGATGACGTGAACGGTGCGTTGCGCGAGCTGAAGACGTCTGAAGATCAGGGCGTCGTGCAGTCGACGCAGTATTACGCGTCGTTGCGCGACTGGATGTCGCGCGCGCAGTCGCAGATCCAGAAGAACTCCGAGGCTGGTGCGGCGGAGAGCCGGAACGCGGCGACGTCGGCGATCAGCGCGGCGATGCGCGCGCAGAACGACGCGGTCGCGGCCGGCGCCGATCGCACCGATGGCTATCGCGCCGCGCAGCGGAAACTGCAGGAAGCGAAGGAACAGGCGAAGGAAGCGGGAACGGATTCGCGGCTCTTCCGTCGCGCCGCCGACACCGCATCGCAGGCGGCGTCGATGTTCGCGTCGACCGCGGAAGCCGCGCGCAAAGAGCGGTTGAATCGCACGGTGCAGATCGCGAAACAGACGGCGCCGCCGATTCAGCCACAGCCGCAGCCGGTTCCTCCGCCGCAACCGCAGCCGCAACCGGTTTCCGTTCCGGTGATGCCGCCGTCGGTCACGGCGACCGTCGCGGACAAGAAGCCCGTCGCCGCGCCGACGCCTGCGCCGGTGCAGGTCGAGAGCGAAGCGCTCGTCGATGCGCGCATCGCGGTGCAGCAGTATCGGCGGCACCTCGTCGATTCCGGCGTTGCGTCGAACGCGCAGATGCGGGAAGTGTCGTCGATCGAAAAGCAGCTCGCCGCGAATGCGAGCGACGCGGCGATCCGGAAGATCATCGACAGGGTCGCGTCGAATGAGAAGACGTTGTCGGCGCGCGTACCGGCGGTGAAAACGGCAACCGTCTCGATCTCCGATCCGACGCTCGAGCTTGCTTATCGTGCGTACGCGGCGGGCGATCTCGCGCGCGCCGAAGAACTGCTCAGCCGGCTGCTCGAATCGAAGCGTTCGCCGGAAGCGCTGCTGTTGCGCGGTTGCACGCGTTACACGCGCTCGGTGCTTTCCCGTCAGCCGAATCTCGCGGCGGCGGCGAATGCGGACCTGAAAGCGGCGCTGTCGCTCAACACGAGCCTGCGCCTCGATCCGAAATCGTTCTCGCCGAAGCTCGTGGCGTGGTTCGATCAGGTGAAGAGGCAGTAAAAACAGCGACGACTTTTGCAGGAACCACGTATCAGTTCCGATGAAACTCGCCACCATCGTTCTCGCCTCGCTGCTCCTCGCTACGGTTGCGTCCGCCGGCCTTTACACCGTCACGACCACCGATGATTCCGGTCCCGGCTCGCTGCGCGACGGCATCCTTGCCGCGAACACCCGCGTGATCTGCGATTCGCCGTGCTACATCGTCTTCAATCTGCCGCCGCCGGTGCCGCCATCGGGATGGTTCACGATCCGTCCGCAATCGCCGCTGCCGGTGCTGGCTGGCTGGCGCGCGGTGATCGACGGCCATTCGCAAACGCTCGCCACCGGCGACACGAATCCGCTCGGTCCGGAGATCGAGCTCGATGGTGAAGACGCCGGTCTGGCGCCCGGACTGAAGATCCACTTCAACAGCAGCGCAGGGATTTTCGGGATGGCGATCAATCGCTTCGGCGGCAACGGAGTAGTGATCGAAGGCGGCGACAGCAATCGCGTCGGACCGAATCCGTATGCGCCGATCGAAAGCCAGCCATCGAACTACATCGGAGTCGATCCGACCGGCACGCGCGCGCTGCCGAATGGCTACAACGGCGTGCTGCTGATCCGCACGTTCTCACCGCGGATCGAGCACAACCTGATCTCCGGCAATCGCGGCAACGGCATCTTCGGCGTCGAACTTCGCGACGGGATGATCATCGGGAACGCGATCGGCACCGGCAACGCGGACGACATCGAGCTCGGGAACGGCGTGAACGGCATCGACATGAACGGCAGCACGAAGTTCGGCGGCGTCATCACCATCGCGCAGAATCGCATCGCGTACAACGGAGCGAGCGGCATCGCGACGCAGCCTGCGACGACGCTCGTCAGCGTGACCGGCAACACGATCTTTCGCAACGCGCTGATGTCGCTCGACGTCGGTCACGACGGCGTATCGCCGAACTCGATTCAGCCGCCGCTGCTGACGTTTGCGAACACGATCGGTTCATTCAACGTGCATGGAGTGTTGCACGCGGCGCCGAGCACGAACGTGCATGTCGAGCTTTTCGCCAGCTCCGATCGAACGCCGCTCGGACTCGCGGAAGGTCGCCGGTTCCTCGGCGCTTTCGACATTCGCACCGATACGCGCGGCGAAGCACGTTTCGACGTCGATCGCCGCAACGGCATCAGCGATGCCGCATCGGGAGAGTTCGTCGCCGCCACCGCCACGACGATCGCTGCCGGAACGTCGGAGCTGAGCGATCCGCTGCGCGTGCAGTAACGCTACTTGCGCAGCTCGATGCCGTTCGCGACGAACGACACTTCGCGCGCGGTGCCGTCTTCATTGCGCGCGAGCGTGGCGCCTTCGCCGGCGAGGTGATCGGCCTCTTCTTTCGAGAGCGTCTTCACCACCGCCACACCTTCGGCGCGCGCCTTCATCCCTTTCGCATCGAGCGGGATGAAGAAGCCGTAGTCTTTGAACGTGACGCGAACGCCGTCCTTGTCAGCGGCGGGCGCGAGCTGCATCCAGCAGCCTTTGCGCGTACACGACTTCGCGATGACCCCTTCGACGATCACGGCGTCGGTCGTGTACTTGTCGGGATTCGCGAGAACGTCGGAGAGCGAAGCGCTCTTCGCCGTCTTCGAGATCGCCGAACCGCGGCGGACGATCGTGTCGGCGGCGAACGCGGACAGAGCGAGGGCGAGCGTGCAGAGAATGACGGCCAGTCGTTTCATGATGACGAGATTCTAATCGTGCCGACTTCCATCGCTTTGTGAAGCTTTCGCATCTCTGTGAGGAGCGCGTCGGTCTCGTAAGGCTTCTGCAGATAGGCGACGTTCGGGCGATCGAGCAGATCGCCAAGGAGTTTTTCGTCGCCGTGGCCGGTGGAGAAGAGAACCGGGAGATTCGGCCAGCGCGCGGAGATGCGATCGAAGACGACGAGGCCGCTGATGTCGGGCAGACCGATGTCGAGGACGACTGCTTCAGGCTTGTGCTCCTCGATGCGGCTGACCGCTTCGCCGCCGGTGGGAACGATATCGACGGAGACGCCGTCGAGCGCGAGGACTGCCGCGAGTCCGTCGGCGACCGATTCGTTGTCTTCGACGAGCGTGATGCGCGCGAACGGCCAGCGCATCTCGATTGGATAGGCGCCGCTGGTGCGTTTCGTTTCGGCCGGCATTTCCTTCGATCGCGGGACGCGCAGATGGAACGTGCTGCCGCGACCCTGCTCGCTTTCGGCGGCGATGCTGCCGTCCTGGCGCTGCATCAACTGATAGGCGATGGCGAGCCCGAGGCCGTTGCCGCCTGATTTCTTGGTGGTGAAGAGCGGCTCGAAAATCATCGCCAGCGTTTCGGGCGACATGCCGCTGCCGGTATCGCGCACGACGATGTGAATCGATTCGCCTTCCGCTGACGCGTCGATGAACAGCTGACCGCCGAGCGGCATGGCGTCGGTGGCGTTGACGACGAGATTCGAGAGGACCTGCCGGAGTTGTTCGGGATCGGCGAGCATCGTCAGTGGATCGCTGTGAATTTCGATGCTGACGCGCGGACCGGCGAGCTGTCGCAGGTCGGGCTCGATGCGCTCCAGCCACGACGCGACGTCGACGCTGCGCAGCACCGGATCGGGAGTGCGCGTGAAACGAAGGATGTCCTGGGTGATCCGTTTACCGCGCGCGACGCTGCCGGCGATCTGTGTCGCGGCGTTCGCGATCGTTGCATCTCCGCCGGCCCGGCGCGAGATCAGCTCCGCGAACGGCTGGATTCCCATCAGGATGTTGTTGAACTCGTGCGCGACCGATGACGCGAGCCGCCCGATGCTCGAGACGCGCTCGGCCTGTTGCAGACGATCTTCGAGGCGTTTGCGCTCGGTGACATTTTGCACGACGCCGGCAATGCGCAGCGGCTGGCCATCGTCGTCGCGAATGAGCTCGCCGCGTGAATGGATGACGCGGTACTTCCCGTCATAAAGGCAGATGCGGTACTCGACTTCGAACGTGCGCCCGGTCAGCTCGGTTTCGGTGAGCGCCTGCAGCACGCGGGTTCGATCGCCGGGATGAATGAGCTCGATGATCTCGTCGAGCGGAACTTCGGCGGGAAGCAGCATTGAGGCGCTGTAGATTCCCCAGCCTTCTTCCGAGCGGCAAACGCGCTCGCGAAGGTCGAACTCCCAGCTGGCGATCCGCGCGACTTTCTGCGCTTCGCGCAACTGCAGCTCGCGTCCGCGCAACCGTTCCTCGGATTCGCGACGCGACGTAATGTCGATGACGGTGGCGCGCGTGCCGCGAAAGTTTCCGGCGGCGTCCTGCAGCGTTCGCGCCTCGATCAGCACCCAGAACCGCGTGCCGTCGGCGCGCTGCATACGCACCTCGTATTGTTCCGAGCCTCCGTCGCGGCGGCGCGTTCTCTTCTCATCGACGCGAGCGCGTTCTTCCTCCGGGACGAACTCGAGGACGTTTCGGCCGACCGCTGTCTTCGCGGAGAACCCGATCATGTCGGCGAAGCGATCGTTCGCGTAAAGGAGGCGCCCGTCGGCGTCGCTCATCATGATTCCTTCCTGAGCGCTTTCAACGATGTCCTGATAGAACGCTTCGGAGGCGAGGCGGATGTGCGGCGCGGAAGCGCTGACGATGGAAGTGGTTTCGCCGTTTTCGTTGGTGAGCGTGGTGTTCGAGATGAGCGCGACGAGCTCCGAGCCATCGCGGTGACGAACGCGAAATGTGCCCGACGATTTGTCGTCGTCATGCACCGGCACCGGCGCCGTCACGTCGGAAAGCTGGCGACCGACGACCTCTTCGCGCTTCCAGCCGTACAGCCGTTCGGCGCCGCCATTCCAGTACGTGATGACTCCGCTCGGGTCCGTGGCGATGATCGCCTGTGGAACGGCATCCAGCAGCTGATTGGGATCGATCATCTTATTTTCAGAACCACGCGGCGGTTGGGAAAATTTGGCTCGGACGAGTGCAGTGTGCACAAACGCCACGGACACATGCAAGCAAACGAAAAATCTGTCCCTGATGAGTGTCTGGAACGCAATAAAAAGCCCCGGGCGTGATCGCCCGGGGCCGGATTGAAATCAATGTGCCGCGCGTTACGCGTGCGCTTCGCCGGAGCCGATGCGCATGCCGTAGAACGAGCGGTAGACGAACACCATCGAGATGATGAAGAAGACCGCGGAAAGAACGCGGAGCAGGCTGCCCTGGCCGTTCTTCGTCATCTCCACCGCCAGCTCGACGGCGAGCAGGCCGAAGAGCGTCGTGAACTTGATGACCGGGTTCATCGCCACCGACGACGTGTCTTTGAACGGATCGCCGACCGTGTCGCCGACGACGCACGCGGCGTGCAGCGGCGTGCCTTTCTCCTTCAGCTCCGTCTCGACGATCTTCTTCGCGTTGTCCCAGGCGCCGCCGGCGTTCGACATGAAGATCGCCTGGTAGAGACCGAAGAGTGCAATCGAGATCAGATAGCCGATGAAGAAGAACGGCTCGAAGCAGGCGAAGGCGAGCGTCGAGAAGAAGATCGTCAGGAAGATGTTGAACATCCCCTTCTGCGCGTACTTGGTGCAGATGGCAACGACTGCCTTCGAGTCTTCGATCGATGCCTTCGTCGCGCCGGAGTCGAGCTTGATGTTCGCTTTAATGAATTCGACCGCGCGATATGCGCCGGTCGAAACGGCCTGGGTCGATGCACCGGTGAACCAGTAGATCACCGCGCCGCCGAGCACGAGGCCGAGCAGGAACTGCGGATGCATGAGCGAGAGCTTGTCCATGTCGACGGTGAGCCCGTTGGTGAGCATCACGATGATGGAGAAGATCATCGTCGTCGCGCCGACGACCGCGGTGCCGATGAGCACCGGCTTCGCCGTTGCCTTGAACGTGTTGCCGGCGCCGTCGTTCTCTTCGAGGTACTGCTTGCCCTTCTCGAACTGCGGGCGGAAGCCGAAGTCGCGATTCACTTCCTCTTCGATTCCCGGCAGCGACTCGATGGTCGAGAGCTCGAAGACGGACTGCGCGTTGTCGGTGACCGGGCCGTACGAGTCGACCGCGATCGTGACCGGACCCATGCCGAGGAAGCCGAAAGCGATGAGGCCGAACGAGAAGATCGCCGGAGCGATCATCAGCGCGCCGCCGCCGACCGGGAACATGCTGCTGATCCACGCGCCGATGCCCATCAGCGCGGTGATGGTGATGCCCATCCAGTAGGCGCTGAAGTTTCCGGCGATGAGGCCGGAGAGAATGTTGAGCGACGCGCCGCCTTCACGCGAGGCCGCGACGACTTCGCGCACGTGGCGTGATTCCGTCGAGGTGAAGACTTTCACGAGCTCGGGGATGATCGCGCCGGCGAGGGTGCCGCAGGTGATGATCGTGGAGAGCTTCCACCACATCGTCGTGTCGCCGCCGAGGTTCGGGATGAGGAGGTACGAAACGACGTAGGTGACGGCGACCGAAAGGATCGACGTGAGCCACACGAGCGAGGTGAGCGGCGCCTCGAAGTTCATCGTCGTGGCGTTGCCGTATTTGGCTTTGGCGAAAGCCGCGTTGATCCAGTACGAGACGGCCGAGGTGATGATCATCAGCACGCGCATGACGAAGATCCAGACGAGGAGCTGCGTCTGCACGTTTTCGCTCTTCACCGCGAGCAGGATGAACGTGATCAATGCGACGCCGGTGACGCCGTAGGTTTCGAAGCCGTCGGCAGTCGGGCCGACCGAGTCGCCGGCGTTGTCGCCGGTGCAGTCGGCGATGACGCCGGGGTTGCGCGCGTCGTCTTCCTTGATGTCGAAGACGATCTTCATCAGGTCGGAGCCGATGTCAGCGATCTTTGTGAAGATGCCGCCGGCGATACGCAGCGCCGCGGCGCCGAGCGACTCACCGATGGCGAAGCCGATGAAGCACGGGCCGGCGTAGTCGCGCGGCACGAAGAGCAGGATGAGCAGCATCAGCACGAGCTCGGTGGAGATGAGCAGCATGCCGATCGACATGCCCGCTTTGAGCGGAATGTCGTAGGTGGGGAACGGCTTGCCGCGCAGCGACGCGAACGCCGCGCGCGAGTTCGCGAACGTGTTGACGCGAATGCCGAACCAGGCGACGCCGTAGCTGCCGGCGATGCCGATCAGCGAGAAGATGATGATGACGGCGGTTCGGGTCAGGCCGTAGTGCCGGAGGAACCCGAAGTAAAACACCATGATCACGCCGATGAAGAGCTCGAGGATCAGGATGAATTTTCCCTGCGTCTGCAGATAGGTCTTGCACGTCTCGTAGATCAGCTCCGAGATCTCGCGCATCGAGCTGTGAACCGGAAGGTTCTTCAGCTCGATGTAGATCATGAAGCCGAACAGGAGACCGAGGACGCAGACGATGAGGCCGGAGAGGAGCAGAGTGCGTCCCGACATGCCCATGAACTGCACCGACCCGAGGTCGGGAAGGACGAGGTTGGCCTCGGTTTTTGCTTCGGTCGGCTGACCGGCGACTGCCGATTCCTGCGCCGCCACGGCGGGATTCGCCGACGGGTGTGATTCCTGCGCGATGGCCATCGATGCGGTACAGACGAGAAGCATCGCGAGGACCAGCGCGCGCGTGATCCAGGACTTCATAATTCCTCCGTTTTTCGGTGAGGTCCCGCGCCGTTCGAAGATTCGGTGACGGGAGGGGTTGTTACGGGGGGCGGATTCTAACCGATCGGAGGGGATTTTTGGGGAAGTGGGGGAGAGGCGGGCGCCTCTCCCCGTGCGGAACTTACTGCGTGGCGCGGATGTGAATCTCGACGCGCCGGTTGAGCTGACGGCCTTCGGGCGTGCTGTTCGACGCCTTCGGCATCGTCTCGCCGTAGCCGCGCGCGCTGATGCGCGACGACGGAACGCCCTGATCGACGAGGTAGCTCCGCACTGAATCAGCGCGGTTCTCCGACAGCGTCTGGTTGTGCGACGGAGTGCCGGTCGAGTCGGTGTGACCGGCGACGTCGATCACTTCATCCGGATACTGGCGGAAGTTCGTGGCGAGGTCGCGCAGCGTCGAGCGGGAGTCGCTGCGAAGCGATGAGGAGTCGACGTCGAACAGGATGTCACTGGTCAGCCGCACGTCAATCTGCCCCTCGGATGGACGGGTGACTTCGACGCCCGGGATCTGCTGGAGCTCGGCCTGCTGCTTGTCCATGCGATGGCCGATTGCCGCGCCGATCGCGGCACCGGCCGCGGCGCCGGCCACGGCGCCTGTGCGATTGTTGCCTGACTGATTTCCGATGATCGCGCCGACCACTGCGCCGGCGGCGGCTCCGGCTCCGGCGCCACGTTTGGCGCGCTGGTTCGGGTCGTCAGCGCTGACACAACCGACGGCGAGTGCTGTTGCAAGGAGAGCTGCGGATACGTTTCGAATCATGTTGCCTCCAAAATGGCTGATGCCGGTGCAAGGGACTGGCCTGAAACGAAAAGAGCGCTCACAGGGAGCGCCCTTTCGTTTCTGCCACTGATGCGACTTACGTCGCGTGGATGTGAATCTCGACGCGGCGGTTCTGCTGACGGCCGCTCGCCGTGTTGTTGCTCGAACGCGGGCTCGATTCGCCGTAGCCGACCGTATCGATGCGCGAGCTGCGGACGCCGAGGTTCTCGAGATAGCCGCCGACTGAATTCGCGCGGCGTTCCGAGAGACGCTGGTTGTACGACGCCGAGCCAACCGAGTCGGTGTGACCCTGCACCGAGATGCGCGTGTTCGGATATTTGTCGAAGACGTCCGCCATTTCCCGCAGCGCCGAACGCGACGCCGAGCGAAGCGACGACGAGCCGGTGTCGAAGAGCACGTCGTTCTTCACCGTGACTTTCAGTTCGTCATCCGCGGTGCGCTGGACGTTGACGCCTTCGATCTGACGGAGCTCGCGCTCCTGCTTGTCCATCATCGCGCCGACGATCGCGCCGGCAGCCGTTCCGGCGACCGCACCGACGACCGCGCCGCGTTTCGCGCTGTGGTGACCGCGGTTGTTTCCGATGACCGCGCCGACCGCGGTGCCGAGGACGCCGCCGATGATCGCCCCTTTCTTCGTCTTGTCCCGCTCCGTGGCGACATCACCCGCGTACGCGGTGGTCAGCGTCATCATCAGGACCAGGATTGAAGAGATGTACTTTTTCATGGCTTCCTCCGTTTGGTGCTGGCCGATGACATCGCAACCGAAGTGCCATGACATTGACCAGCTCGGTTTGACCGCGCGATTTGCGGTCGTGACCGGTGTACGATTGACGCTGATGCCGGCCGAAGCCTCGATGCGCGATGTCCTTCGTAACTCTTTGCAGTACGGAGACTTGTCATTTCGTGATTTCGTCGAGCTGGCGCTGTATCACCCCGAATTCGGCTACTACGCGACGGCGCGATCGCCGGTTGGAAAGGCGGCTGACTTCGTCACGTCGCCGGCCATCAGTCCGGTGTTTGCCTGCGCGCTCAGCAGACTCGTCCGCGAATTTGTGAGCCGTAACGGCGACGAGCCGTCCGACATAGTGGACGTCGGCTGTGGTGATGGGGAGCTCATCCGTGCGCTGGCGCGGCTTTCCGAGGGGAAAGGTCACTTTACGGGCATCGATCGCGCGCTCTCCCGCGCCGATTCCGACACTCTCGTGACCTTCGCCGATTCCATCGATCGCCTCCCGCCCGCCCGCCCGCGCCTCATCTTCAGCAACGAGCTGTTCGACGCGCTGCCGTTCGCGCGGCTCGTCATGCGCGGAGAGCATCTTCATGAACTGTGGGTGAGCGAGCGCGACGGCGTGCTCGACTGGAGCGAGCACGAAGCGCCTGCGGCGTACGACGATTACTTCGCCGCGCAGGGGATCGCGCTGACGGATGGACAGTTCGCCGACGTCTCGCTGGAGTGGGGACCGCTCTACGCCGATCTCTGCCGCGCCACCGCGCGTGGCCTGATCGTCACCTTTGATTATGGGTTTCCGCGTCAACAGCTCTTTCATTCGCGCATTCGCCGCTTCGGAACGGCGGCCGCGTATTCGCAGCAGCGTGTCACGCGCGACCTCCTCGCAAATCCGGGCGAACAGGACCTGACGGCGCACATCAACTTCTCCGATTTGATCGATTCCGGCGAGCGGGAAGGGTTCAAAACGCTCTTTTTCGATCGCCAGGCGAAGTTTCTTCTCTCCCTCGGCATCACCGAGCACGAGCTCTTCGCGCCGATCGAAACGATCTCTCCGGCCAACCTCGCCGAGGGGGTCGATTTGCTCGATGCGCGAGACCAGGCGCGGCGTCTCGTGCTTCCGGACGGCATCGGCGAAGACATCCGCGTGCTCGTTCAGGGGAAGGGAATCGCGCTCGAAAATTGGTCATTTCAACGCGACCTCTTCTAATGTGTTGACTCCTCGATATGCCCGTTTACAATTACCCGCGGTTTCCACCGAGAGCTAAAAACACATGGCGAACTATGCGGTTCTGCTGGTAGCTGCCCTTATCGTCATCTCGCTGCCGGTATTGACTTTGTTCATCCTCGCGCCGCTTGTTCGCGCCTCCCGCGCGAACAAGGTGAAGCTCGAGCCGTACGAGTGCGGCGTTCCCGCCACCTCGCACGCCTTCGATCACCGATTTTCGGTGCGCTACTTCCTCATCGCCGTCCTCTTCATCATCTTCGACGTCGAGACGGTCTTCCTCTTTCCCTGGGCGATTCGATTCAAACAGCTCGGCTGGTTCGGAGCTGTCGAGATGGCGACGTTTCTCGCGATTCTGCTGATCGGATACTTCTACGCGTGGAAGAGGAAGGTCCTTTCATGGGTCTGATCGAGAACCGCTTTGATTTCGCCCCCGGAACGGCCGGGAACATCCTCACCACCAAAGTCGACAAAATCTTCAACTGGGCGCGTAAGTCATCGCTCTGGCCGATGCAGTTCGGTCTCGCCTGCTGCGCGATCGAGATGATGGCCGTGCTCGATCCGCGTCACGACATGGCGCGCTTCGGCGCGGAAGTCTTTCGCGCCACGCCGCGTCAGAGCGATCTGATGATCGTCGCCGGCACCGTCGTCGAGAAGATGGCGCCGATCGTCAAACGTCTCTACGACCAGATGCCCGATCCGAAGTGGGTCATCGCGATGGGCTCGTGCGCGACGTGCGGCGGTCCGTACGACACCTACGCGGTGACGCAGGGCGTCGATCGCCTCGTGCCGGTCGACGTCTACGTTCCCGGTTGTCCTCCGCGTCCCGAAGCGCTGATCTGGGGATTGATGGAGCTGCAGAAGAAGATCGACAAGATGCACGTCCTGCGCAAAGGCGGCGAGGCGTACGACTTCGCGCGCGCGGCCGTTCGCGATTCGCTGCGGCCCGAGCATGAAGGTCCGGCGCTTCGTGCCGAACAGGCGGCGCAGCTTCGTCCCGCTCCGGCGGTCGGCGTGAAACGTGTTCCTGCCGAGGCGAAGCCGCCGGCTCCCGCGGCGAAACAACCGTCGCAGCCGACGTCCGATGCGCCGGTGCCTGTCGCCGCGCCAGTTGACGCAAGCAACGCCGCGATTCTTGAAGCGGCCGCGCCGGAAGTCGTTCCGGGCGACGCTACTGACGGCGCATCGCCGGCCGCGCCGTTCCATCGCGAAGATCTCACGCTCCCCGAGCGGATGAAGATGGCCGAGGAGATGGGCGCAAACCTCGAGACCAAACTCTTCGCCGCGATGGCGCAAACCGATTGCGGCGCGTGCGGCTGGGATTGCGAGGGCTACGCGAACGCGATCGCCACCGGCGAAACGAAAGACATTACCTTGTGCGTTCCCGGCGAGACCGAGACGCTCGATGAACTGAAGAAACTGATGACTGCGGCCGGACGCGAGTACGAGGGATGACCGAGATACCCGAGCAGAAGGTCGCCCGCACCGCCGATGAGATCCGGCGCGATCCGTTGATCGCGGCCGCGATGAACCGCGCGGGCGACGCCGTCACCGACGCGAAAGAGTTCGCCGGCGAGATCACGCTGATCGTCGCACGCGAGCGGATCGTCGATGTCTGCACCGCGATGAAAGCTGAAGGATTCAACTACCTCGTCGATCTCTCGGGACTCGACTACTCGAAGTATCCCGGCCACGCCGGTCCGCGCTTCGGCGTTTCGTACACGCTCTATTCGTTCTCGAAAAACAATCGCGTGCGGCTGAAAGTCGCGACCGATGAGACGACGGCGATTCCATCTGTCACCTCAGTTTGGAAGACGGCCAACTGGCACGAGCGCGAGACGTACGACATGCTCGGCATCGTCTTCTCCGATCATCCGAATCTCGAGCGCATTCTGATGTGGGAAGGCTTCAACGGCTTTCCGCTCCGCAAAGACTTTCCGATTCGCGGCATCGACACCGGCGCGCGCATCTATCCCGAAGTCTTCCCTCCCGGCGGCGGTCCGATGCCCGGCTCGACCGGCAAGGACGTCAAAGACGTCAACATCTTCAAAGGCGAGTGGTCGCATTACGGACTCGCTCCCGTCGCCGAGATCGCGCAGCGTGCGAAAGATGGCGCACAGCCGCCGAAGCCGGAGCTCGCCACCGTCGTCGCCGACACCGCGAAGCCAACCGAGGAAGCGCCGTGGCACAACCCCGACCTCGGCCTCGGCGAGCGGATGGAGATGGCGAAAGCCGGCAGCCTCAAAGACAAGCTTTTCGCCGCGATGGCGCAGACTGACTGCACCGCGTGCGGCTGGGACTGCGAAGGTTATGCGGAAGCAATCGCCAACGGGGAGTCGAAAGACCTTACGCTCTGCGTCCCCGGCGAACAGGAAACCGAGTCGATGCTCAAGCAGCTGATGGCAGGGAAGGTTTAGCGCCGCATGTTCGACGTTCACGAAATGGAAGTGAACTTCGGGCCGCAGCACCCGTCGACTCACGGCGTGCTGCGCGTCATCCTGAAGATCGACGGCGAGCGGATCATCGAAGCGAAGCCGATCATCGGCTACCTCCATCGCGGCACTGAAAAACTGTTCGAGCACATGTCTTATCCGCAGTGCATTCCGCACACGGATCGGATGGATTACGTCGCGTCAGCGACGAACAACCTTGGCTTCGTCGAAACCGTCGAGAAGCTGATGGGCATCACGGGACAGATTCCGAAACGCGCGCAGCTGATGCGCGTCGTGCTGTCGGAACTGCAGCGCATGTCGTCGCATTTGCTGTGGCTCGCCACGCACGCGATCGACATCGGGGCGATGACGCCGTTCTTCTACTGCTTCCGCGAGCGCGAGCAGATCCTCGATCTCTTCGAGGAGTACTGCGGCGCGCGGCTCACGCTCAACTGCATGCGCATTGGCGGCATGCCGGATGACGTGACGCCGCAGTGGATCGATGACGTCGAGCGCTTCAACGAAAAGTTCGACGCCGCGATCGACGAGTACGAATCACTGCTGACCAACAATCGCATCTGGAAGCGCCGCACCGTCGGCATCGGCGTCATCTCGCCGGAAGAAGCGATCGACTGGGGCATCACCGGTCCGCCGCTGCGCGGCTCGGGCGTTGAATGGGATTTGCGGAAAGCGATGCCGTACGAGTGCTATCCGGAGCTCGAGTTCGACGTGCCGATCGGAAAGAACGGCGACACGTACGATCGCTACCTCGTCCGGATGGAAGAGATGCGTCAGTCGCGGCGGATCATTCACCAGGCGCTGCCGATGCTGCGCGCCACGACACCGGGCGACATCAAAGCGAAAATCTCCCGCGTCATTCGTCCGCCGGAGGGCGAGGTTTATCACAGCATCGAATCGCCGAAAGGTGAGCTCGGCTACTACATCGTCAGCGACGGAAAATCGCAGATGGCGTATCGCTGCCATGTCCGTCCGCCGAGCTTCGTGAATCTGCAGGCGCTGCCGGCGATGGCGAAGGGACATCTCGTCTCCGACCTCGTGGCGCTGATCGGAACGATCGACATCGTGCTCGGCGAGGTGGACCGATGAGACTCAGTGCAGAGTGCAGAGTGCTGAGTGCTGAGTGCCGGTCGCTGGCTGGGGTTTCTCAGCACTCAGCACTCAGCACCCAGCACCTTTGCGGGGACAAGCGATGAATCCCTGGATGCTCTATCTCGTCTGGCCGCTGATCAAGTTCCTGATCGCGTTCGTCATCGTGCAGGTGATCGTCGCGGCGATGAACTGGATCGAGCGCCGCGTGCTCGGCCTCATTCAGGCGCGGCTCGGTCCGAATCGCGTCGGTCCGTGGGGACTGCTGCAGATCGTGGCCGACCCGATCAAGTTCCTGCTCAAGGAAGAC
Source organism: Acidobacteriota bacterium (assembly GCA_025463165.1). Taxonomy (GTDB): domain Bacteria; phylum Acidobacteriota; class Thermoanaerobaculia; order Gp7-AA8; family Gp7-AA8; genus JAOBAU01. The sequence continues at coordinate 7,439 of JAOBAU010000255.1, read as the reverse complement.
ATTGTTCCGTCGAGCGCGGAGAAGATCGCCTACTTCCTCGGGCCGATGCTGCCGCTCGTTCCGGCGTTCATCGTCTTCTGTCTGATTCCGTTCGGACCGCCGCCGACCTTTGCGGTGACGCACACGAACGTCGGACTGCTGCTCATCCTCGCGCTGACGTCGACCGGCGTCTACGGAATCATCCTCGGCGGCTGGGCATCGAACAACAAGTACTCGCTGATGGGCGGACTTCGTTCCGCCGCGCAGATGGTGTCGTACGAAGTGCCGTTCGGACTTTCGATCGTCGGCGTGCTGATGCTCTGCGGCTCGCTCGATCTCGTTCACATCATCAACTACCAGGCGCATCACGTGTGGAACGTCTTCCCGCAGCTGATTGCTGCTTTTATTTTTTTCGTCTCGATGAACGCGGAGAACAACCGCACGCCCTTCGATTTGCCCGAAGCGGAATCGGAGCTCGTGGCCGGTTATCACACCGAGTATTCGGCGATGAAGTTCGCGTTCTTCATGCTCGCCGAATATTCGGCGATGCTCGTCAACTGCTGCCTGATGGTGAGTCTCTTCCTCGGCGGCTGGACGCTGGCGATCGGCGGTTACGGACTGACGACCGCGACGCTGAAGAGCATGGGCTTCATGGGCGGCCTGCTCGGAACGGTGATCTTCGTCGTGAAGGTGATGACCTTCATGATGATTTACATCTGGTTCCGCGCGACGTTCCCGCGCTTCCGCTTCGACCAGCTGATGGACCTCGGCTGGAAGTGGATGATCCCGCTCGCGCTGATCAACATCTTCGTGACCGGCATCGTCGTCCTTGCCGCGCCCGAGATGATCATCAACGGCTCGGTCGTGCCGGTCGGTGAAACGATTCTGGCCGTCGCCGGCGCCGCGACGGTCGCGCTCACGCTGTTCCTGATCATGAAACCCCGGGCGCACGCGCCGAAGGTGATCCATGCAAGTCGAGTATCCGAAGCATAAGTGGACGGACAAGTTCCTCCTCCTCGACATGTTCGAGGGGTTGAAGACCACGTTCCGTGAACTGTGGAAGCCGAAGGTGACGATTCGCTATCCGGAAGAGCGGATGGAACCGTCCGATCGCTTTCGCGGCATGTTTCGTTTCTCGTTCGACCGCTGCATCGCCTGCAAGCTCTGCGCGATCGCCTGTCCGATCGACATCATCTACATCGACGTCCACGACGAAACCCTCGAACAGCCCGACGGCAAAAAGAAGAAGGTCAAGGTCCTCGACCGCTACGACATCGACGTGAAGCGCTGCATGTTCTGCTCGCTCTGCGAAGAAGCGTGTCCGACGAAACCGAAGTCGATCTGGCTGACGACGAAGACGTACGAGCTCGCGACGTACGATCGCGGCGATCTCTACTTCAACATGCAGCAGCTCGAGTACTGGGACGAACGTCCCGAGTATCCGGGGCTGCCGGATGAAGATGCGCCGCCGCTCGCGCCGGGGCTGGTGGCGGCGAATCGTCAGCTCAGCGGAGGCGCGAAGTAATGGAACAGCTCACCGCCAGCATGCCGCTGATCGTCTTCGTCATGATCGGGACGGTTGCGGTGGCGTCTTCGATCCTCGTCGTGGCGATGCGCAACCCGGTGCATTCCGCGCTCTTCCTGCTGCTGACTTTTCTCTGTGTCGCGGTGCTCTTCGTGATGCAGAAAGCGGAGTTCGTCGGCGCGGTCCAGGTGCTCGTCTACGCGGGCGGCATCATGGTGCTGTTCCTGTTCGTGGTCATGCTGATCAACGTCCGCCATCTGCCGGACGAGCGCGTGCTCTCGAACTTCTGGAAGGGCGGCTTCCTCGTCGGACTGGCGGTCTTCGCGCTGTTCGTGACGATGGTTCGTCCCGGCGTTTACCACGATGAGAACCCGAACAAGTCGAAGCTCTCGACCGTGCGCGATCGCGTGGCGATCAATTCAACGAAGAATCCGGGCCGCCTCGGACACAAGCGCATTACCCGCCATAACGTGAACTCGGAAGCGGTCGCGAACGCGCTTTACACCGATTACCTCGTGCCGTTCGAAGTGGCGTCGCTGTTTCTTCTCGTCGCAATGATCGGCGCGATCGTGATCGGCAAGCGCGAGCTGAGCGCGGTCGAAGAAGAGACCGCGCCCGACTACATGCTGGCGCGCGTGGAGACCGAGCGCGAAATCAAGGAGGCGATGAGTGCCTGAGATCGACGCATGGCTCATGCTGTCCGGCACGATCTTCACCGTCGGCCTCGTCGGCGTGATCATTCGCCGCAACATGATCACGGTGCTGATGTGCATCGAACTGATGCTCAACGCCGTGAACATCAACCTCGTCGCGTTCTCGCATCGGCTCGGATCGCTCGAAGGTCAGGTCTTCACGATTTTCATCATCACCGTCGCGGCAGGCGAGGCGGCGGTCGGACTGGCGATCATCATTCAGCTGTACCGGCTGCGCAGCAGCATCAATGTTGATGAGGCGAGGGAGCTGAATGGTTAGGACTCACCCGCACTTTATCCTGAGCGAACCGAAGGATCTCCGGTCCTTCAGCCGGATCGCGTCTTCATCGCGAGTCTCACCGCAGATGCTTCGCTACGCTCAGCATAAATTTTCGGAAGAGGAGCTGAATGGTTAACCCGTGGCTCCTCCTGCTCGTCCCGCTGCTCCCCGCGCTCGGCGCGGCGATCAACGGCTTCCGCGCGTTCTGGTGGCCGAAGACTCCGAAGAACCGCGCCATCACGAACGCCATCGCGATCGGTTCGACGGCGCTCTCCGCGCTGCTCGCCGCGTACAGCGTGCTCTCGTACGTCCGCGGCGGAACGGAGCACGCGTTCCAGCACGTCTATTACTCGTGGATTCCGGCCGGCATCGGACAGGTCACCGGCGGATTCATTTCGAACTTCGGAATCGACTTCGCGTTCCGGCTCGATCCGCTCTCGTGCACGATGCTGCTGATCGTCACGTGGGTCGGCTGTCTGATTCACATCTATGCGACCGGCTACATGTCGCACGACACCGGCTACACCCGCTTCTTCACCTACCTGAATCTCTTCATGTTCATGATGTTGCTCCTCGTCCTCGGAGCGAACTACATGGTCATGTTCGTCGGCTGGGAAGGGGTCGGGCTCTGCTCGTATCTGCTGATCGGTTTCTACTACGACAAGAACTTCGCGGCGGAAGCGGGCAAGAAAGCTTTCATCGCCAATCGCGTTGGTGACTTCGGTTTTATTCTCGGCATCTTCCTGATCTTCAACACGTTCGGCACGTCGGATTACGGCCGCGTCTTCGCGCAGATCACCGCGCACGGACACGCGTACGCCGGCGTCGCGACCGCCATCTGTCTGCTGCTCTTTGTCGGTGCGTGCGGCAAGTCGGCGCAGATTCCGTTGTATGTCTGGCTGCCTGACGCAATGGCCGGCCCGACGCCGGTCTCCGCACTCATCCACGCCGCGACGATGGTCACCGCCGGCGTCTACATGGTCGTCCGCTCGAACGCGCTCTTCCGACTCTCGCCGACGGCGATGGCGGTCGTGGCGATCATCGGCGCGGTCACCGCGATCTTCGCGGCGTCGATCGGCCTCGTGCAGAACGACATCAAGAAAGTCCTCGCGTACTCGACGGTCTCGCAGCTCGGCTTCATGTTCCTCGCGGCCGGCGTCGGCGCGTTCACAGCCGCAATCTTCCACGTCATGACGCACGCGTTCTTCAAAGCGTGCCTCTTCCTCGGCGCCGGCTCGGTCATTCACGGATGCGGCGGCGAACAGGACATGCGGAAGATGGGCGGGCTGAGGGAATACATGCCGAAGACGCACGCGACGATGCTGCTCGCGACGATCGCGATCTCCGGTATCCCGCCGCTGGCCGGCTTCTTCTCGAAAGACGAGATCCTCGGCAACGCCTTTGGCTACTCGATTCCGCTCTGGCTCATCGCGGTCGTCGCCGCGACCTTCACCGCGTTCTACATGTTCCGGCTCTACTACATGACGTTCCGCGGGAAGTATCGCGGAGCGCATGTTGAAGGGATCGAGGAGTCGGAGCCGAAACATGCCGGTCACGATCTGATCGGTTCGCACACGCACCTCGATCAGGGCGATCAGCACAGCGACAAAGGTCACGGTCATCACGACGATGTGCATTTGCCGCATGAATCGCCTGCATCGATGACCGGCGTGCTCTGGATCCTCGCGATCCTCTCCGTCATCGGCGGTCTGGTCGGCTTCCCGACAGGACTTTTCGGCGGTGCGAAGGAGACGATCTTCCAGCGCTGGCTCGAGCCGATCCTCGTCCCGATCGGCGACCACCATTTCCATTTCCACGAAGCGAGCAAATCGACGGAAGTCGTGTTGATTCTCGTGTCGATCGGCGTTGCTGTTTTCGGCATCGCGCTCGCGCGGCGCTGGTACTTCAGCGATCCGTCGTGGTCGACGCCGAAGCGCCTCGGGACGAACTTCTCATTCATTCACCAGGTGCTCGAGAACAAGTACTACGTCGACGAGATCTATAACGCGACCGCCATCGGCGGCACCGTCAAGCTGGCGCGCGCGCTGTCGTGGTTCGACGCGAACATCCTCGATGGTCTGGTCAATCTCGTCCGCCACATCACCGTCATCGTGCTCGGCCACGGCTCGTCGATGTTCGACAAGTACGTCGTCGACGGTGCGGTGAACGGCGTCGGCGCGGGCGCGCGCGAAGGATCGTCGGCGCTGCGGCGGATGCAGAGCGGGTTCGTCCAGAACTACGCTCTGGTGATGGGCGGCGGGATCGTGCTGCTCGCGGCTGTGTATATGTTCACGAAGGCATGATTCGAGGAGAGAAGCGCTGATGGGCATTTACGGCAATCCGAACATACCGATCCTCTCGATCGTCACGTATATCCCGTTGATCGGCGCGCTCTTCATTGCGTTCTTCTACAACCGCGAAAACGCGAATGCGATCAAACGCACCGCGCTGGCCGTGGCCGTCATCGACTTCCTCGTCTCCGTTCCGCTCTGGATCGCATTCGATGCAAAGAAAGCCGGCGTCGAGAACTTTCAGTTTCGCGAACAGTGGAGCTGGATTCCATCGCTCGGCGTGCAGTATCACTTCGCCATCGACGGCATCGCGCTGCTGCTCATCCTTCTGACGACGCTCACCGGCTGCATCGCCATCTACTCGTCGTTCGACGCCATCAATCATCGCCAGAAGGAGTATTACGTTCTGCTGCTCCTGCTGCAGACCGGCATGATCGGCACGTTCTGCGCGCTCGACTTCTTCCTCTTCTACGTTTTCTGGGAAGTGATGCTCGTCCCGATGTACTTCATCATCGGCATCTGGGGCGGCGCGCGGAAACTCTACGCGGCGATCAAATTCTTCCTCTACACGCTCGCCGGCTCCGTGCTGATGCTGCTGTCGATTCTCGCGCTCTACTTCTTCAACGACGGCGGCATCCCGTTCCTCAACATCAAAGGTCTCGGCAACACGCCGACGTTCGACGTGCTGCAGTACCACAACATCGGACATCTCATCCCGCCGTCGCTGCAGTTCTGGATTTTCCTCGGATTCTTCTTCGGCTTCGCGATCAAAGTGCCGATGTTTCCGTTCCACACGTGGCTGCCGGACGCGCACGTTGAAGCGCCGACCGCCGGCTCCGTCATCCTCGCCGCGGTTCTGCTGAAGATGGGAACGTACGGCTTCATTCGCTTCGCACTGCCGATTCTTCCGGACGGTACAAAGCAACTTCTGCCGGTCATCGTGGCGCTCGCGATCATCGGCATCATCTACGGCGCGCTCGTGTCGCTCGTGCAGAAGGACATGAAGAAGCTCGTCGCGTATTCATCGGTCTCGCATCTCGGCTTCGTGATGCTCGGCATGTTCGCGCTGAACCCGATGGGCATTCAGGGCTCGGTGCTGCAGATGATCAATCACGGCATTTCGACCGGCGCGCTCTTCCTGCTCGTCGGCATCATCTACGAGCGGCGGCACACGCGACTGATCTCCGAGTACGGCGGCCTCGCGAAACAGATGCCGATGTACGCGACGCTGTTCCTCATCGCTGCGCTCTCTTCGATGGGATTGCCGGCGCTGAACGGCTTCATCGGTGAGTTCACGATTCTGCTCGGCGCCGCGAACCGCAACATCTGGTGGGCGGTCTTCGCAGCGGTCGGCATCGTGCTCGGCGCGGCGTACCTGCTGTGGCTCTATCAGCGCGTCTTCTGGGGACCGCTCGACAATCCGAAGAATCAGAACCTGCTCGACGTCAATCGCCGCGAGCTCATCACGCTGCTGCCGCTCGTCGCCTGCATGATCTGGATCGGCATCGCTCCCGGAATCTTCTTCGAGACGATCGACGAGCCGGTGAAGTACCTCGTGCAGAAAGTCGATCCCGGCTACTACAACAAGCCGGTGCTCGCGGTTGCGCCGGTTGAAGCGGCGGCGGGAACGGCCGCGGTGGTTGCCGAGGGCGCGAGATGAGCTGGAACGACACCGTCTTTTTGCTGCCGGAGATCGTGATCGCGCTCGGTGCGTCACTCCTGCTTTGCCTTCCGGTTCTTGGCGCGCGCCGCGACCCGGCAATGGCGAAATGGTGGACGCTGGCGATCCTCGCGCTCACGGCAGTGACGGTGCTTTACTGCTCGCATCGTGTCGAGCATTTGACGCAGACGCGCGGTTTCGCGGCGATGTTCGCGCTCGACTCGTTCGCGATTTTTTTCAAGATGCTCTTCATCGCGACGATTGCACTCGTCGTGATTCTTTCCGACGAATACCTGCTGTCGTCGCGCTACTCGCCGTGGGAGTACTACTCACTGCTCGGCTTCGCGCTCTGCGGCATGATGTTCATGGCGTCGGGCGTTCATCTCATTTCGATTTACATTGGCCTCGAGTTGCTCTCGCTCTCGAGCTACGTCCTCGCCGGCTACTTCAAGACCGAACGGAAATCGACCGAAGCGGCGATGAAGTACTTCATCCTCGGCGCGGTCAGCTCGGCGATTCTGTTGTACGGAATCTCGCTGATCTACGGCGTCTGCGGCTCGCTCAATCTCTTCGTGATCGCCCGCTCGATGTCGTCGATCGTCCAGAACGACTCGCTGATGTTTGGCATCCTGCTGCTCGCGGCAGGACTCTGTTTCAAAGTCGCGGCCGCGCCGTTTCACGTCTGGACACCCGACGTTTATGAAGGCGCGCCGACGCCGATCACCGCGTTCCTTTCGACGGCGTCGAAGTCGGCGGCGTTCGCCGTTTTCGCGCGCGTCTTCTACACCGCGCTGCACGACTTTCAGGTCGACTGGAGCAACGTCCTTGCTGTGGTCGCTGCGCTCTCGATGATCATCGGCAACTTCGCTGCGATCACGCAGACCAGCGTGAAGCGAATGCTCGCGTACTCATCGATCGGACATGCCGGCTACGTGTTGCTCGGTGTCATCGCGCTGAGTCCGATGGGCATCCAGGGAATCCTCGTCTACTCGATCGTCTACGTTTTCGCGAA
>JAOBAU010000244.1 GCA_025463165.1 Acidobacteriota bacterium | reverse complement strand
CTGATTCGAGATCGGCACTTTAGACTTTAGACCTGACCCCGGACTTCACAGGACTATTTCTTCCACACTTCTTCGATCCGCTTGCCCATGTCGCTCGGTGCCTTCACCACATGGATTCCTGCGGCCTCGAGCGCTTCCATCTTCTCCGCGGCCGTGCCCTTGCCGCCGCTGATGATGGCACCGGCATGACCCATGCGGCGTCCCGGCGGAGCGGTCTGGCCGGCGATGAATGCGACCACCGGCTTCTTCACGTTCGCTTTCACGAACGCCGCGCCTTCTTCTTCCGCGGTGCCGCCGATCTCGCCGATCATGATGATCGCTTCGGTTGCGGGATCAGCTTCGAATGCCGCGAGGCAATCGACGAAATTCGTGCCCGGCAGCGGATCGCCGCCGATGCCGACCGCGGTCGACTGACCGATGCCGCGCTTCGTCAGCTGGCCGACCGCTTCATACGTCAGCGTTCCGGAGCGCGACACGATCCCGATCGGACCGGCCTTGTGAATGTGTCCCGGCATGATGCCGATCTTCGCCTGATCCGGCGTGATGATGCCGGGGCAGTTCGGACCGATGAGCCGCGACGGCGTTTCGCCATTCGCGACGCGGCGTGCGTTCGACTTCTTCAGGAAGTCGTGCGCTTTCACCATGTCGTTCACCGGAATCCCTTCGGTGATGCAGATGATCAGCTCGATGCCGGCGTCGGCCGCTTCCATGATCGCGTCGGCGGCGAACGGCGGCGGCACGAAGATCAGCGAGCAATCCGCCGATTCCTTTTCGCGCGCTTCGCGCACCGTGTTGAAAACCGGAAAGCCTTCGTGCGTCGTGCCGCCCTTGCCGGGAGTCACGCCGCCGATCACTTTCGTTCCGTAGTCGCGGCACTGCACGGCGTGGAAAGTTCCCTCGCGGCCGGTGATGCCCTGCACGACGACGCGTGTGTTTTTGTCAGCCCAGATCGACATTGACTATTTCCCCTGCGCGGCCGCGACGACTTTGGTTGCCGCGTCCCACATGCCGTCGGCGGTGATGAGCGGCAGTCCCGACTCGGCGAGGATCTTCTTTCCGAGCTCGACGTTCGTTCCTTCGAGCCGGACGACGACCGGCACCGGCAGTCCCACTTCCTTCGCCGCACTGACCACGCCCTCGGCGATGCGATCGCCGCGCATGATGCCGCCGAAGATGTTGATCAGGATCGCCTTCACGTTCTTGTCGGAAAGGATGATGCGGAACGCGTTCTTGACCTGCTCCGCGCTCGCGCCGCCGCCGACGTCGAGGAAGTTCGCCGGCTCTCCGCCTGCGAGCTTGATGATGTCCATCGTGCCCATGGCGAGGCCGGCGCCGTTGACCATGCAGCCGACGTTGCCGTCGAGCTTGATGTAGTTGAGGCCGAACTTCGATGCCTCGACTTCGAGCGGATCCTCTTCATTGAGATCGCGCAGTTCGAGGAAGTCTTTGTGGCGGAACATGGCGTTGTCGTCGAAGCTCAGCTTGCAGTCGAGCGCGAGGACGTCGCCTTCTTTGGTAATGAGCAGCGGGTTGATCTCGGCGAGCGCCGCATCGGTTTCGATGTAGCAGCGGACGAGCTTCTGCATGAAGTCGACGCACTTCTTGTATGCCTCGCCCTCGAGGCCGAGTGCGTAAGCGATGGCGCGCGCCTGAAACGGCTGCGGACCGAGAACGGCATCGATCGGCTCGCGGAAGATCGCGCTCGGATCGCGTTCGGCGACTTCCTCGATCTCCATGCCGCCCTGCTTCGATGCCATGACGACGGGACAGCCGAGCTTTCGATCGAGCGTGATGCCGAGGTAGAGCTCTTTGTCGATGTTGAGCGCTTCTTCGATCAGCACCTTGTTGACGACGCGGCCTTCGGGGCCGGTCTGGTGCGTCACGAGCGTCCAGCCGATCATTTTCTGCGTGATCTCGGCGGCTTCATCGGGCGTCTTCGCGAGCTTCACGCCGCCGCCTTTGCCGCGGCCGCCCGCGTGGATCTGCGCTTTGACGACGACGCGGCCGCCAAGTTGTTCGGCCGCTTTGCGCGCATCTTCGGCGTTGTCGGCGACGATTCCGCGCGGCGTCGGGACGCCGTAACGGCGCAGGATTTCCTTTGCCTGATATTCGTGGACTTTCATAGCGGGGCGCTTTTTATCACAATCGCTTCGCGATGCGGGTTGGCGACGAGCTCACGGTGAAGCCGGAAAAACTGATTGCGGGAGGCGAGTCGCTTTCGCGCGTCGAAGGTGTGCCTGTCTTTGCGCCGAATCTCTATCCGGGCGATGTCGCGATCGTGCGGCTGACGGAAGTGAAGAAAGGATTCGCGCGCGGAGCCGTGGTGCGCGTGGTTGAAGCAAGCGCGGATCGTCGTGCGGAGCCGTGTCCGATTGCTGATGAATGCGGCGGCTGCGACTGGACGTCGCTGCGGCTCGATCGTCAGCTGGTTGCCAAGCGCGAGATTTTGACGGAGTCGTTGCGGAGGATCGGGCGATTCGATCCGGCGTCGCTGCCCGAGATCAATGTGCATCCGTCGCCGCTCAACTATCGATTGAGAAGCCGTCTGCATCACGACGGCGATGCGGTTGGTTTCTACGCGACCGGATCGCATCGCGTGGTGCCGCTGGCGCGCGAATGTGAAGTGGTCGGAATCGAGACGGCGCAACGTCCGCTGCCGGGCGAAACGTGGGAGCTCGGCGATCGTTTGATTGCGGATGAAGAGGAGCTGACGATCCACGTCGGCGAGTATCACTATCGTCTTTCCACCGGCGCCTTCTTCCAGGTCAATCGTCATCTACTCGGCACGATGATTCGCCTCGTCACCGCGCACGCGGCGCGCGTCGAAACGCGGGGAAGCGCGATCGATCTTTATGCGGGCGTCGGATTCTTCACGGTGCCGCTGGCGCGGATGTTCGAGCGGGTGATCAGCGTCGAAGGCTCGCCGCTGTCGCATCGCTACGCGCAGCTGAACGTGCCGGAGAACGTGACGCTCGTCCACTCCGCGGTCGAATCTTATGTACGTAGAATGCCGGCGGCCGACTTCATCTTTCTCGATCCGCCGCGCGCGGGAGCGCGTCAGGAAGTGATCGAAGCGGCGGGCGAGAAAGCGCGGCGGGCGATTTGTTATCTCTCCTGCGATCCGGTAACGTTTGCCCGCGACGCGCAACGGCTGAGCGCGTCGGGCTGGCGTCTCACCTCACTCGATCTTCTGGATCTTTTCCCGAACACGCATCACGTGGAGACTCTCTCTTCGTTCGAGCGTGCCGGATGATTCACCCGCCGCACTCCCGCTAATCGGATTTGTCGCAGGGCTGGCGCTCGCGCCGCTGCTCGTGAACGGAGTTGTGTTCGCGTGGGGAGTGGTGGCGATCGCGCTTTTGCTGCGACGCCGACGTACGACCGGCGCGCTCCTCTTCGCCGCGTTCGGAATCTTTATCGCCATACGCGATGCGAATCACCGAAACGCTGAATTCCGCGTGCTCGCAGCACTCGATCCCGATCGCTTCGTCATCATCGAAGCGCCGCTCGATCGCGACTGGTCGCCG
>JAOBAU010000208.1 GCA_025463165.1 Acidobacteriota bacterium | reverse complement strand
CCTCCGGTGAATCGCGCCTGCACGAACTGGCCACGCGCGGAGACGTCGCCACCTTCCGTCCACATCGTGCAGCGAAATGCGACCACCGGCTCTTTCGTGATCTGACCGCAATCAATCCACGATCCGCCGTCGGGACCGCCCACCCAATTCGCATCGGATGAAACCGACGCTGGCCGTCGTGGCTCGTTCGCGCACGCCATTGCGCACAGCATCATGATCGTCGCGGCGATTCGCATCTGCTCCCGATTCTACGCGGGGTAGCCGAACGTGCTTCCGCTGCACTCCGGCCATATGATTCCTGCCAACAACCAACAACTGAATCGAAGGAGAACGAACGATGAGGATCAAGGTCCCGGTTGCCCTGTTCTCGTGTCTGCTCGCGGCGTCCGTGGTGTTTGCGCAGGAGCCTCAGAAAACCGAACCATCGGCCGAAGAAAAGGCGGCGATGGATGCGGCAATCAAAGCCGCCACTCCCGGTGACGCGCACAAGAAGCTGAACAACATGGTCGGCGACTTCAACACGACCGTGACGATGTGGATGGCGCCCGGCGCGCCGCCGGCGACGTCGAGCGGCAAGTCGCACAACACGTGGGCGCTCGGCGGCCGCTGGGTCGAGCAGCGCTTCACCGGCTCGTTCATGGGACAGCCGTTCAGCGGCGTCGGTTATACCGGCTACGACAACATCAAGAAGATGTACGTCGGCACCTGGATGGACACGATGTCGACATCGATGATGAGCTCGACCGGCACGCTCGGCGATGACGGCAAGTACACGTTCACCTCGTCGATGGACGATCCGGTCTCGGGCAAGACGATGCCGGTGAAGGAAGTCGTCACCGTCGCGGACAAGGATCACCACACGATGGAGATGTGGACTCCCGATCCGACCGGCGCCATGTTCAAGATGATGGAGATCAGCTACACGCGCGTGAAGAAGTAAACGGGAAGGAGGAGGCGGGCGCCGAGCCCGCCTCCGAATCACGCGCGCGGTTCCGTTTTGATGATCGAGATCGCCGCACCCTGCGGATCTTTGATCACGGCAAAACGTCCAATGCCCGGGATGTCCATCGGCGGCATCATCACCGAACCGCCGAGCTCCGTCGTTTTCGCGACGGTCGCGTCGCAGTCGTCAACGGCGATGTAAGGGATCCAGTTCGGCGGAACGCCCTGCATCTCCGGCTTCAGTTTGTACATCCCGCCGATGCCACGCTCGCCCGCGTGAATTTCGGTGTACTGCATCGGCGAGCCGCTGTCGGTCTTTGTCGTCCAGCCGAACAGCGACGTGTAGAACGTCCGCGCTGCCTCTTCGTCGCTCGTCGCGAGCTCGTTCCACACCAGCGAATTCGACTCGCCGAACACGCCGATGCCGATGTGCTGCTTCGGTTCCCACACCGCAAAATGCGCTCCCTGCGGATCGGTGAGGACGGCCATCCGTCCCGACTCGAATACGTCCATCGGGCCGGCCATCACATTTGCGCCGAGATCTTTGGCCGTCTTGATCGTGTCGTCGACGCTTTCGACGGCGACGTACGAAAGCCAGTTCGGCGGCATCTGCTTGTTCTCGTAGAGCGCGCCGGCGTCGCGGCCAGCGTTCTGCAGCATCGTGTAGAAGCCCATCTCGCCCATCGGCATGTCTTTCGCGGTCCAGCCGAAAATACCGGCGTAGAACGCTTTGGCCGCGGCGGCATCGCTCGTGGCGAGCTCGATCCAGCAGAAGGTTCCGGGGGCGTGTGAGGTCACTGTTGCCATGACTGAAATCTCCCCTGAAATGAAAAGGACGGCCCGAAGGCCGTCCCGTGGTTGATTACGAAATCGTGTCGCTTAGCGGACGACGACGTTCGCGGCCTGCAGGCCTTTCGGACCCTGAGTCACGTCGAATTCGACGTTCGCGCCCTCGGCGAGCGAACGGAAGCCGCCGCCCTGAATCGCGCTGAAGTGGACGAACACGTCCTCGCCCGACTCCGTCGTGATGAATCCAAAACCCTTGGCATCGTTGAACCACTTGACCGTACCAGTCTGACGCATGCAGATCTCCTTGTTTCTTTCTCGTGTTGCCTTGGAGATTCAGAAGCGGCTGATACGTCTCGGCCTCAACTCGACTGCATCTCGACAGCAAACCACTAGTCGGCGCAGCGCAACGCAAGGGGGTAATCCGGAAATTCCTCGATTGCACGTTTACTGCTTCAAGTCGACTCCCGTCGCCTTCGCCAGCGCCGACGGATCGTCGAGCAGCAGCCATTCGATGACCGAAAGCGGCAGTCCGCCGTTCGCGATGAGGTCGTCATGAAACTGCCCGAGCCGGAACGCCGCTCCCTTCCGATCGCGATACTTTCCGAGCACATTCATGATCTGCCACTTGCCGGTGATGTAGCTGATCTTCTGCGTCGGATCGGTGGCTGCGCCGGCCGCCTCCCCTTCCGCCGCTTCGCGGTCGAGCCCGCCGCCTTCCATGAAGTACTTCACGCCCTGCTCGAACGTCCAGCGGCCGGTGTGCAGATTGACGTCGACGCCGATGCGCGCGGAGCGATAGCGCGAGAGCCGCAGGATCTGTCCGGCGCCGGCTGAGTCGGCCGGATAGAGTCCTTCGCGCAGCAGCATCTCTTCGGTGTAGAGCGCCCATCCTTCAGTGAAAACGTTGTCGCCGTGATGGCGGCGAATCTCGTTCTGCAGATGATTGGCGATCGAGATCTGCAGGAAGTGTCCCGGGATTCCTTCGTGCCCGAGGATCGGACGCGGATCTTCGATCGCCGCGCGGATGTAGAAGTTGCGGCTGGCCGGGTTGTAGGTCGGGATGAAGTAGAAGCCGCTGTCGTCGCGATCGTAAAGACCCGGCGGATTCATGAAGCCGCCGGGACTGGTCGGCTTGAATGCTTCGGGGAGTTGTTTGATGAGAAACGGTCCGAGATACGGCGGCAGTGTGATCAGTTTCTTTTCGCCGAGGAAGCGGATCATCTCCGCTTCGCGGCTTTCGTACGCTTTGAGGAACGCCTGCTGATCGGCGGGGATGTTCGCGACGCGCTTCGGATCGGGATCGGCGAGCGACGGATCGGGCAGCATCGCTTCGAGGGCGCGATAGCGGCCGAGCTCCACTTCGCCGAGGTGCGCGACGTCGCGCGAGTCCATCGGCAGCAGGAGGATGTGGCGAAGCATGTAGTTGTAGTTCTCTTCGCCCATCGGCCGCCACGGCTGCATCGACGGCAGTTTCGCTTCGAGCCATTCGGCGTACGCATGCATCGCTTTGATGGCGGCGTCGCGCGCGGCGACGAACGCCTGCCGTTCATTCGATGAAAGATCTTTGGTGAGTGATGCGAGGCTGTCGACGAACAGCGGATCGATGGCGCGCGCCGATTCGATGGCCAGCTGCGAATAGAGCCGCACCGGCCGCGTGAGGTTCTGCCTGGCCTGCTCGAGCATCGCCGGCATGGCGCTCAATCGCGCGGTTGCGGAGAGCGCGCGCTTCCGCGGCGCGTCGTACTCTTTCTTCAGCAGCGAGAAGATGGCGTTGCCGGCGTCGCCGACATACACACCGGGATCGGTCGCCTCGCGATCGAGCACGCGATCGGCGAACTCTGCCGATTCGAGCTGCGCGCGAAAAAGAATCCAGTCGATCCGATCATCGCGATTCCACTTCGCGGTATCGGCCGCGCGCACGGTCGCAAGCAGGTCGCGCACGTACGCACGTCGCGACGCGATCGCCGCCGGCGTGTAATCGGTGATCCGATCGTCCCACGCATGCTGTCCCTGATCGGACGCGAAGACCGGATAGTTGCGCTGCCGCCACTGGTAGTAATCGTGCGCGATCCGATGCAGTCCGCCGGGCTCCAGCGTCGAGGCCGTCGGAGCATCCGCCGCACAAAGAAGAGCCGGTACGGCGAAGAGCGCCGCGATGAGCATCGTTTTCATGGCGGCAGTGTAGCGCCGCCGCCGCGCTCAGCGCGTCTTCGCCAGTCCGCGCGGCGCCGATTTCACGAGTGCGTTTTCGCGCTCGATGCCGTGGCGTTTGTCGAGCACGCTCTGGCGGATGACGCGCATCATCTGCTCGAAATGGTCCTCGGCGCGCTCGACCGCTTCACGCGCGTCATCGAGAGCGCGCTTC
This sequence comes from Acidobacteriota bacterium, assembly GCA_025463165.1. Taxonomy (GTDB): domain Bacteria; phylum Acidobacteriota; class Thermoanaerobaculia; order Gp7-AA8; family Gp7-AA8; genus JAOBAU01. The sequence goes on along the minus strand of JAOBAU010000208.1, from coordinate 6,930 downwards.
ATGTTGAGGATCACTTCCACCCCAGCGAGGTTGACGCCGAGGTCGCGCGTCAGCGCGAGGATCATCTCGAGTTTGCGAATCTCGTCCTGGCCGTAAAGGCGGGTGTTGCCTGACGTGCGCGCCGGCGTGATCAATCCTTCGCGCTCGTACAGGCGGAGCGTTTGCGGATGGATGTTGTACCGCTCCGCGATGATGGAGATCATCACGTAGCCGTCTGATCTGCGGCGTCCCATTGGGTTCTCCGTGAGGGGACAGGCGAAAGCGCCTGTCCCCTCACCGATCAATTACTTGTTCTCGTCGACGACTTCCGCTTCGATGACGTCATCGGCAGACTTGCCGTCGCCGCCACCGGTCGCGCCGGACGCTGAACCGCTCGCGCCCGCATCGCCCGCGTTCCCCTGCTGGCTGTACATCACCTCGGCGAGTTTGTGCGAAGCCTTCGTGAGCGTGTCGGTGGCCGACTTGATGCGCTCGACGTCACCGCCTTCCATCGCCTTGCGCGCGTCGCTGATGGCGCTCTCGAGGTTCTGCACGTCCGAGCCGCCGATCTTGTCGCGATTCTCGTTCAGCATCTTCTCGACGTTGTAGACGAGCGAGTCGAGCTGGTTCTTCGCATCGATCTCTTCGCGGCGCTTGCGATCCTCTTCGGCATGAACGTCGGCGTCCTTCACGAGGCGCTCGACTTCATCCTTCGACAGACCGCTGGAGCTGGTGATGGTGATCTTCTGCTCCTTGCCGGTGCCGAGGTCTTTGCCCGAGACGTTCATGATGCCGTTCGCGTCGATGTCGAAAGTGACCTCGACCTGCGGCACGCCGCGCGGCGCGGGCGGAATCCCGGCGAGATGGAACGCGCCGAGGAGCTTGTTCCCGGACGCCATTTCGCGCTCGCCCTGATAGACCTTGATCTCGACCGACGTCTGGTTGTCGGCGGCCGTGGAGAAGGTCTCCGACTTGCGCGTCGGGATGGTGGTGTTGCGCTCGATGAGCTTCGTCATCACGCCGCCGAGCGTCTCGATTCCGAGCGAGAGCGGAGTAACGTCGAGAAGCAAAACGTCCTTCACGTCGCCGCCGAGCACGCCGCCCTGGACCGCCGCGCCGATGGCGACGACTTCATCCGGGTTGACGCCCTTGTGCGGCTCTTTGCCGAAGTAGTCCTGCACGATCTTCTGCACCATCGGGATTCGCGTGGAACCGCCGACGAGCACGACTTCATCGATCTCTTTCGGCGAAACGCCCGCGTCGCTGAGCGCCTGCTTCAGCGGTCCCATCGTCCGCTGGACGATGTCGCCGATGAGCTGCTCGAACTTCGCACGGGTGAGCGACATGGTGAGATGCTTCGGACCCGACGCGTCGGCCGTGATGAACGGAAGATTGAAGTCGGTCGACATCGTCGAGCTGAGCTCGATCTTCGCTTTCTCGGCCGCTTCGCGCAGACGCTGCAGAGCCATCTTGTCTTTCGACAGATCGATGCCCTGGTCTTTGCGGAACTCGTCGATGATCCAGTCGATCAGCTTCTGATCGATGTTGTCGCCACCGAGGTGCGTGTCGCCGTTGGTCGACTTCACTTCGACCACGCCTTCGCCGACTTCGAGGATCGAGATGTCGAACGTACCGCCGCCGAAGTCATACACGGCGATGGTCTCGTCCTTCTTCTTGTCGAGGCCGTACGCGAGCGCTGCCGCGGTCGGCTCGTTGACGAGTCGCTCGACTTTCAGACCTGCGATCTCGCCGGCGTCTTTCGTCGCCTGGCGCTGCGAGTCGTTGAAGTATGCCGGCACCGTGATGACGGCGCGGTCGACCTTCTCGCCGAGATAGTCTTCGGCGGCCTGCTTGAGTTTCTGCAGGACCATTGCGGAGATCTCGGGCGGCGAATAGAGCTTGCCGTCGATCTCGACGCGCACGTCGCCGTTCGACGCGCGGGTAACTTTGTAGGGAACCATCTTCATCTCTTCGTTGACTTCATCGAACTTGCGTCCCATGAAGCGCTTGATGGAGAAGACGGTGTTTTCAGGATTGGTCACGGCCTGCCGCTTGGCGACCTGGCCGACGAGACGCTCGCCGCTTTTGGCGAACCCGACCACCGAGGGGGTGATGCGGGAGCCTTCTGCATTGACGATGACCTTCGGCTCGTTTCCTTCCATGACCGCGACGACGGAGTTCGTCGTACCGAGGTCAATGCCGATGATCTTAGCCATAAGTTGTTCTCCTTCTTTGACTTAACGACGCTTGAGCGTCCTATTGTCAGATTCTGTGAATAGGAAAACCTGAGTGCCCGAGTGTTAATTCCTCGTGATTTGCGACTCTGGTGCTGAGTGCTGAGTGCAGAGTGCTCAGTCACGAAGCATGCAGCATGATTCGTGCGCGGATTCTGACGTTCTCAGCACTCTGCACTCAGCACTCAGCACCTCGCGGCCGAAGACATAAGGACTATCGTTCCGGGCAATACTGTTCCGAGTCACGCAGTAACTGGAGGAGTGAAACGATGAATTCTTTCGAACCGCAGCGCCCGTGGGTTTCGGCGGCGACCGCGGAAGCAGGGATGGGTACGCGGGCGTTCATCGCTTCGGTCTATCGCTGGATGTTCGCGGGGTTGCTCGTCACCGCGGTGGCATCGCTCTGGGTCGCGATGTCGCAGCCGATGCAGCAACTCGTGCTCGCCAATCGCGGCATGATGATCGTGCTGATCGTGGCGGAGTTCGGCCTCGTCATTTTTCTTTCCCGGCGCATCATGAAAATGTCGGCCGGGACGGCGGCGGGCGCGTTCCTCGCCTTCTCGCTGCTCAACGGCTTCACGCTCAGCTGGATCTTCTTCGCTTACAGCGCGGCCGCGATCACGCAGGCGTTCGTCAGCGCCGCCGGCATGTTCGCCGCGACGAGCATCTACGGCACCGTCACGAAGCGCGATCTCACCTCGTGGGGTTCGTTCTTCTTCATGGGGTTGATCGGCATCGTGCTCTGCAGCGTCGTCAACATCTTCATGCACTCCGACGCGCTCTCAATGACGATCGCGTACGTCGGCGTCTTCGTCTTCCTCGGCCTTACCGCGTTTCACACGCAGCGGCTTCGCGCGCTGGCGTCGTCGCCGCCGGGAGTGCAGGAAAACCTCGCCATCATCGGCGCGCTGATGCTTTACCTCGACCTCATCAACCTGTTCCTGTTCCTGCTGCAGATCTTCGGCGGCAATCGTCGCCGCTGATCAGTCGACGATCATCACGTATCGCAGTTCGATCCGGAGGCGGCTCTTCTCGGGCCGCCCCGGCATCCAGCAGACGTCGACGCGCTCGCCGAGCGCCGGCGGATTTCGCAGCGGCACGGCGCGTCCGTAAATCTCGCCGGCCGGCGTCGTGAACTGGTAGCGCACGCGATTGCCTGTCAGTTCTTTGATCGTCGCGCCGAGGATGTTGCCTTCGCTCAAAAGGCGCCGCTGGCGCATCGCGGCGATCAGCAGCGCGATCAACAACAGCGACGCGGCGCACGCATACGTGAGCGCGCGCAGCAGCTCGGGGCCAGTGTTCCCGTCGATGAAAGAGTCGTCGATCTCCCGTTTGGCGCGCGGTACGCTGACGAGCGGATTGTCGGCGAGATACGCGACCGGCGTCGTGTCGCCGCGCACGTAGCGATCGGCGTAACGCCGCACCGGCGCGTGCATCTCCCCTTCATGCGTGGCGCCGTCGACGTCGAAGCGATAGCGCACCAGGTATCGCTCGCCGTCGAATCCCGTTTCGGTAATGACGCCGGTCGTCTCGTTGCCATCGAGTCGAAGCGCGCGCAACCGCAAACGCATCCGCGCACCGGCGCCGCCCCACACCGCGATGCACGCGGCAATGAGGAGGACCACGCCGATCAGTTGCCAGCGAAAGAACGGCGTGAACGCAACGTTCCGCCGAGTTGCAGCCATGTAGTGATGCTACACCGCAACGAGCGCGGCCGTTGTTACGCCGCCGCTTTGCGGCGCCGTCTCGTCACACCGGCGAGCTTCTTCAGCGTCAGCGCGTTGTCGATCGCGTACGCGGAATCGTCGTTGTCGAAGTAGACGTAGATTGCCTTCATCTTCTTCTTCCACGACTCGATCCGTTCCGCCCATTTCGCCAGCTGCCGGTCGCTGTAACTCCCCTGATATTTGAACGTCGTCGGACCGTGCAGCCGGACGTACGTCCAGTCGGCGGTGAGCTCGATCGGCGAGTGATAGCCGGCCAGTTCGTAGATGCAGAACGCGGCGTTGTACTTCTGCAGCAGCTCGAACACGGCGTCCGTCATCCACGTTTCGTTGCGCAGCTCGAACGAATAGCGATGCTCGGGAGGCAACCGCTGCAGGAACTCTTCGAGCCGCTCGACGTTGACGTTCCAGCGCGGCGGCAGCTGCCAGAGAATCGGGCCGAGCTTCGCGCCGAGGCGTTGTGCGCGCGGGATGAAGTTCACGAGCCCGCGCTCCGCGTCCTTCAGCTTGATCATGTGCGTCAGGAAGCGGCTGCCTTTGACGGCGAAGAGAAAGTCGCGCGGTGTCGCGTCGCGCCACGCATCGAACGACTCCTCTTTCGGCAGTTGATAGAACGTGTTGTTGAGCTCGACCGTATCGAAGTCGCGGAGGTAGTGCGCGAGCATGCCGGCCGGTTTGATGTCTTCGGGATAGTAGCGGCCGATCCAATGCTTGTAGTGCCAGCCGGATGTGCCGATGCGGATGTCGGTCATGCGCGCGTTTGTGGAGGACAGGCGTCGTGCCTGTCCTCCGCGGTGATTACGGCTGCGTCGATGTCGTGGATGTCGTACCGGTCGCCGGCGTTGTCGTCGTCGTGCTGCTGTTGCCGATGCCGAGACCGTTCAGGAAGCGACGGAAACGCGACGGCTGCGTGATGGTGCCGGTAGCCGGCTTCACGTTCGTCACGACGACGCTGCCATCAGCATTGGTCGTGACGACGATGTTGCCGGTGGCGGACGACGTCGTTGATGACGAGCCGTTCGCGGTCGTCGCCGCTTTCTTCGCGCGTGCCTGCTCGACCATCGCGCGTGCCTGGCCGTTCGTCGCCGTGGTCTTCGTCATGGTCGTAGTCGCGGTCGGTGTGACTGTCGCGTTCGCGGTCGTCGCGGTCGTCGTCGTGATCGACGGTGACGCGCTGATGCCGGCCGTCACTCTGCCCGCCGTTGCGCTCACCGGCGTGGTGACGCTCGGCGTGGCGAGCGACGTCGCGATCGGGGATGGCGAGGAGGTCGCGGCAACGGTCGGCGTGGTGATCGCTGCCGAGGCGACCGTCGGAGTCAGCGCGCCGGTGCCGGCCGCGGTTTGACCAACGGTCACTCCCGGAGTCGTGTTCGTCGGATTCGCGAGCGATGGATTCGCGGCGACGGCGCGTGCCGTCGCGTTCGAAAGTCCGCTCGCGACCGCGCTGCTGTTGTTCGTGTTGTTCGCGACGGCCGCGGTCGTCGGCGTGAGGCCGGTCCCCGAAACGGTGGTCGCCGAATTTACGACCGGAGTCGTAGTCGCGGCGACCGACGGGGTCACGGTGCCGTTGCTGCTGACGGCTCCCGTCGATGCTGCAGCGGTAAAGATCGCGCCATCACCTTCCGCACCGCTGGTGACGATCGGCGTGCCGCTCGAGCTGTTCGATGAGTTCGCGGTCTGCTGCGGATTCGCGTACAGCGCCGGTGAAATCACAGCGCCGGTCGTTGCGCCGGCGTTCGGATCCTGCTGCGTGCCGGACGGAGAAATCGGACCGAGCACACGGCCGCGATAACCCTGATTCGCGGCGGCGACCGCAAGCGCGTCGGTGGCGGGTGTCGTTCCGCCGACCGCGCGTCCGACGGCGCTGTTCGTCCCGCTCGACATCGCCGGATTATTTCCCGACGAACTGCCGGGCGTCTATGCCGGCGATGTGGCCGGACTCGGCACGCCGTTCGGCTGCCCATTTCCCGGATTGCGATTGGTGGTGCAGGCAATGCTGATTGCTGACGCAAGCGCGATCGCGGCGACTGTTCGCCACGCGCTCTGATCGTTACTTTGTTCGTTGGTGACCTTGCGCATATGTCCTCCTGATGAAGCAGGTCCGATCGTTATTTGAGCAAGCGCCGTGCCTCGGGAACAACCGTTGCTATTACCAGTCGCAACAAGGAGGTATTGATGTTGACCAAACGAACTCTGGTGATTCCGGTGCTGTTTCTGCTCGTGCTCGGTGCGGCCTGCGGCTCGACGAACCGCATGACTCCGTCAGGCATGGACGACAAGGCGATCGAAGCCGACGTCCGATCGAAGATCGGGCAGGCCGTTCCGAACAAGATGTTTGCGCTGCAGGTAGACGTGCACAGCGGTGTCGTGACGCTCAGCGGTCACGCGAAAAACGAAGACGATCGCCGCGCCATCGGCGAAGCCGCGAACAGCGTGAAAGGGGTAACCAGCGTCATCAACAACATCACCATCGAACCGTGATGAAGGTATGGGGTCACATCTAAAAAGTTAAGTTAACGCCCGGGCGTTAACTTAACTTTTTAGATGTGACCCCATACTTGTTTCATGCGAAGCGAGGTCATCGGCGGGATCACGACGTTCGTCTCGATGGCGTACATCATCGTCGTCAATCCGGCCATTCTTTCGGCGGCCGGACTGCCGACCGGGCCGTCAACCGTCGCCACGATTCTCACCGCCGCGTTCGGCACGCTGCTGATGGGCGTTTACGCGCGGCGGCCGATCGCGGTGGCGCCGTACATGGGCGAGAACGCCTTCATCGCATTCGGGCTCGCGGCGTTCGGCATCACGTGGCAGCAGCGACTCGGCGCGGTGTTCGTCAGCGGCGTGATCTTTCTGATCATCACGCTGATCGGCATCCGCACCTGGCTGGCCGACGCGATCTCGTCCTCGATGAAACAGAGTTTCGCGGCCGGCATCGGGCTGTTCCTCACGTTCATCGGACTCGTCGAGACCGGCATCGTCACCGCTGCGCA
>JAOBAU010000125.1 GCA_025463165.1 Acidobacteriota bacterium | reverse complement strand
GAGTAGCCGTGACCTCGAGCCATAAAGTATTAATAGCCGCGGTGGTGGCTGGAGTGGTCCTGCCTCCACTGGTCGCGTTACTCTTCGTCGCGATCGTCGTTCGGGCAGGCGTTGACGGGAACTCGCTCCTGTCACCGCTCTTTGTCGCCAACGCATTGCCGTTTTTCGCGCTGTATGTCCTCGGGCGCAGCGATTTGGATGACGTCGCGCGTGGGCGCCTTCGATCTCGTGTGGTGACGATTCGCCTTGCCGCCGCGTGGCTTTCGATGGTGATCCTGTCCATCGTCATTAATACGGCTCTTGCGCAGTCAGGTCTCAAACCATCCGCGGGATCTTCAATCGATGCAGTGGCTGTCTTTTTCTCTCCGATTTACCTCTTTGTGACGGGTCTTATTCTTTACGTGTTGCTCTCGGTGTGCACCGGCATTTACGAATCCTTTCTTCGCTCGCGCTCTGCAATGCACTCCTCTGATGATTGAAGGGCACGCCCTTTTTCTGGTGTGAGAAGATTCGCCGCGCATGACCGATCGCTACATTTCCGGTTTCGGGAACGAGGTTGCCACCGAGGCGGTGGAGGGGGCGTTGCCGCGTGGGCAGAACTCGCCGCAGCGGGCGCCGCTCGGGCTTTATGCGGAGCAGTTGAGCGGGACTCCGTTCACGGTGCCGCGCGCTGTCAATCGGCGTTCGTGGCTGTATCGCATTCGACCGTCGGTGACGCACGAGCCGTTCGTGCGGCGCGAGAACCGGCTGCTTCGCGGGACGCCGTTCGATGAAGTGGTCACGCCGCCGTCGCAGTTGCGATGGGATCCGCTGCCGATGCCGGAAGCGCGCACCGACTTCCTCGATGGACTGACGACGATCGCGGGCAACGGCAGCATCGATGCGCACTCCGGAATGGCGACCCACGTTTACGCGGCGAACGCGTCGATGACTGATCGCTTCTTCTACGATGCCGACGGCGAGCTGCTCATCGTCCCGCAGGACGGACGGCTGTCGATCAAAACCGAGCTCGGAATCGTTGACCTCGAGCCGGGCGAGATTGCAGTGATTCCGCGCGGCGTGAAGTTTCGCGTCGAGCTTCCCGACGGTACGGCGCGCGGCTACGTCTGCGAGAACTTCGGCGCATTGCTGAGGCTACCGGATCTCGGTCCGATCGGATCGAATGGACTGGCGAGTGCGCGACACTTCCTCACGCCGGCCGCCGCGTTCGAAGATCGCGACGGCGACTTCGAGCTGGTCGCAAAGTTCCTCGGCAATCTCTGGACCGCCCGCATCGATCACTCGCCGCTCGACGTCGTCGCATGGCACGGCAACTACGCACCGTACAAATACGACCTGCGGCTTTTCAACGCGCTCGGCACGGTGTCGTTCGATCATCCCGATCCATCGATCTTCACCGTGCTGACGTCGCCGTCAGAGCTGCCCGGCGTCGCGAACGTCGACTTCGTCGTCTTTCCGCCGCGCTGGATGGTTGCCGAGCACACCTTCCGCCCGCCGTACTTTCATCGCAACATCATGAACGAGTACATGGGGCTGATCTTCGGCGTCTACGACGCGAAAGCGGAAGGCTTCGCGCCGGGCGGCGGCAGTCTGCACAATTGCATGTCCGGACATGGTCCCGACGCTGAAACGTTCGAGCGCGCATCGAGCGCACCACTCGAACCGCAATACCTCGGCGACACGCTGGCCTTCATGTTCGAGACCCGTTTCGTGCTGCGGCCGACGCGCTTCGCGATGCAATCGCCGCAACTCCAGGACGACTACTGGAAATGCTGGCAGGGACTGCGCAGGAACTTCAAAGCGTGAAGCAGTCCATTCGCATCCTTCTCGATTCGCTGATCGACTACGCGGGCTTGTTTCCGCCTGCCGGTCTGACCATGCCTGACGCCGTTCGCAACTACGACGAGTACCGTCGCAGCGAACACGCGTGGGCGCTCGGCCGCTACATCGTGCCGGCGTCGCGGCTCGAAGAGCTCGACGATGCCGCGGCCGACGAAGAGCAGAGCGGCTTTCTGCAACTCTCGGTGCTCGCGAGCGATGACATCGATGCCGACGTTCGCGCGATCGAAGGCCGTCACGAGATCGAATCGATCGAAATGAAGGCGGAGTCGAAGAAAGAAATCGATCGCGCCGCCAAAGCGATCGGCGGATCGTGGGTCACGTATGTCGAGGTGACCGACCTGACGCTGCTCGATACGATTCGCAAACGCGGCATGCGCGCGAAGCTGCGCACCGGCGGTGTGACGCCCGACGCGATTCCGACGCCGGAGCATGTCGCGGAGTTCGTCCGCGCGTGCGTCGATCGCAAGCTCGGATTCAAAGCGACCGCGGGACTGCATCATCCGATTCGCTCGCAACGCGCGCTCACGTACGAACCCGACGCGCCGCACTGGACGATGCATGGCTTCATCAATCTGCTGATGGCGACGGCGTTGCCGCGCTTCGCGGTTGAGATCCTCAACGAGGCCGATCCGGCGGCGTTCGAATTCGGCCATGGCGGCGCGTCATGGCGCGGCGAGCGGGTCGTCGTCGAGAAGCTGGCGACATTGCGCCGCGATCTGCTGACGTCGTTCGGCTCGTGCTCGTTCGTGGAACCGATCGACGAACTGAAGGAGCTGGAGTGGCTTTGAAGAGCTGGGTTGATTCGGCGAACCGTCACACCGATTTCCCGCTCGAGAATCTGCCGTACGGCGTGTTTCGAGTCGGAAGGCGCGGACACATCGGCGTCGCCATCGGCGAGCGCATTCTCGATCTGCACGGCGCATTCGACGACGGCCTGATCGCCGAGGAAGCGTGTACGCGGGAAACGTTGAATGAGCTGATGTCGCGCGGTCGCGAAGCGGCATTGGCATTGCGCGCGCGGTTGATGGAGTTGCTCGCGGACGGCGCCGCCGAACGGCAGAAAGTTGCGCGGCATCTGATCTCGCGGAAAGAGGCGGAGATGTTGCTGCCGTGCGCGATCGGCGACTACACCGATTTCTACGCGTCGATCCAGCACGCCACGAACGTCGGCTCGATGTTCCGTCCCGACAATCCGCTGCTGCCTAACTACAAGTACGTTCCGATCGGCTATCACGGCCGCGCGTCATCGATCGTCATCAGCGGCACGCCGTTCCATCGCCCGCTCGGGCAGACGCGCGATGATGCGACGGCGCCGCCGATTTACGGACCATCGAAACGGCTCGACTACGAAATGGAAGTCGGACTTTTCATCGGACGCGGCAACGACCTGGGCGAGACGATTCCGATCGACGGCGCGGAGTCGCACATCTTCGGACTCTGCCTCGTCAACGACTGGTCGGCGCGCGACATTCAGACGTGGGAGTACCAGCCGCTCGGCCCGTTCCTCGCGAAGAACTTCGCGACGACGGTCTCGCCGTGGGTCGTGACGCTCGACGCGCTCGAGCCGTTCCGCGTCGCGCCGTACGCGCGCGCGGAAGACGATCCGGCGCCGCTGCCGTATCTTTCATTCGATGGCGATCGCGGTATCAACCTGATGCTCGAGGTATCGATCAAAACGCCGGCGATGACCGAGCCTATGCGCGTCAGCCGCGGCAACTTCCGCGAGATGTACTGGACGATCGCGCAGCTCGTCGCGCATCACGGCTCGAACGGCTGCAACTTACGCGCGGGCGATCTGCTCGCCAGCGGCACGGTCTCGGGCGCCGAGAAAGAGTCGCGCGGCTGTTTGCTTGAACGGACCTGGCGCGGCACCGAGCCGCTCGAGTTGCCGAACGGCGATCGCCGCACGTTCCTCGAAGACGGCGACGAAGTGATCATGCGCGGCTGGTGCGAAAAGGACGGACTGCGCATCGGCTTCGGCGAATGCCGCGGCACGGTGCTGCCGGCGCGCGCGTGATCGAGTACATCGAAGTCGAAGGCTCCGGCGTTCGCAAACCGAAGTCGGAGATTCATCGCGATGGCGACTGGCATCGCGCCGCGCATGTCTGGGTCGTGACGTCGGATCGTCGCGTGTTGCTGCAGCGCCGGTCGCCCGACAAAGAGAACTATCCGAATCTGTGGGACGTCTCGTGCGCCGGCCACCTTTCGGCCGGCGAGTCGTCGCGCGATGCCGCGGTACGCGAAGCGGCGGAAGAGATCGGAGTGACGATCGCGCCGCACGAGCTCGAATGGATCGGCGAGACGCGAGAGTCGCTCGTGCTCAACGGCGGCACGTACCTCGACAACGAGATCCACGACGTCTTCCTGCTGCGGCGTGACGTCGATCCGTCGTCACTGACGCTGCAGGCGGAAGAGGTGGCGGAGGTGAAGCTCGTCGCGCTCGAATCGCTTCGGCAGCGCGACGAGACATTCGTTCCGCACGATGAAGAGTACGAACTATTACTGGGTAAGTTGGGGGTCACATCTGGAAACCACAACTTGCTTTCGTAAAGTTGCGATTTCCAGATGTGACCCCCAACTTAGCTACAGGTACGTCTTCTTGAACAGCACCTTGCAGAGGAAACGAATCTTGTTGAAGTCGGCGTCGACGATCGGCGAGGCGCCGTGGCCGAAGCGCTGCTTCACCTCCGCGCCTTCCGGTTTGTACGACAGAAAACGCGAGCGCAGCGCGGCGAGCAGCTTCGGATCGATGTCGCTGTGGGCGACGACCGTCGCGCCGGGGAACGGCTCGGAGCGTTCGAGGATGCGCAGGCGATCTTTGTGCGCTTCGTAGACGACGCTCGTGACGGCGCCCGCGTCGTACGCGCCGGATGAAACGGCGGTGACGATCTTCTCCTGCTCGGTGCCGAGGAAATCGTGCTTCGCGAGATCGTTCACGGTCACGCCGGCTTTCGAGAAAAGGAGCAGCGGCATGAGGTGGGTCGACGTCGAGTTGTCGTAGCCGAACGCGAACTTCTTTCCCTTCAGATCGCTGACCGTTTTCAGCGGCGATTCCTTCGTGACGACGATGATCGATTCCTGCAGCCGCGGCGCTTCCGCGACGACCGCGAGCGCCTTCGTCTCGTGATGCGCTTCGACGTATTTCACAGCGCCGCAGACGAGCAAATCGGCTTTGCCGTCGCGGAACGCGGCGTACGCGGCGTCGTAACTCGGAAAGGTCTTCACGACGATGCCGAGGTCGGAGTCGGCGTTGACGTGTGTGACGATGCCGGTGAGCTCCGTGGCCGCGGCGCCCGGCGTCCGCCCCTCGGCGGTTGCAAGCACGATCTGCCTTTTTCCGGCGGCGTGGATCGAGGTGGCGACGAGGAGAAGGGCGGCAAGAGACAGTTTGAAGGTGCGATGCATTTCGCCAAATAACGTGTTGCCGGAGGCAGTATATTGCGTCATATCACTCCAAGATCGATCGCTTTCAGCACAGCCCTTGTGCGGTCGCGAACCCCAAGTTTGGAAAGTACGCTGGATATGTGATTCTTAGCCGTTCCCTCGGTGATACGCAAGAGATCTCCGATTTCCCGGTTGCTGTAGCCGCCGGCGAGCAGCCGCAAAATCGTTTTTTCACGATCGGTGAGCGGCTCCGGCAGCGCCGCGGAATCGAACGCGACATTGCTCTTCTCCAGCGCGCGCGTGATCCGTTCCGTGATCACCGGCTCGATCGACGTTCCGCCGCCGGCGACGGTACGAATCGCGGCGCTCAATCGTTCGAGCGAGACGTCTTTCAGCAGCCAGCCCTTCGCGCCGGCGCGCACCGATTCGAACAGCAGCGAGTCGTCGTCGAACGTCGTGAGGATCAGCGTCGGCGGCAACGTGCCGCGTTCGCGCAACGCGTTGAGCACGCCGAGGCCGTCGCGCTTCGGCATGCGCAGATCGAGCAGCATGATGTCGGGACGCAGCCGCTCGACGACCTCGATCGCTTCATCGCCATCGGACGCTTCGCCGATGATCTCGAAGTCGCGATCGAGTGCGAGCAGACTGCGCAATCCCTGGCGAACGATCGTTTGATCTTCGACGAGACAGATGCGAATCACACGGCCTCTCCGACGAGCGGAAGGCGCACGTGAACGGCGAAGCCGCCGCCGCGCGATGATGAGACATCGACGGAACCACGGACCTGTTCGACGCGCTCGCGCATTCCGCGCAGGCCGTTGCCGATGCGCAGCTCGTCGGTGCCGCTGCCGTCGTCGCGCGCGTCGATGTCGAGCGACTGTTCGTGCGTTTTCAAACGCAGCCAGAGATTGCGCGCGCCGGAGTGACGAACAGCATTCGTGACGATCTCCTGCACCGCGCGCAGGGCGGCCTGCGCGATCGCGGCGTCGGCGACCGCGACGTCACTCGCGACGTCGAGATGCACGGCCGGCATCGTGATCGCGTCGCGCAGTGAACGGAGTGCGCCGCCGAGATCGACCGGTTCGTCGTCGCGCAGACTGCTGACCGTGTCGCGCACATCGCTGAGCAGCAACTTCGTGATCGCTTTGCTTTTCTCGATCGACTCGCGCGCGTCGCCGTCGGCGAGATGAGTCGCGACTTCGAGATTGAGACTGAGCGCGGTCAGGTGATGTCCGAGCAGATCGTGCAGATCGCGCGCGATGCGGAGACGTTCCGATGCGCGGCTGTTCATGTCGAGCAGCGCGGTCGTCATGCGCAGCTCCGCATTCGTACGCGCGAGCTCCTCGCGCGCCTGCGCCTCGGAATGCGTCATGTGCACGCTGACGGCGCCGAAGAGCTGAAAGGCGAGGTACGCAAACGTCACCGCGATCGGCGAGTCGTTCCCGGCGAGATAAAGCAGCACGCCGAACGCGATGCTCTGCGCCGCGATCCAGCTCGCCGCGACGCGTATCGACATTCCGCCGAGCTCCGCCGCGACGATGACGAGCAGAATCGCCTGAAAGCCGGCCGGCTGAAACCAGGTACAGACGAGCGCCAGCAGCGACTGCGCCACATTCAGCGCGACGGTCGTTCGCCGCCCGCAACTCGACCAGTTCGCGACGAGATAGCAGACGATGAAGGCGATGAACGCCGCCAGCCACGTGAGCCCGCGTGTGGTGAAGAGATGATGATGACCGAGCTCCCACGCCAGACTCGGCGCGCCGATGATCAGCCACGTCACGGCGCCGATCGGGGCGAGGTTGGAACGGACGCGCATATCCGAAAGCATAGTCCTGAGTCCTTAGTCCTGAGTCCTGAGTGCTCGACCCACCGTGCGACGAGCGTCGTGCTCGCGGCGCGTTACTCAGGACTCAGGACTAAGGACTCAGGACTAGAATCGTCCCGTGAATCCAATCCTGATCGTCGACGACAACGTCATGAATCGTCAGATTCTTGCGGAACAGTTGTCGGCGCGCGGGCATGAGGTCATCGAAGCGGAAGGTGGCGCGGAAGCGATCGCGCTCGTCGATTCACAATCGCTCGAGGCCGTCATCCTCGACGTGATGATGCCGGGGATCGATGGCTTCACGGTTCTGCGTCGCATCCGCGATCGCTTTTCGCTTACCGAACTTCCGGTCGTCATGGCGACGGCGCGCGACGATCGTGCGGCGATCGTCGAAGCGCTCGGCATGGGGGCGAACGATTACGTTACCAAGCCGCTCGACTTCGCGGTCGTCTACGCGCGGCTTACGACGCAGCTCGCGCTGAAGCGCGCCAGCGATGAGATTCGCAGGCTCAATCAACAGATCGCGCGAATGGGGGAGTCATCCGCCGACGCCGTGCGCGACGTCGAGACGTGGTCGGCGACGACGGCGGCGGAGCTCGCGCCGGTGATCGGCGCGGCCTCGATCAGCGTCTGGTTGCTCGACGGCATCAGTCTCTGGCCGTTGTCCGACAGCGATGCGAAGCGGCCCACTCTCGAAGAGCTGGCGATCACGTCGGAAGCGAAACTGTTCGTGCGCGATGGCGACACGCTCTTTGCCGTGACCGGTTTGAGCGGTGATGTTTACGGCGCGCTCGTTGTCGCGGCAAAGACGACGTGGGAAGAGCCGGAGCGTCGACTCGTATCCAGCTTTTCGCGGCAGCTCGGCAGCGCGCTCGAAGTGCAGCGAATGCGCAACGATCTCGCCGCCGCGCAAAGCCGCGTCGCCGTTCGCAGGCAGGAGATGATCGATCGCGGCATCGACATCCTGCACGTCTGTCCGAAGTGCGGCCTTTGTTACGGACAGGAACGAAAACGCTGCGGCGTCGACGGCTCGCTGCTCGAATCACCACGACTCCTGCCGCTCACCATTCGCGGCCGTTATCGGCTGATGCGCGCGATCAGCAGCAGCGGAATGGCGAAGTTGTTCGAAGCGGCCGATGAAAAGCTCGGCCGTTCGGTCGCGCTGAAGTTGATCAAGCCGGAACACTTCGACGATCCGGAGATGCGCGTCCGCTTCGAGCAGGAAGCGCGCGCCGTCGCACGCATCGATCATCCCGGCGTCGTCGCCATTTTCGATTCGGGTGAGCTCGAAGACGGCTCGCTCTTTTTCGTGATGGAGTTGCTACGCGGTCTCAACCTCGGCCAGGTGCTGCACGCGCACGGCCGCGGCTCGCCGCGCCAGGTGGCGGCGCTCCTTCGGCAGGTCGGTGCCGCGCTCGCCGCCGCGCACCGCGCCGGTTTCATCCATCGCGACATCAAGCCCGACAACATCTTTCTCACCGACGAGCCACCGAATGCGAGCGAAGCATTTCGCGTCAAGCTGCTCGACTTCGGCATCGCCAAGCCGATCGATTCCGATTCGCATCTGACGCAGACCGGCGCGTTCATCGGCACTCCCGGTTACATGGCGCCCGAGCAACTCCTCGGCCTTCACGTCGACGTTCGTGCCGACATCTACGCGCTCGCCGCGTCGACGTTCGAAGCGCTGACCGGCGAGCGCGTCGGACCGAAGAAAACCGGCGCCGGGACGAAGCATGACGCGATGCGCAAACCGCCGCAGTTGCGCGAGCTGATGCCTGATGCGCCGTCCGATGTCGACGACGCGATCACACGCGCATTGTCGATCGATCCCGAATCGCGGCCGCTGCACGCCGTCGAATGGGCGGACGCGCTCGCCGACGCGCTCGATGCGATGCCGGCCACCGGCGCCGCGTGGCCGCGGCCGCTCGTCAACGTCGACATCGTCCGAAACGACTCGAAGCAACTGGCGACACTCCCGTCGCGCCGGCCATCCCTCTGAAGCTTTGAAGCGAGCATTACCTTTGCACGGAGCGCAATACATGAAAAAGATGGCACTACTCGTTCTCGTCACGCTTGCAACGTCCTGCCTGACTTCGTATCAGCCCAAACATCTGACCGATCCGGAGATTGCGATGGTGATGCGCGTCGCGAACCTCGGCGAGGTGCGAGAGGGAAATGTCGCGCGGACGAAAGCGGCCGACGCCGCGGTGCGCGAGTTCGCCGTGATGATGGTGAATGAGCACACCGAGGGGAACGTGAAGACGGAAGAAGCGCTGGCGAAGAAAGAGATTCCGTCGGATGACAGCAACACCAGCCGCGAGCTCGACGTCGCGTCGGCGACCGCGGCCGATTCGCTACGCGCGACGCCGGAGGGACCGGCGTTCGACCGGATGTACATGGATCGTCAGGTCAGCGTCCACGAGAATCTGCTGTCGATGATCGAGAAGACGCTGCTGCCGGCCGCGCGCGCCAGCGTGGTGAAGACGGCGCTCAATGACATGAAGAAGACGGTCACGAAACATCTGGAGAAAGCGCGACAGGTTCGCTCGGCGTTGAAGTAGCAGCGCGCGATAAACTGCGCGCATGCCGAAATCGGGTCAGGCGCGCGAAGTGCTGGAAGGCGGCCGCCTCAAGGGCGGGATCTTTCGTTCGCATCTGCAATGGGTGCGCGATCATCGATCGCCTGAAGAGTTTCAACAGCTGATGGATGCGCTGTCGCCCGACATCAGCAAAGCACTCGGCGGGACAATTCTGGCGACCTCGTGGTTTCCATTCGCGTGGCTGATCGAGCTCGATCGCGTCATCGCGAAGTTGTTCGGCGCGGGGAAGGATCTCTATCGCGAGCTCGGACGTTACTCGGCGACGATCAATCTTTCGACGACGTACAAGCTGCTCGATCGAAAAGCGAACCATGAGTTCTTCCGCAACTCGGCGCTGCTCCACGCGCAGTTCCAGGATTTCGGCAAGGTCGTTTACGAACAGACGGGGGACAGCTCCGGTCGAATGGTTCACACCGAATACCGCACGATGAGTCCGCAGTACTGCGCGAGTGCGCTCGGCTACTACGAGGGCTGCGTCGAATCGCACGGCGGGCGGTCACCGAACGTCGTCGAAGTCGAATGCCAGTGCTACGGCGACGCGAGTTGCACGTTCGACATCAGCTGGCGTTGAGCACTGTCGGCCGCTTCGCTCCGTCACCGACCGGTCCGCTGCACCTCGGCAGCCTCGTGGCGGCAGTCGGTTCGTGGTTGTACGCGCGTCGCGCCGGCGGGCGCTGGCTGATGCGAATCGAAGATGTCGACACGCCGCGCGTCGTGCCTGGATCGGCGGAAGAAATCCTGGCGGCGCTGACGCGATACGGACTCGAATGGGATGGCGAGATCGTCTGGCAATCGCGCCGCACTCGGTTGTATGAGGATGCGCTGGCGACGCTGCGTGCGCGCGGATTCGTCTACGACTGCGGCTGTTCGCGTACGGACGGCGTCTATCCGGGAACGTGTCGCAACGGACTTCCCGCGGGACGTGAAGCGCGCGCGGTGCGGTTTCGTGCGCCGGATGAAGTGATCGCGTTCGACGATGTGCTGCACGGCCGCGTCGAAGAAAACGTGGCGACGAGCGTTGGTGACTTCGTCGTCAAACGCGCCGATGGCTTGTTTGCGTATCAGCTGGCGGTCGTCGTCGACGACGCGGAGCAGTCGGTGACGCAGGTCGTGCGCGGTGATGATTTGCTGTCATCGACCGCGCGTCAGATCGCGCTGCAGCGCGCGCTCGGATACGCGACGCCGGAGTACGTGCATCTCCCGCTCGTGCGCAACGCCGATGGCGAGAAGCTGAGCAAACGCGACGGCGCGCTGCCGCTGCCGACGCTCGATGAACGTCGCGTAGTGGAGACGCTCGCAATCGCGCTGCGGTTCCTGGGGATTGACGTGAAAGAGTCGACGCCGCGCGAAATGCTGGAATCGGCTCTTTAGCGCACCGCCCGCTCGTACTGCGGCGGCCACGGCGCGTCGGCGCCGAGCTCCTTCGCGGCGTGCAGCGCCCAATACGGATCGCGCAGAAACGCGCGCGCGAGCAGCACGGCGTCGGCGCGGCCGCTGGCGATGATCGCCTCCGCCTGCTGCGCGTCGTTGATCAACCCAACCGCGCCGGTGGCGATGCCGGCCTCGGCGCGAATCCGTTCCGCGAACGGCACCTGATAGCCGGGACCAATTCCGATGCGCGCTTTGGCAACGTTGCCGCCGCTCGAGCAATCGATCAGATCGACGCCGAGCGTTTTCAATTCGCGAGCGAGCACGACCGACTCCTCGAGCGTCCAGCCCTCCGGAACCCAGTCGCTCGCGGAGATGCGCACGAACAGCGGCAACTCGTCCGGCATCCGCTCGCGAATCGCTTTCGCAACGCGCAGCGTGAGACGCATCCGATTTTCGAGCGAGCCGCCGTACTCGTCCTCGCGTGCGTTCGACTGCGGCGAAAGAAACTCGTGCAGCAAATAGCCGTGCGCGGCGTGAAGCTCGAGCACACGGAAACCGGCGTCGAGTGCGTAGCCGGCCGCGCGCACGAACTGCTCGACGACCTCGTCGATCTCCCCCAGCGTCAGCGCGTGCGGGATCGGTTCGCCTTCGCGAAACGGAATCGCGCTCGGCGCGAGCGTCGTCCACGAAAACGGTCCATCACTGATCACCTGACCGCCGAGCCACGGCTTCTCGGTCGACGCTTTTCGTCCCGCGTGCGCGAGCTGGATGCCGGCGACCGCGCCCTGCGCTTCGATGAACTGCACGATCGGGCGGAAGGCGTCGGCGTGCTGCTGCGACCAGATGCCGCTGTCCCAGAACGTGATTCGTCCTTCGGGCGATACCGCGCTCGCTTCCACGAAGACGAGCGATGCGCCGCCGACGGCGCGGCTGCCGAGGTGGACGAAATGCCACGGAGTCGGCAGGCCGTCGTTCGATGAGTACTGGCACATCGGCGAGACGAAAACGCGATTGCGAAACGTGATGCCGCGCAGCGTGAACGATTCGAAGAGCCGACTCATGCTTCGTGTTCCGGACGAAGAATGTGGCGCGACAGAAACGCGGTGACGAGCGGATTCAGCTGGACGCGGCCTTCGTAGTTCGCGAGATGACCGGCGCGCGCGATCGGCGCCATCTCCGCTTTCCTGATCAGCGACACCATGCGCTCCGCGTCCGCCGGCGGCGTGATGACGTCACGATCGCCGACGACGACCAGCGTCGCGACTTCCGCGTTGCGCAGCGTTTCGGTTGAGTCAGGACGCGATGCCATCGCTTTCAGCGCGGCGATCACCCCTTCCTTCGATGACGTTTCCATGATCGCGCGCACCTGCGGCTGCAACGATTCCGAGTACGTCATCTTCGGCAGCATCGATTCGACGACGGAGCCGATGCCGTTCGCTTCGACGTCGGCGACGCTCTTCAATCTGCCGGCGCGTGCTTCGTCGGAGTCGGGCGTTTCGCGTGTGTCGATGAGAAGCAGTGCCGCGACGCGTTCCGGTGCATCGCGAAGAAGTTGCATCGCGATGTAGCCGCCCATCGAAAAGCCGGCGATCACCGCGCGCTCGATTTGTTTCTCATCGAGCATCGCGATCACTTCGCGTGCGTACGATTCCATCGACGCCTCGGTGCCGTTCGGCGGCGTCTGACCGAAGCCGGGAAGATCGGGACGAATGTGACGAAAGCCGGCGATGCTCGTTTGCGGCTCGAAGATCGCCGAGGAGAGCGGGAAACCGTGAATCCAGACGATCGGAAAACCGGAGCC
>JAOBAU010000087.1 GCA_025463165.1 Acidobacteriota bacterium | reverse complement strand
GGAAAGCGATCGATCACCTTTCCGTTGAACGTCACCGTAACTCGGGGATGGTGCGATGCGGTTTCGCCCGGCACGCGGAAGTCGAGCCGCAACGTCGACGCGCCATCCGCCGGCGGCAGGATCGTCGTCGAACGGCCGGCCATCCATCGCGCCTCATCTTCCGCGCTCCGCTCCGGCGCATACCAGCCGGCGCCGAAGCGCGGCAACTCGCGAAGCGGATGCAGGTCGACCTCGAAGTAGTGACGCCGCGCGATGTTCCAGAGCCGCTCGCGCTCGCGCTTGAAAAACCAGCCGCGCGGTGGCTCGGCCGTCACTTCGGTGAGCAGGAAGGGGCGCCGCGGCGTCGTCGTCAGCGGCATCGCGCGCTGCTCCTGCACGCGGATGAACGGAATGTTCGGCGCGAAGTACTCGACGAACGGCGTCATCGAGAAGGAGACGAAAAGCTGATCGCGGTGCGGATCGATGTGCTGCTTCACCGCCTGCACCGCGAGCACCGACGGCGAGATGTCGTTGCGGACCGGCGCCAGGCCGGGATAGGTCCAGACGAAAAATGCGCCGGCCAGCAGCACACCGATCGTCGCTTCGACCTGTTCCCGTCCACGCGAGATGCGCGCGATGCCATCGGCGGCGAGAATCGCGAACATCGGCGCATAGCCGATCGAGAAACGGTTGATGCTGAAGCGATCGAGCATCAGCCACGCCGAGAGCGCGAACGGCGCGAAGGTCAATATGTTGAGCAGAATGGAACGATCGCGGCGGCTTGCGGCGCCGACCAGCGATGCGAGGACGAAGAGCGACATGACGACGCTCAGCGGCGGCGACTGATATTGCTTGATGAAGAAACGATCGGCGAGGCGCCAGAGCGGCGGCCGTTCGGGCGCGCGGAACGAATCGACGCGCGAGATGTACTCGCCGTGCGCGCGCACCGTGACCATGTAGCGCTCGAATGAACCGGTCGCATGAATGGCCGAGCCGAATGCGAGCGTGACCGTCGCCACGCCGATCAGCGCCGCGAAAACAACGTCGCGAAAGGAATCGCGGGCGCGATACCAGGTGGCAATCAGACCGGGCGCGAGTCCGACCAGAAAGTTTTGCGGACGAATGCCGATCGCGAGCGCGAGCAGCAGCGTTCCGATGAGATACGAGTTCGCATCGCGGCAGCCGCGCAGCAACAGCGCGGCGGCGAAGAGTACCAGCACGATCGACGGGATATCGCTGAACGCCGTGCCGCCGAAAAACCAGACGTTCGGGAAGAACGCGAACAGCAGCGCGGCGACGATGCAGGTCGTGAAGCGCAGCCGCAGCTCGCGCGCGAAGAAGAAGACCGCGGGAAAGACGAACAACGCGGCGATGACGTTGATGCTCTGCAACGCGCGGAAGTCGCTCGGCGCGAACAGGCGCGCGATGTGCGCGAGGCCGATGTAGATCGGAAAGCCGGGCGGATGCGGATGATGATTGGTGACGTCGTACAGTCGCATGCCGAGGCAGAAGAGGACTTCGTCCCAGTCCCAGAGCGAGCGGGCGATGGCGAGGAAGCGGGTCGCCGCGCAGACGATCGCGACCGCGGCGACGAGCGCGCGCTGCCGGTTCGAGAGCGGTTCAGGAGGGCGAGTCAGGTCCATCGCGGAAGCGTCGCGCAGGATCTCACAACCGGAGCGCGCCCGCGTCAGCGCGGATATGCGTCGTAAAACTTCCGGTCACCCGCGGCGAGCCGTCGCAGCGGTTCGGTGGCGTTGAACCGCTTTCCGTATTTCGACGCGAGCTCGTCGAGCCGCGCCACGATGTACGGCGTTCCGAGCGCATCCGCGTGGCGCATCAAGCCGCCGCGGAACGGCGGAAAGCCGGTGCCCATGATCATCGCCAGATCGAGCTCCGCGGCCGAGGCGACGATCTTCTCGTCGAGGATCAGCGCGGCTTCATTGATCATCGCCAAGACCATACGCTCGACGACGAGCTTCGCATCGGCGGCGCGCGGCGACGCGATGCCGAGGACTTTGTAGACCGATGGATCGGGTCCCTGGCGTTTGGCGTCTTTGTAGAGATAGAGACCTTTGCTGTTCTTCTTGCCGGCGCGGCCGTCGGCGAAGAGTTTGTCGACGATCGACGACGGCTGCACGCGCTCGCCGAACGCATCGCCGAGGATGTGCGCGACTTTCGCGGCGACGTCAATGCCGACTTCGTCCAGGAGCGCCATCGGTCCCATCGGCATCCCGAAGTCGATCATCGCTTTATCGAGCGACTCGATCGTGTTCCCCTCTTCGAGCAGGAAACCGGCTTCGTTCATGTACGGACCGAGGATGCGGTTGACGACGAATCCCGGTCCGTCATTGCAGATGACGACCGTTTTCCCCAGCTTGCGCGCGAAATTCGCCACGGTCGACATCGCGGCTTCGGATGTCTTTTGTCCGCGGATCACTTCGACGAGCGGCATCCGATCGACCGGATTGAAAAAGTGCATCCCCACAACATTCTCGGGATGCTTCGCCTCAGCGGCGATCTGCGTGATCGGAATCGTCGACGTGTTCGTCGCGAAGATCGCGCCCGGCTGCTGGACGGCTTCGAATTCGGCGAGTACCTGACGCTTGATGTTGACGTTCTCGACGACCGCTTCGACGACGACTTCGCAGCGCTGGAAGCCGCTCCAGTCGGTGGTCGACGTGATGCGCGCGAGCTTGCGCAGCATCTCGCCGCGCTTCATCGAGCGGCGATCGACCTTGCGCTTCCACACTTTCGACGCGGCTTTCAATCCGCCGGCGATCGCGTTCCAGTTGATGTCGCGCATGCGCACGGCGGCGTCCGTCTTGTCGGCGATGATCTGCGCGATCCCGCCGCCCATCACACCGGCACCGAGGACGCCGGCGTTCGTCACTTCGCGCGGCTTCGCCGTGAAGTGATCCTTCTTCGCGTCTTCCATCATGAAGAAGAGGCGGACGAGGTTTTGCGCCACGTCGCTGGCGACGAGCGACGCCGCTTCTTCGACTTCGCGCGTCAGCCCGGCTTCGATTCCTTTCGAGTAGCCGTACTCCATCACGTCGATCGCTTTGAGCGGCGCCGGGTAGTGACCGTGCGTCAGCTCCAGAACGCTCTTGCGCGCTTTGCGGAAGATCACGCCGCGCATGAGCGGGTTCCCCTCCATGTAGATTTTCGTCTGCGCGCTCTTGCCGCGGCGTTTCGGTTTCTGCGTGAAGTTTTTCGCGACGTCGAGGAGGATCGGCGCCGGCACGACTTCATCGACGAGCCCCATCCGCTTCGCCCGTTTTCCGTCGACGACTTTCCCCTGCAGGATCATGTCGAGCGCTGCAGGAAGCCCGACGAGACGCGGCAGTTTGGTCGTGCCGCCCCACGCGGGAAAGATTCCGAGCTTCGTTTCCGGCAGGCCGATCTGCGCTTTGCGGTCATCGCTGATCACGCGGTAATCGCATGAAAGTGCAAGCTCGCAGCCGCCGCCGACGCATGCGCCGTTGATCGCCGCGACGGTGACCATCGGCAGTTTCGAAAAGCGATGGAAGACCTGCTGGCCGAAGCGCGTGTACTCCTTCGCCTGCTCCGGCGACGTGACTTTCGTGAACTCGCTGACGTCGGCGCCGGCGATGAAGATGCCGGGCTTGCGCGACGCGATGACGACACGTTTGATGTCGGTCGACGCGGCCAGCGTGTCGACGATGCCGGAGAACTCCTGCATGACCCAGGAGGAGAATTTGTTGACTTTCTCGCCCGGGTAATCGAACCAGACGACGGCGAGATCGCCATCGCGCTCGATCGTGAATGCGTTTTGCGGCAGTGCTTCAGCGACGGCCATCGGTCGTGTCCTTATCCGCGTTCCGCCCGCGATCAGGCGCGCTTCGCTTCTTTCACGTCATCGGCATCTTCGCCGACGTACAGCGAGTCGATCAGAGACTTGTACTTCTTGTCGATGTTCTTCCGCTTCACCTTCAGCGACGGCGTGATCTCGTCTTCGTCGATGGTGAAGTCGCGCGACAGCAGCGCGAAGCGGCGGATCTTTTCCTGGCGATCGAGGTTCGTGTTGAAGCGATCGATCTCGCCCTGGAAGATGCCGCGCACGGTGTCGTGTGCGACGAGCTCTTCGCGGTTCGTGAACGGCACGCCCATCGTCGCGGCATCGCGCTCGAGCTTCTCGAAGTTCGGAACGATGAGCGCGGCGAGGTACTTGCGCTGATCGCCAATCAATACCGGCGTACCGATGTACGGAGAGCTCTTCAGCAGCGCTTCGAGCGGCTGCGGCGCGATTTTCTTTCCGTACGCGTTGATGATGATGTCTTTCTTGCGATCGGTGATCTTCAGGAAGCCGTCTTCATCGATCAGACCGATGTCGCCGGTGTGGAACCAGCCGTCGGCATCGATTGCCTGCGCGGTCGCTTCCGGATTGTTCCAGTAGCCCTTCATCACGTGCGGTCCGCGCGTGCAGATCTCGCCGTCCGCTTCGATCTTCACTTCGACGCCGGGGATGAGCGGACCGACGGTGCCGAGGCGGCGCTTGTCGGGACGATTGAGCGCAATGACCGGCGACGTTTCCGTGAGTCCGTAGCCTTCGAGAATCTCCAGTCCGGCGCCGACGAAAAACGCGGCGAGCTCGGCGGAGAGCGGCGCGCCGCCGGAGAGGACGAACTTCACCCGACCACCGAGGCGGCCGAGGATTTTGCGGAACACGAGCTTGTCGGCGATCGCTGATTTCAGCGCGAGACCGAACGGCATCGGCTTTCTCGTCACGCGATAGTCGAGCCGCTCCTGCGCGATGCCGAGCGCCCATTTGAAGATCTTCTGTTTGCCGCCGGAGCCGGATGCGACGGTGTCGAGAATCTTCGCGCGCATTTTCTCGAACAGCCGCGGCACGGCGGCGAAGATGTCGGGACGAATCTCCTGCAGGTTGTCGCCAACTTTCAGCACGCTTTCGGCGTACGCGATGATTGCGCCTTTGTAGAAGTACGAGTAGTCGGCGGTGCGCTCGAGGATGTGTGAGAGCGGCAGAATCGAGAGCGCCATCGCGCCGGCTTCGATCGGCATCACCGAGGTCGATGCAATGACATTGCTCGTGATGTTGCCGTGCGTCAGCATCGCCCCTTTCGGATTGCCGGTCGTGCCCGACGTGTAGACGAGCGTTGCTACATCGTCCGGCGTGCGCGAGTTGCGCAGCTCATCGAAGCGCGTGCGTCCTTCTTTCGATTCGCAATCGCGGCCGAGCGCGACGACGTCCGCCCACGCCATCACGCCGGCGGGCAGCGTCGACGACGGCGGATCGCAGACGATGATGTTGTTGACGGACGGACAGTGGCTGCGAACTTCGAGCAACTTGTTGAGCTGTTCGCGGTCGGAGGCGATGACGGAGATCGCGCCGGCGTCATTGATGATGTACTCGACCTGCCAGCCGAGGAGCGTCGGGTAGATCGGAACGGTGATGCCGGCGCCGGTGAGGATGGCGAAATCGGCCATTGCCCATTCGGGGCGATTTTCGGAGAGGATGGCGACGCGATCGCCCGGCTTCATGCCGAGGTGACGAAGGCCGGTGGAAAACCAGCGGACGGTGTCGCGGAACTCGTCGCTGCTGACGTCGACCCATCGATCGCCGCGCTTCGACTTCAGCGCTACCGGGCGGCTGATGTCGCACGTCACCGTGTAGATGTCGTTCAGCGTTCTGATTTCCATCGTCCCTCGCCTGTTTTGTGGATGAGGCGGGATGATAGCGCGTCCTTCGCGCTACGCCACCTTCAGCCAGCGCCACAGCTCCGGCACCGTCGGCCGTTTGCCATACGAAAGGATCCCGACGCGGAAGATCTTCGCCGTCGCTTTGAAGAAGAGCGCGATCGTCACGAGCGAGACGGCGATCGAGACGAGGATGTGCCAGACCGGCGGATCGGAGACGAGCGTCCGGACGAACATCGTGATCGGTCCGAACACCGGCATCATCGAGAAGATGACGGCGAGGTTCGAGTCGGGATTGGTGATGATCGCCAGCATCATGAACCACGGCAGCATCATGACGATCGAGACCG
>JAOBAU010000054.1 GCA_025463165.1 Acidobacteriota bacterium | reverse complement strand
CGGCGATCCTTCACAAGCGCCCTCGCAAGAGCGAGCCACTGCACGACGCCGAATGCGCGCAGGAATGTGTCGCCGCTGTAGCAGCAGGTGATGGCAGTGATGGCGACTATTGCAAGCAGCCGGCTTTGCATTCGCAGCAGCAGCGCGATTGCGATGAGCCCGAGCGCACCGAGTATCGCGACGCCTAGGTTGTGAGGCCAGTTGGCGAGGCCGGAAACGTGCGCGTAAAAATGTTTGGCGCTCGCACCTTCCGTCAGCGACTTGTTGAAGATGTTGTCGGTGAGCCACGCGCTGTCGCGAAAGAGCAGCGCGACCGCGGCGACGCTCGCAATTGCGCTGATGATGAACGCGCGCAGCGGAAGACGTTCGAACAACGCGGCAGCGATGACGATGATCACCACCGCGATCGCGTATTCAACTTTGCACCATGACGCCACGAGCGCCGCGAGAACCGCCAGCGCCACTCGTTGCGTTCGAAGAGCAGCGATCAGACCGAGCAGCGCCACCATTCCGATCGTCGCCGCGTAGCTGTACGGAAAGATCCAGTTCGCGCCCCACGTCGTCGCGCCGGCGACGTTCATCGCCACGAACATGGCGCACGCGGCGAACGCCGCAACGGTTCCCGCCGAACGGCGCGCGATCGACCAGATCAGCGCTGCGGCGCAGAGCGACTGCGCGATGCCGATCGCGATGTACGCCGCCAGCGAATGGCCGATCGCCCTCGTGATCGCCGCGAGGAGATACGGCGCGAGCGGCGGGTATTGGTAGCGGATGTCGCGATAGAGCTTTGCGCCGTGCGCGAGCTGTTCGGGGATGTAGAGGTCGCGGCCGGTATCGATGATCGGCTCGAGCCAGCGCGCCCACGACTGCGCGAGCGCGAGAACGAACATCGCCGCGAGCACCGCGACGGAAAGGACGACGTTGCGCCGCTCGCTACGCACGCATGTCGTCGGGATCGACGCCGCGTGCGGCGACCCAGTCGCGATACGCGAACGGCGAGATCTCCGACGGCTTGATCTCGCTGCGGCCGCCCCAGAAGACATTCGTGTAGCTCACAGGAATGCCGATGCTGGCGAGATGCTCGTCGATGGCGCGCTTGTGTGCGAGCACCGTCTCCTTCTCCGTTCCGTGCGCGACCGCCATGATGTTGACGTTGCGAAACTCGTCGCCGCCTTCGCGCCAGTAGCAGTGCGTCAGGATGTGGAAGCGTCCCACTTCGCGGCCGGCTTCGATCTCGCGTCCATGCGGCACCGCCCAGTGAAAGAGCGCATTGAAACGCGTCACCCGCTCGCCGCCCGCGTGCGGCTTCACATGCTCGAGGAACGTCGAGAAGCGGCCGATGACGCCACGCTTGTTCAGCGACTCCGCCACTTCGAAAAACTCGTCGAGCGGAACGCCCGCTTCTTCCGCGCGTCCGCGCCAGAGATCGGGACCGATCTCTTCAACGTCGAGCTCGCGCTTCAGCGCCGTCAGCACGCGCCAATCGAGCTCGCTCAGCTCGACCTTCTCCGTATTTTTCACGACCGCCAGCTCATCCGATTTGCTGCCGGGCTCCATCCCCTTGCGGCGAACATGGCCGACTCCCAGCGCGAAGATGCGGTTCGCCGGCATGACGCGAAAATGTTCCGCGCCGGTCAGCTTCGCGAGCAGCGCGCAATGCTTTTCGAGCGAGTAACCCTGCGGCACTTTCACCGTCGTCCAGAGCCGGTAGTTCGAGCCCGGCGATGCGGCATCGGTCGAGCGCGTCACGACGTGACCGCTGAACGGATCGTGCTGGAACATGAAGTCGAACGCTTCATCGACGCTGCGGTCGGGAGGAAACTGCCACGCCACCAGCGCGCCTTCGGCGAGGTTCGTCGCCATCAGCGTCTGCCGTACGCGGCGAATCGTGCCGCCGCGGAGCATCGCCTGAATGCGCTCGACCACGACGTCGATCGGCAGCTGCGAGCGCTCGGCAATCTCTCCGATCGGATCGCGCACAAAACCGGCGATGCGATCCTCTGAGATTGCGAGGATTTGCGCGTTGATCGGATCGGTATGCGCGATGGGCGCGCTTGTGGCTGCCTGGGACATTTGACGTGACTCCATCAGAGGAGTAAGTTTCGCGGTACCTGGATTGATTTGGGGGCGGCTTGCAACCAGGTTAAAAAAAGCTAAATAGCCGAAACGAGAACGTCGGAATCGTCGATCCGGCCCCGCCCCCGCGGGGTCTTTTTGTTTTCAGCCTATGAACTATACCAGCGACACAGCCGCATCACTGCTCGAAGCACTCAGGAAACGAATCCTCATCATCGATGGCGCGATGGGGACGATGATTCAGCGCTACAAGCTCGAAGACGCCGACTATCGCGGCGAGCGCTTCGCCGATCATCCGCGCGATCTGAAGGGGAACAACGATCTTCTCTGTCTGACGCGTCCCGAGATCATCGAAGAGATTCATCGCCAGTATCTCGATGCCGGCGCCGATCTGATCGAGACCAACACCTTCAACGCGCAGGCGATCTCGATGGCCGACTACGGACTCGAATCGCTTTCGTACGAGATCAACGTCGCCGCCGCGCAGCTCGCACGTCGCGCCGTCGATGCGTACTCGACGCCCGAACGTCCGCGCTTCGTCGCAGGCGCGATGGGACCGACGAACCGCACCGCATCGCTCTCGCCTGACGTCAACAATCCGGCGTTCCGCGGCGTGACCTTCGACGAGCTCGTTAACGCGTACAGCGAACAGGTGCGCGGCCTCATCGACGGTGGCGCCGACGTGCTCCTGCCCGAGACGACCTTCGACACGCTCAACCTCAAAGCGGCGCTCTTCGCGATCGAGAAAACGTTCGATGAGCGCGGCGTCCGGCTGCCGGTGATGATCTCGGTCACCATCACCGACGCTTCCGGCCGCACGCTCAGCGGCCAGACCGTCGAAGCGTTCTGGAACTCCGTCTCGCACGCGAACATCATCTCGGTCGGCATCAACTGCGCGCTCGGCGCGAAAGAGATGCGCCCGCACGTCGAAGAACTGTCGACGATCGCGCCGGTCTACATGACCTGCTATCCGAACGCCGGCCTGCCAAACGCGCTCGGCGAATACGACGAGACGCCGCAGTCGATGGCGACGCTGCTCCGCGAGTTCGCCGACAACAACTGGCTGAACATGGTCGGCGGCTGTTGCGGCACCACGCCCGATCACATTGCCGCGATCGCCGCGACGGTGAAAGAGCTCACGCCGCGCGTGCCGCCGGCGATCGAGCCGCATCTCCGTTTGAGCGGCCTCGAAGCGCTGACCGTCACGCCGGAATCGAACTTCATCATGGTCGGCGAGCGCACCAACGTCACCGGCTCGCCGAAGTTTTCGCAGCTGATCAAAGCCGGCGATCTCGATGCCGGACTGGTCATCGCCAAGCAGCAGATCGACGGCGGCGCGAACATCCTCGACGTGAACATGGACGAAGGTCTGCTCGACTCCGAGCGGATCATGCACGAGTTCCTCAACCTCGTCGCATCCGAGCCCGACATCTCCCGCGTCCCGCTGATGATCGACTCGTCGAAATGGACGGTCATCGAAGCCGGCCTCAAATGCACGCAGGGAAAATCGGTCGTCAATTCGATCTCGCTGAAAGAGGGAGAAGAGAAGTTCCGCGAGCAGGCGCGTCTCATCAAACGTTACGGCGCGGCCGTCGTCGTGATGGCGTTCGATGAGCAGGGCCAGGCCGATTCCATCGAGCGCAAAGTCGAGATCTCATCGCGCGCGTACCGCATCCTCGTCGATGAAGTCGGCTTCGATCCGACCGACATCATCTTCGACCCGAACGTCCTCACCGTCGCCACCGGCATCGAAGAGCACAACAACTACGGCGTCGCCTTCATCGAAGCGGTGCGCCGGCTGCGCGAGAAGTTCCCGCTCGCCAACGCATCGGGCGGCATCTCGAACGTCTCGTTCTCGTTCCGCGGCAACAACGTCGTCCGCGAAGCGATGCACGCGGCGTTTCTCTATCACGCCATCAAAGCGGGACTGACGCTCGGCATCGTCAACGCCGGCCAGCTCGGCATTTACGAAGAGATCCCGAAAGATCTGCTCGAGCTCGTCGAAGACGTGCTGCTCAATCGCCGCGCCGACGCCACCGAGCGGTTGCTCACCTACGCCGACACCGTCAAAGGCCAGAAGAAGAGCGACGCGAAAGAAGAAGAAGCGTGGCGCTCCGGCACCGTCGAAGAGCGGCTCTCGCATTCGCTCGTGAAAGGACTGATCGAACATCTCGACGCCGACGTCGAGGAAGCGCGGCAGAAGTATCCGACCGCGCTCGAGATCATCGAAGGTCCGCTGATGGACGGGATGAACATTGTCGGCAATCTCTTCGGCGCCGGAAAGATGTTCCTCCCGCAGGTCGTGAAAAGCGCGCGCGTGATGAAGAAGGCGGTCGCGTATCTGCTGCCGTTCATGGAAGCGGAGAAAGCGAAATCAGGCGACGTTTCCGCGCGCGGCAAGATCGTGATGGCCACCGTGAAAGGCGACGTTCACGACATCGGCAAGAACATCGTCGGCGTCGTCCTCGGCTGCAACAACTACGAGGTCATCGACCTCGGCGTGATGGTTTCCGCCGACAAGATCCTCGACACCGCCATCGCCGAAAACGTCGACATCATCGGGCTCTCCGGCCTGATCACGCCGTCGCTCGACGAGATGGTTCACGTAGCCCGCGAGATGGAGCGCCGCGAATTCAAAGTGCCGATGCTCATCGGCGGCGCTACCACTTCCAAATTACACACCGCTGTGAAAATCGCGCCGCGCTACTCGCACGCGACGGTGCACGTGCTCGACGCCTCGCGCGCCGTCGGCGTCGTCAGTACGCTGCTGTCCGACCGCAAGGACGACTTCGTGCGCGAGCGCAACGCCGAGTATGAACATCTGCGCGAAGCGCAGGCCAAGCGTCAGAGTGAAGTGAAGATCCTGCCGCTCGAAACGGCGCGCCGCCGCAAACCATCGCTGACGTTTTCTCCCGACCGTCCGCCCCTCCTCGGCGTACGCGTTCTCGACGATGTTCCGCTCGAACGCATCGAGCCGTTCATCGACTGGAATCCGTTCTTCGCCGCCTGGGAGCTGCGCGGGCGCTTCCCGCAAATCCTCGACGAGCCGCGCGCGAAGGAGCTGTACGAAGATGGCCAGCGGCTGCTGCGCGAGATCATCGACAACCGCCTGATCCGCGCCCGCGCCGTCTACGGTTTCTGGCCCGCGAATTCAGTCGGCGACGATGTCGAGCTCTACTCCGACGAATCGCGCGGCAACGTCATCGCGCGCTTCCACATGCTCCGGCAGCAGCAGGAAACGAACACCGGCCAGAACCTCGCGCTCGCCGATTTCATCGCGCCGAAGGAGAGCGGCGCCATCGACTACATCGGCGGCTTCGCAGTCACTGCGGGGATCGGCGTCGGCGACGTCGTAGCGCGTTTTGAAAAAGATCACGACGACTACAACGCCATCATGACCAAAGCGCTCGCCGATCGCCTGGCCGAGGCGCTCGCGGAAATGCTGCACAAAGAGACGCGCTCCGGCTGGTACGCGCCGAACGAAAATCTGTCGAGCGATGAACTGATCGCCGAAAAATACCGCGGCATCCGTCCCGCGCCCGGCTATCCCGCCGCGCCCGACCACACCGAAAAAGCGACGCTCTTCTCTCTCCTCGGCGCCGAACGAGCCGGCATCGAGTTGACCGAGAACTTCGCCATGATGCCCGCCGCCTCGGTCAGCGGTCTGT
>JAOBAU010000045.1 GCA_025463165.1 Acidobacteriota bacterium | reverse complement strand
AGCCCCACGTCAATCCTTCCAATAGCGACGTCGACGCCAGCCGGTTGCCGCCGTGCAATCCGGTGCACGACGTTTCGCCGATCGCGTAGAGACGGCTGAGCGTCGATTCGCCGGCCGTGTTCGCGAGCACGCCACCGCAGAAGTAATGCGCGGCCGGCACGACCGGAATCGGATCGCGCTCGATGTCGACGCCGATCTCCGCGCACGCTTTGCGAATGTTCGGGAAGCGCTCCGCGATCGGCTGATGTCCGTTGTAGAAGTTCGCAAGATCGAGATAGACGAACTCGTCTTTGTTCGTCGTCATCTCCTCGACGATCGCGCGTGCAACGATGTCGCGTGGCGCAAGATCTTTCAGCGCCGGCGAATACTTCTCCATGAAGTACTCGCCCTTCTGATTCCGCAGCCGCGCTCCTTCACCGCGCAACGCTTCAGAGATCAGATAGTGATTCGCCTTCTTGTCGGCGAGCGCCGTCGGATGGAACTGCACGTACTCGGCGTTCATGATTCTCGCGCCGGCGCGTTGCGCCATCACGACGCCGTCGCCGATTGAGCTGCGCGTGTTCGTCGTGTGCAGATAGATCTGCCCGATGCCGCCGGTGGCGAGCACCGTGTAATCGGCGAAGACCGTGTAGACGTCGTTCGTTTCGTTGTCGAGCAGATACGCGCCGACACATTCGTTCGTCAGTCGATAACGAACCTGAATGTCGGTCGGATGATGTTGCGTCGTCAGCAGATCGATTGCGGTGACGTTCGTCGCCAGCGTGATGTTCGGCTCGGTCTTCACGCGATTGAGCAGCGAGATTTCGATCGCGTTCCCGGTCGCGTCGCCGGCGTGAATGATTCGCGACACCGAGTGCGCCCCTTCCTGCGTCAGATCGAGCTCACCTTCCTCGGTCGTGGAGAAAGGAACGTGAATCTCATCGAGCAGCAACTCCTTCACGACGCGCGGACCTTCGGTGGCGAGAAACGCCACCGCTTCTTCGCGCGAGAGTCCCGCTCCGGCGCGGAGAATGTCCTCGACCAGCTTCGCCGGTGAGTCGTTTTCCCCCTCGTAGATGATTCCGCCCTGCGCCCAGAACGTGTTGCAATCCTTCGGGTCGGTTGCTTTGGTAACCAGGAGGACTTTCACGCCGGCGCTGGCGAGCGAGAAGGCGACGGTGAGGCCGGCAATGCCGGTGCCGATGACGAGCACCGGAAAGTGTTCGCGACTGCGAAGCTGAGACACGCGCGCATTGTAAGCTGCTCTCTCCCGGCGACACAGTGTCGTTATCCGGTGACGGTGTGCGCCGCAAAAGCGCCTGTTTATGCGGGAATTTCGTGGCACGCGGACGGCAGAGATCGTCGCACTGTCGAAAGGAGAAACGGGTCCATGAATCTTCGGTCCTTTGTCGTTTCTGTCGCTGCACTCGCCGCTGTCGCCTGCTCTTCGACGTCACTTCATCCGGCGAAACCGTATGGTGCTTATGCGGTCATCGTTCCGCCGTCGGCGCTCGCGCAGGCGCAGCCGCTCATCAATGAAATGCGCGGGCGTTTTGAAATGCTCGACGTCGTCACCGATCCGAAGACGGTTCAGTCGACGTATCGCGCCGTCATTCTCCTGAAGCCGACGTCGATCGCCAACGGCAAAACGGATTTCGCATACGAAGTCAGCCGCGCCGACTTTCCGCGTCAGAAAGGCGTCGTCACGGTCGACGCACAGACCGTCGACGGACTCGATCGTCTCGTCGACGACGCGGGCGGACGTCGTGGACTGACGTCGATGGATCGTCAGCATCCCAATCCTCACATCGCGTCGCACTGACATCACCGGAGAATCCCATGAGACTCAGCTCGGTCGTCGTTCCATTCATCTCAGTCGCTCTCGTTTGCAGCTCGATGTCCGCCGCGCAGGTCGCGAAAGCGCCCGGCAAGTACGCGGTGATCATCGACAGCCACCTGGCCTCGCAGCCGCTCACCGGCGGCTTCGGCCGCGGAACGAGCAAGGCGCTCTACGTGCTGAACGAATCGCTGCGTCACAACTTCGAGTCGGTGACGTACGTGCGCAAACAGCCGGCGAAGGTGAAGCCGTACGACGCCGTCATCATCGTCACGCCGCAGGGCGAGTCGACGATCACGCAGGATTCGAACTCGACCGGGCACATCACGCTTTCGTACGTCGTTCAGAAATGCAACGCGCCCGATCAACGCGGCATGCTGACGTACGACCTCGGGCTCGGCACGCTCGGCGGTCTTCACGAGCTCGTGAAGGCCGCTGCCGTTACGCCAGCTCCCAGCGCCGCGTCAACTGGCGCGCGCTGAGGAAGAAGACGATCGCGAATCCGATCAGGACCGCCACCGGCGTGACCAGCGCGCTGAGTGGCGCTTCGCGCCAGAAGACGTTCGTGAATCCGTCGATCGCCCACGAGTTGAAGAGCACCAGTCCCGCTTTCTGAAAACTCTCCGGCATCAGGAAGCGCGGGAACATGCTGCCGCCGATCGCCGAGATCGTCAGCACGGTGAGCGTCGAGATCGCTCCGAGTTGTGCGCGCGTTCGCGACACCGACGCGAGCACGAGTCCGAACGCCGCGGTCGTCAATGACGTCGCCAGCGCCATGATCGCGAAGCCGCCGAGGTGCTTCAGCAACTCGAGCTTGAACGCGATCGCGCCCCAGACGAACATCACCACGAGCTGCACGAGGCCGAGCGTCCAGAGATACGCGAGTTTGCCGAGGAGGAGAGTGGTGAGCGTGACGCGCGTGGTGAGGATGCGATCGAGCGTGCCGCTCTCGCTTTCTTCGAGCAGCGCGCCGCCGGCGTTCGATGCAGTGAAGAGGAGGAACATCACGCCGATGCCGGCCGCGTAAAACGCAACGAGCGGATTCTTTTTCGTTTTGCCGAGGACATCGGAGACTTCGATGGGCACGAGACCGTCGGCCGTTGACGACTTGGCGTTCGGATTCGCAACGCGCTGTTTGTGGAACGAATCCATGTTGCCGTTCAGCGTTGCTTTCTGCGCGTCGGTGAGTCCGCCGGCGAAGCGATCCATCGCGTCGATGCCGCTGCTCATCATCAGCTCCGGCGCAGCGGTCATGACGACCTTCTGCAGCAGCCCGCCGACGACGCGCGGCGCGATCGGATCGGACGTATCGGCGAACAGCCGAAACGCGGCACCTTTCTTCTCCGCGCCGCTGTAGAACGAGAGCTTCGATTCGCCGAAGCCTTTCGGCACGACGAGCGCGACGGCGATGTTTCCGGCGCGAACGTATTCTTCCGCGGTGGCGGCGGTGAATTTCGCGCCGTCCTTCGGCGATTCGACAATCGTCAGCGCGGACTCGGACTTCAATCCGCCGATCAGTTCCTTCGAACGCTCGCTGTGATCTTCATCGGCCACGGCGAGCTTGATCTTCGACGTGCCGGAGTCGCCGCGGCTGCCGAAGACCGTCGCGAAGATCGAGAAGAAAACGACCGGCACGATGAAGCTCAGCATCATCGCGGCGCGGTCGCGTCGCAGGTTCATCCATCCGGCTCGTACGATCGAGATAATCATTCGCGAAGCTCCCTTCCTGTCAGATGCAGGAACACGTTTTCGAGTGAAGGCGATTTGAGGCGGACGTCGCGCACGACCGCGCCGCGCGCCTCGGCCGCCGAGAGAACGTGCAGCATCTCGCCCGGATCGTCGGTCAGCCGCGTCTCGCGCGTGCCGTCGGCGAAGTCGACGACGATCTCGCGCTGCGAGCCGATCGTGGCGCGCACCAGCTCATCCTTCGTGCCGGTGCCGACGACGCGGCCGTGATCGATGATGACGATCCGATCGCAGAGCCGCTCGACCTCTTCCATGTAATGCGTTGTGTAGATGAGCGAGACGCCATCTGCACGGAGCTGCTCGATCATCGTGTAGATCCGTTCGCGCGATTGCGGATCGACGCCGACCGTCGGCTCGTCGAGCAGCAACACGCGCGGTTTGTGCAGGACGCCGGCCGCCATGTTCAGCCGTCGCTTCATGCCGCCGGAGAATGTCTTCGACGGTTCGTTCGCGCGATCGGAAAGCCCCGCCCAGTCGAGCGCTTTGTCGATGGCGGAGTTGAGCGTCGCGCCGGCGAGTCCGTAGTAGCGGCCGAAGACGAGGAGGTTTTCGCGCGGCGAGAGGAGCGGATAGAGCGCGATCTCCTGCGGCACGACGCCGACTCCCGCGCGCGCCGCGTTGTCACCGGCTCGCGCCAGATTTCCGTGGATGCGGACGTCGCCGGAGTCGGGGAGAACGCGTCCCATGATCGTGCGGACGAGCGTCGACTTGCCGGCGCCGTTGGGACCGAGCAGGCCGAGGACTTCACGATCGCGCAGCTCGAGGGAGATCGCATCGAGGACGCGACGCTCGCCGAACGACTTCACGACAGATTCAATGGTGATCGGATGCATGCAGACAGAATGCGTCTGCCGCGTGCGTTACGCCTGTGCCGAAAGTAATGTGACGAAGGTGACGAGTGTCAGGCGACCGCGCTACGGCCGTTCATCCGCGCTCGGTCCGTACAAAGCCGGCACCGGCACGTCGTTCAGTCGCAGATAAACGGCCAGCTGGGCGCGATGGTGAATCAGGTGATTCATCATCCACGTCCGGATCACGCCGGCCTTCGGAATCGTGAAGATCTTCTGCCCGGCGCGCATCAGCGTCCACGGCTGCATGAACGTCTCGTCGCTCGCGCCGGCAATCGCTTCGCGCGCCGAGGTCACGTTCGTGTCGAACTTCGCCAGGAGCTCGTCGCGCGTCGCGAACGTCGGGGCGCGCGGCGCTTCCTGACCGGGCGGGCTGAGATCGAAGTTGTCGGCGTTGATGCCGAGCGACGCCCACGTCGGAAGGTTCGTGACGTGCGCGGCGAGCCAGCCGAGGTTCGGAGACTTGTCGTGCGGTTTGAAATCGAACTTCTCTTCGGGAACGCGCTCGAGGACTTTGCGCGTGTTCGCCATCTCGTAATCGAACTCGCCGAGGAAGGATTGAGCGATCGACATTGCTGCCTCTCTATGCGGCGGGCGCCGCGAAGCCGGTGATTACGTACGAACCGCTCTTGATGTCTTTTTTGATCTTGATGATGTCGCTTTTCTGCGCGTCCTCGAGGAGATCGCTGAACGTGTTGTAGCCGTAATACTCCTCGTTGAACGTCGGCTTCTTGCGCTGCATCGTCTGTTTGACCATCGAGCCCCAGAGGATCTCTTTGTTCTCGCGCATCAGCGCCTTGATCGAGTCGATCAGCAGCTTGAAGACCTCGGCCTGCTTCTTGTCTTTGAACGCGACGGTCGGCGCCTTCTGCGTCACGCGCACGAGATCTTCGTAGAAGATGAACTCATCGCAGTTGTCGATCAGCAGATCGCTCGATGAGTTCTTCACGCCGACGCCGATCACGAACTTGTCGTTCTCTTTGAGCTTGGAGACGAGCGGCGAGAAATCGGAGTCGCCCGACGCGATGACGAAGACGTCGATGTGATCTTTTGACCACGCCATGTCCATCGCATCGACGACCATCCGGATGTCGGCGGAGTTCTTCCCCGAGTATTTGCGGCCGGGGATCTCGATCAGCTCGATCGCCGATTCGTGCAGCTCGCGCTTGTAGTCGGGGAACTTGTCCCAGTCCGAGTACGCGCGCTTGACGACGATCTTTCCTTTCTCGAGCAGACGCTCGAGCAGGAGCTCGACCTCGAACTTCTTGTACTTGGCGTC
This sequence comes from Acidobacteriota bacterium, assembly GCA_025463165.1. Classification (GTDB taxonomy): domain Bacteria; phylum Acidobacteriota; class Thermoanaerobaculia; order Gp7-AA8; family Gp7-AA8; genus JAOBAU01. The sequence continues at coordinate 351 of JAOBAU010000045.1, read as the reverse complement.
AGTGACGCCAATGGCGATGTTCTCAAAATCGATGAACAGCGCAATTTTGCGTTCGTTGTTGTTCATGCTTCTCGGCGGGGACGACGAAATCTCATCGTCGTTCGCATTGGCATCGGCATCGAAGACCGGCTTGCGGGTCATGTGTAACCGGCGCAGTGTAGCGCATGTGGCAGGCTACAATCGCCCGCCGTGAAGCCTTACCTGACGCTTGCGCGCCCGTTCACGCTGCTGCCGCCGCTGTTCGGCATCATCTCCGGCGCCATCTGCGCATGGGGCTCGGCGCACAATCCCGATCCGTCGCGCACGCTGACGCTCTCCGTGATCCTGACGGTCGTGCTCGGCTCGCTCTGT